>NZ_JBYTAV010000012.1:0-169881 GCF_058788535.1 Undibacterium sp. FW305-107
CCAGCCTGTTTCAGTACGGATATAGGTGATATCTGATACGTAAGCCAGGTTGGGGGCTACAGGATTGAACTGCCTGGACAGAATGTTTTCTGTTACAGGCAAGTTATGCCTGCTATTGGTGGTGTGCACGAATTTACGTCGCCAGACTGGCTGCAGTCTGGCCTGCCGCATCAGACTGCGAACCTGATAACGACCAATACGGATGCCTTGCGCCTGCATTGCCATCACCAGGCGACGGCTGCCATAGGACTTGTGACTGGCACTAAAAGCCGCTTTCAAATGAACTTCCTTGCTACAAATCCGGGGCATCGCATGGCGTTGTACCGAGGCGTAATACGCTGATCTGCTGACTTCCAGTACCCGACAACTATGCGTGACCGGAATGGCCTTCTTTTGCAAGTGGGTGATGAGCCTGTAGCTCATTTCATTTCCCTGGCGAAGAAGGCCGACGCATTTTTTAAGATGGTCACATCCATACGCAGTTGCCGGTTCTCTTGCTCCAGCTCACGGATGCGCTGTTGTTCTGCTGTCAGTGGCTTACTTGCTAACGGCTCTCCATCAAGTTCCGTTTCGTATTGTTTCATCCACCGGCGTATCGCCGTTTCTCCTATGTGCATACTTTGACTAACTCTCGATATACTCAGTCCTTGCTCTTTCTCCATCTTCACCACTTCCAGTTTGAGCGGTGTGTCGAAGTGTTTCTTCATCATGTTGAGGCCTCTTTGTGATTGAGTTTCCTCTTATTTCACTGTCCTGGCAAATTAGACCACTACATAAACGGGAACCCCCTTTAGGGGGCGACTACACCTGGGTCGCCTTCTTTGGCTTACTTTTCTTGGCGAGACAAGAAAAGTGAGTAGCTGTCGGGCTACCCCCGACCTGCAATCGTAGATTACGTGTATAGGTATTAAGAAAGCAGAGCTCTCAAGCACGAGGAATTAGAAATTGACTCGCACAAAGTTTGCCACTAACGCCGCTGGATTCCAGCCAAAAGCACGCTGAAATAACGTAGCTATGGACGTGGCTGCATTGATGTATAGCAGTTTTACCTGCGGCTATCTGTTGTAATGTATATCAGCCAACAAAGCGTTTAGCATAGAAAATTGACCGAAAAAGCAACAAAAGCACGAACGTACTGATTGCCCATCAAACCCCATCCATCCCCAATCAAACCCACCCGCAATCCCCAAGCCCAAGCAATTCCACCAAATAAATGTCAATTTATTATCAAATTTCACATTAAACGCGCAAAACCCGCGCAAAACCGTATGGTCTGCAAGCGGGCTTTGGTAAAATAGCGGGCTGAGAACTTATGCAGTAAATATGCTGTAAATTTACTGGCGGAATTCATTGCCCGGCTCTCGCAGGCAATGCGCCACCCTTCAACCTTGCCAACTCCATATCACGATGCAATTCAACCGACTCAGTGACCTGATCGCAGCAAACCAGCTCCAGGGCAAACGTGTTTTCATCCGCGCCGATTTGAACGTTCCTCAGGACGATGACGGCAATATTACCGAAGATACCCGTATCCGCGCGTCTGTCCCGGCGATACAGCAGGCTTTGCAGGCAGGTGCGGCCGTGATGGTGACTTCGCATCTGGGTCGCCCGACTGAAGGTGAATTCAAGGCGGAAGATACACTGGCACCGGTTGCCAAACGCTTGTCTGAATTGCTGGGTGTGAATGTAGAACTCAAGCAAAACTGGGTTGATGGTGTCGATGTAGCATCTGGCCAGGTGGTCTTGCTGGAAAACTGCCGCGTCAACAAAGGCGAAAAGAAAAACGACGACGCACTGGCGCAAAAGATGGCTGCCCTGTGCGACGTGTATGTGAATGACGCCTTTGGCACTGCCCACCGTGCAGAAGCAACTACCCACGGCATCGCCAAGTTTGCCCCGGTTGTTTGCGCTGGTCCGCTGTTGTCTGCCGAGCTGGATGCGCTGGGCAAGGCGCTGGGTCAACCTGCGCGCCCACTGGTGGCTATCGTCGCTGGTTCCAAGGTATCGAGCAAACTGACTATTCTGAAATCGCTGGCAGTCAAGGTCGATAACCTCATCGTCGGTGGTGGCATTGCCAACACCTTCATGCTGGCATCCGGTCTCAAGATCGGCAAGTCCCTGGCAGAAGCGGATCTGGTGGAAGAAGCCAAGGCCATCATCGATTTGATGGCCAAGCGCGGTGCGTCTGTACCTATCCCGACTGACGTAGTGTGTGCCAAAGAGTTCTCGCCAACCGCAGTGGCAACCGTCAAGGCAGTGGCAGATGTGCAGGACGACGACATGATCCTCGACATCGGCCCGACGACAGCTGCACTGCTGGCAGAGCAGATCAAAAAATCTGGCACGATAGTCTGGAACGGCCCGGTCGGCGTATTTGAATTTGACCAATTCGGCAACGGCACCAAAGTGCTGGCACAGGCGATTGCCGATTCAGCAGGCTTCTCGATTGCTGGCGGTGGCGACACCCTGGCTGCGATTGCCAAGTACAACATTGCTGACAAGGTAGGTTATATCTCGACAGGCGGCGGCGCTTTCCTGGAATTTTTGGAAGGCAAAACCCTGCCAGCAGTAGAAATTTTGTTGCAACGTGCTGTGAAATAAATCAAGACTTGTCGTTTGCAGGGCTAAGAATCACAAAGCAAATTTGGATGGTAATTTTTGTTTGAACTTTGCGTAGAGACTTTGACGAATAAGAAAATCAAACATGTGAGCGCTGCATAAGCGTAGCGAGCGGCACTAGTTTGAGTTAAGAAGCGCAGTCGTACTTGAGTACGACGAGCATCGCAGGCTCAAAATCGTGTCGCGCAGTAGCTTAGGCAGCGCTTGCAAAATAATATTTAATTTCAGGAGACCAGATGTCACGTGCCACCAAGATTGTTGCCACCATAGGCCCAGCTTCAAATGACTTGGCTACGCTCAAGCGTATGATCCATGCCGGGGTAAATGTGGTGAGGTTGAATTTCTCGCATGGCAAGGCGCAGGATCATATAGACCGGGCCACCATGGTGCGCCAGGCAGCAGCAGAGTGTGGCCGTGAAATCGCCATCATGGCCGATTTGCAAGGTCCAAAAATCCGCATAGGCAAGTTTGAAAATTCCCGCATCAATCTTGAAAACGGCGACAAGTTCATCCTTGATGCAGACTGCACCATGGGTACGCAAGAGCGCGTCGGCCTTGATTACAAGGCCCTGCCGCGTGATGTCAAAAATGGCGACCTGCTTTTGCTCAATGACGGTCTCATCGTGCTCGTCGTTGAAAAAGTCGTTGGTAATGAAATCCATACCGTCACCAAGATAGGTGGCGAGCTGTCCAACAACAAGGGCATCAACCGCCAGGGCGGTGGCCTGACAGCGCCAGCACTGACCGGCAAGGACATGGAAGACATCAAGACTGCCATGTCTTTCCAGGCCGATTATGTGGCCGTGTCTTTCCCAAAAAATGCGACTGACATGGAAATGGCAAGGCAACTCTCCAACATCGCGGGTGAACCTTATAATCACAAACCCATGATGATCGCCAAGATAGAACGTGCAGAAGCGATACCGCTGCTGCAAGAGATACTTGATGCATCTGACGGCATCATGGTGGCCCGTGGTGACCTGGCCGTTGAAGTCGGCAATGCGGCCGTGCCAGCCCTGCAAAAACGCATGATCAAGATGGCGCGTGCTTCCAACAAGGTGGCCATTACTGCCACCCAGATGATGGAATCCATGATCGTCAATGCCGTGCCTACCCGTGCTGAAGTGTCCGACGTGGCCAATGCTGTTTTGGACGGCACTGATGCCGTCATGACCTCGGCAGAAACTGCATCAGGCAAATACCCGATAGAAACCGTGGAAGCGATGTCGCTGATTTGCCTGGAAGCTGAAAAATTCCAGGAAAACAAGCTCGATGCCGACTTCCTCAACATGACCTTTACCCGTATCGACCAGTCCATCGCCTATGGTGCGCTGTTCACAGCGCACCACCTGGGTGTGAAAGCCATCGTGGCCCTGACCGAGTCGGGTTCTACTGCCTTGTGGATGAGCCGCCACAGTGTTGACGTGCCGCTGTTTGCATTGACACCGAGTGTAGCTACCCAGCGCAAGGCAGCGCTGTACCGCAATGTCCAGACTTTCAACCTGCCTTACTCTGCTGACAGGGAAGTAGTGTTGAAATCTGCCGAAACCGTCTTGCTCAAAAACGAAGTTGTCGTCAAAGGCGACATGATCGTTGTCACCTGGGGTGAGCCGATGGGGCAGGTGGGCGGCACCAATGCAATGAAAATTGTCAGGGTAGGCGAGAACTGAGCGCCGCTTCAGTATGAAAGTGCGGCAAAGATTTTTTTATAAAGCAATCTGGAGTTAATTATGCCACTCGTATCCATGCGTCAATTGCTGGACCACGCCGCCGAAAACGGCTATGGTCTGCCAGCTTTCAACGTCAACAACCTGGAGCAAGTCACCGCCATCATGCAGGCCGCCGATGAAGTTGGCGCACCTGTCATCATGCAAGCCTCTGCCGGTGCCCGCAAATATGCTGGCGAAGCATTCTTGCGTCATCTGATCGAAGCTGCGGTAGAAGCCTACCCGCACATCCCCGTCGTCATGCACCAGGACCACGGCCAGTCGCCAGCAGTCTGCATGGCTGCGATCAAATCCGGCTTCACTTCGGTGATGATGGATGGTTCGCTGGAAGAAGACGGCAAAAGCGTCGCCAGCTATGAATACAATGTCGAAGTATCGCGTGAAGTGGTCAAGTTTGCCCACTCCATCGGCGTCACGGTAGAAGCAGAATTGGGCGTGCTCGGTTCTCTCGAAACCATGATGGGCGACAAGGAAGACGGCCACGGTGCCGACGGTAAAATGACGCGCGAACAATTGTTGACCGACGTGCAGCAAGCTGCTGACTTCGTCAAGCAAACCCAGTGCGATGCACTGGCAATCGCCATCGGTACTTCCCACGGTGCCTACAAATTCTCCCGTAAGCCTACCGGCGACATCCTGGCAATCGACCGCATCAAAGAGATCCACCAACGCATTCCTAACACGCATCTGGTGATGCACGGTTCTTCTTCCGTACCACAAGAACTGCTGGATGAAATCCGTCAGTTTGGTGGTGACATGAAAGAAACCTATGGTGTGCCGGTTGAAGAAATCGTCATCGGCATCCAGAACGGCGTGCGCAAGATCAACATCGACACTGACATCCGCTTGGCAATGACAGGCGCGATCCGTCGTTACATGTTTGAAAATCCATCCAAGTTTGATCCACGTGATTATTTGAAGCCAGCGCGTGAAGCCGCCAAGCTGGTGTGCAAGGCACGTTATCTGTCTTTCGGTTGCGAAGGCCAGGCAGGCAAGATCAAGCCTATGGCTTTGGAAAAAGTGGCAGAGCAGTACAAAAAAGGCGCTTTGGCGCAGATCGTCAATTAAGAAATAAGTAAATTTGTTTCCTCATTCCGGTGTGAGCCGGGGTGAGGAAGTTCAGGGTTTAGACAAAATTGTTTTTGACGGTAGTAATCTCGTAGGTTGGGCCGGGCCTCGCTAGGCTACGGTTTACCAGCCCAACACTCGGCGTTTAAATAACGTATACGTTTGTTGAGGCCCAGTGTTGGGCTGATGAAGCGTAGCCCAACCTACGAGAAACTGCATTTGTCCTACCAACAATTCTGTGTAAACCCTATCCAGATCGAAATAAAGAAATCCCTCATGACTACGCAAATCAATTCCACTCTTCATTCCCTGCCTTTGCTGGGCCGTGGCAAGGTACGTGACAATTACGCTGTCGGCGACGACAAGCTGCTCATCGTCACCAGTGACCGCCTGTCCGCATTCGATGTCATCATGAATGAACCCATCCCCGACAAAGGTCGCGTGCTGAACCAGATGGCGAATTTCTGGTTTGAAAAGCTGGGTCACATCGTGCCTAATCATCTGACTGGTGTAGCACCAGAATCCGTGGTATCAGCAGATGAAGTGGCGCAAGTCAAAGGCCGTGCAGTCGTTGCAAAACGCCTGAAACCCATCATGGTAGAAGCCGTGGTACGTGGTTACATCATCGGCTCAGGCTGGAAAGATTATCAAGAGACTGGTGCAATCTGCGGCATACAATTGCCAGCAGGCTTGCCACAGGCTGCCAAGCTGCCTGCACCTATCTTTACCCCGGCTGCCAAGGCAGAAATGGGCGAGCATGATGAAAACATCAGCTATGCAGAAACCGAGCAACGCATAGGTGCAGAACTGGCCGCCAAAATCCGCGACATCAGCATACAGCTTTATACCGAAGCTGCAGAATATGCCGCCACCCGTGGCATTATCATCGCCGACACCAAGTTTGAATTTGGCCTCGACGATAATGGCGTCCTGCATCTGATGGATGAAGTGCTGACGGCTGATTCTTCGCGCTTCTGGCCTGCTGATTCGTATGCCACCGGCATTTCACCACCGTCTTTTGACAAGCAGTTCGTGCGTGATTATCTCGAAACCATCACCAGCTGGAAAAAGACTGCACCAGCACCAGCGCTGCCAGATGAAGTCGTGCAAAAAACTGCCGCCAAATACCGTGAAGCGCTGGAACGCCTGACTGGCGAAAGTCTGAAGGACTGATGATGACTATTACAAATCAAGTCCTTGTCGGCGTCGTCATGGGTTCATCCTCAGACTGGGATGTCATGCAAAACGCCGTCGCCATCCTCAAGGAATTTGGCATAGGCTTTGAAGCCAAGGTCGTTTCGGCCCACCGCATGCCCGATGAAATGTTCACCTACGCAGAAACCGCCCGCGAGCGCGGCCTGCGCGCCATCATCGCCGGTGCTGGCGGTGCCGCCCACCTGCCAGGCATGATCGCAGCAAAAACCATCGTGCCAGTATTGGGTGTGCCCGTGCCATCCAAATACCTGCGCGGCGAAGACTCATTGCTGTCCATCGTGCAAATGCCCAAAGGCATACCGGTATCAACCTTCGCGATAGGTGAGGCAGGCGCAGCAAACGCAGCATTGGCCGCGATTGCGATATTGGCAACAACAGATGATGCATTGGCCGCGAGGTTGATCGAGTTCCGCGAAAAGCAAACGCAAGTTGCACGCGATATGGTGTTGCCGGTTTAGATTTTCGTTGATAGCGGAAGATTTCGCAGGTTGGGCTGACCTTGTAGGTTGGATTGATCTTGTAGGTTGGGCTACGCTTCAACAGCCCAACATTGGGCCTCAACAAACGTATGCGTTATTTAAACGCCGAGTGTTGGGCTGATAAGGCGTAGCCCAACCTACGATAAAGCCCAACCTACGATCGCAGCCTAATCAACGAGCACGAACAAATTCGCCTGAATATCCGTATCCCATTTGATTTGTACTATTGTGTACAAACGATTCCTAGTTTGAAATCACTACCATGACCACTCATCAACAGCCCGCACAGCCCCGCCAGCCATTGTTACCCAACACTCCCGCCAGTTGCCTTGGCATCATGGGCGGTGGCCAACTGGGTCGCATGTTTGCCCAGGCGGCGCAAGCCATGGGTTACCAGGTAGCCGTGCTGGAACCTGAAGCGGGCTGTCCAGCAGCGCAAGTGACAGGTCAGCATATCCAGGCAGGCTATGAAAACCACCCTGGCCTGATGGCATTGGCCAAGCTCAGCAAAGCTGTCACCACAGAATTTGAAAACGTCCCGGCAGAAAGTTTGAAGCTGCTGGCGCAAACCAGCTTTGTCGCCCCGGCTGCTGCCTGTGTCTCCATCGCCCAGGATCGCCTCGCAGAAAAACACTTCTTCACCCGCTGTGGCGCGACCACGCATGTCTATCCGGCACCGCATTGGGGTATCACCAGCCAGGATGATGTTGCCAAGGTCAGTGATGATCTCTTGCCCGGCATCTTGAAAACCGTACGCATGGGCTATGACGGCAAAGGCCAGGTACGCGTGCGTGACCGTGCTGAACTTGCTACTGCTTTCGCTGGCATGAACGGCCAGCATTGCGTGCTGGAAAAAATGCTGCCACTGGCTTATGAAGTATCGGTCCTCGTCGCCCGTGGCGTCGATGGCGAAGCGGTTGTATACCCGATTGCAGAAAACGTCCACCGCGACGGTATCCTGTTCACTACTATTGCCCCCAGCACCCATGTGTCGGCAGATGTCGCCAGCAAGGCGCAAGCCGCCGCTCTGCACATCATTGCAGAGATGGGCTATGTGGGCGTGCTGTGCATAGAATTTTTTGTGCTCAGGGATGGCAGCCTGGTCGTCAATGAAATGGCACCACGCCCGCACAATAGCGGCCACTACACGATTGATGCCTGCATCACCAGCCAGTTTGAGCAACAGGTCAGGGCACTCGCGCAATTGCCGCTGGGCGATGTGCGCCAGCATTCACCAGCCGCCATGCTCAATATCCTCGGTGATGTCTGGTATGAAGGCGACACCGACACCATGCGCGAACCCGCGTGGGATCAGGTGCTGGCCATCCCGGGGGCGCACCTGCACCTGTACGGCAAGGCAGAAGCCCGCCGCGCCCGCAAGATGGGCCACGTCACCTTCGTCGCAACTACGATGGCAGAAGCGCAGGGCAACCTGGGCAAAGCCTGCGACATACTTGGCATAGCAGCACCGGAGTGGGCATGAAGTCACAAGCCAGTACACCTGAGGCAATCGCAGCAGCAGCACAAGCACTGGAAAGCGGCCAACTGGTCGCTTTTCCGACCGAGACCGTGTATGGCCTCGGCGCTGATGCAGAAAACCCAGTTGCCGTCGCCAATATCTATGCCGCCAAGGGCAGGCCATCGAATCATCCTGTGATTGTCCACGTTGCCCCCGGTGCTGACATCAGCTACTGGGTCAAGGACATCCCAGCAGAAGCGCACCAGCTCATCGCCGCCTTCTGGCCAGGCCCGCTGACCCTGATTTTGAAGCGTGCCGACCATATACCGGATGCTGTCTCAGGCGGGCAAGACACCGTCGGCATACGCTGCCCATCGCACCCCGTGGCACAAGAACTCTTGCGCGCCTTCAAGGCAGGCAAGGGCGGTGTGGCTGCGCCATCGGCCAATAAATTCGGCCACGTCAGCCCCACCATGGCAGCGCACGTAGAAGAAGAATTCGAGCAAGAGATACAGCCCGGCGGCCTCATCGCCAGCATACTTGACGGTGGCCAGAGCGATGTCGGCATAGAATCCACCATAGTCGATCTCAGCCGCCTCGCCACCCACGGCCCCGTGCTGCTACGCCCTGGTCACATCACTGTCGCCCAGATGGCTGCCGTGCTGGGCACCACGCCAGCAGCACCAGACGCCGCAGCCCCACGCGCATCCGGCACTCTCGACGCCCACTACGCACCCCACACGCCAGTGATTTTGGTAGAAGCCGCAGAACTCGACGACACAGTGAATCGCCTGCACGCCAAAAACAAAAAACTCGCCCTCATGAGCTACCAAGCCCACCCCGCCATTCACGCAGAAGCCTGGCGCCACCTGCCCGCCGACCCGGTAGGCTATGCCCACGACCTGTATGCCGGTTTGCGTGAACTTGATCATGCCCATGCAGATTTGATTTTGGTAGAAGCCCTGCCGCAAGACAAAGACTGGCAAGGCGTGAACGACCGCCTGCGCCGGGCAGCATTTGACTCACGTGATATTTTGAAAGCTTTACTTGACAATGATTGATCAGAAAAAAGCCAGCCAACTGGCGCAAGAAGGTTTGGCCCTGTGGGAAAAATCCGAGCTGGAACTGGCCGCACAAAAAACAGAAGAAGCAATCGCCCTTGCTGACCAAGGTAATTGGGCTGTGCCCGATTACCATGGCCAACTGGCGGGTATCCATGCGCAGGCAGGCCAGAGCGACAAAGCCCGACTGCACTACGAGCAAGCGCTTTCTCTTCAATTGCAGGATGGTGAAACAGAAAGCAGCATCACCATCATCACGAGCAGATATTTCCTGGCAATGCATTTGCTGGGAATGAATCTTGCGAACGAAGCATTGAACGTGCTGCAGCCTTCTTTGCAAGCCGCTCCTGCCCACTGGTTGAACTGCATTGCCCATGCTCATGTCTTGCACGCATTGCACAAATTTACAGAAGCAAAAGATGCGGCGCAATTAGCGATCAAGAATGCGCCTTCGGCAGAAAAGGCTGAGCAGTTGAGAGACACTTTGAAAGTGGTGCTTTCAGGTACTTGATTGTGAAAGCACATCATGAATACCGCGTAGGTGGGATGACGTTTCACTACTCATACCTACGCTTGCTGTAACTTGTATTTCGCCAGACTGGCAATCACAAGTGCCAGCAGCACAACACCATCCACCATGACGACACGGCCTATGGCGGCGTTATATCCGCCGACGATCATCGCAATTGCCAGGAACGAGACTACGCTGACCAGCCCGGTACTCAGGGCGAGCCACTGCAATTCGGATCTTGCCGCAGCCAACAACATGAATACGCCAGACAAGCCGAACAACACGGCCCGGTGGCGCAGCAAGATATCTGCATTAGGGCCGTCTATACTGATCCCGTACAAGGCAGCAAGCTGCGCCTGTCCAAGGCAACCGGCAACAGGTGCCAAGTGCACCAAGCCGACCACAACCAGACCTGCCGAAACAACATAAGAAAGTGAAAAAGTCATGACCCTGCCCTCTGCAAATATAGCAACGATCATAGACGCATCACAAGATTTGGCAATTACCTGAGAGGTAAAATCAAATCGGAAAATTGTTAGTCTGTGTAGGTACGATTAGCGCAAGCGTAATCGTACGCATGTCAATTAATTTCAGGCGCTTCGATAAGAGGTTTGCTATGTCAGCGCCAAGTCAAAAAAGTAGTCCGCACTCCGTTTAAAGAAAAAACAAACCGGCTTCGGTACTGGCTTAGTGTTACCTGTTGCACACGCATTACATGCGTACGATTACGTTGCGCTAATCATACCTACTCCCTATGCCTATGCTTGCTGTGTCCGCTGAGAAACTCGCGCACAAACATACGGCAGCATCTGTTGTTATTCACTGCTTTTTGATTATCGCGGCCAAAGTCCGTAGTATATTGTTGCAATCAAATTACCTTCGCCAAGGTGGTCGCTCATGCCAAACGTTAATATCATCTATAACGATGTCGGAGGCAAACTGGCAGCTTTGCCGCTATTGGCGGCCACCATCAATGCTGCTCTCAAGTATCTCGATCAGTTTGTCGTCTTCAAGGGTACGATAGATATTCAGATCAATGCAGAGGCGACCCCTACAGGGCGTTTTGGCGGTACTAACAACGTCACTTTTCTTGGCAAGAAAAATGGCCTGGACGTGTACGAGGCCTCGCAAACTGCAGAATCACGCACTGGTATCGATCCCGCGCCTGACAAGCCTGACCTGATCATCAATATTGACCCAACTTCTTCCTACGCCAACGGCCTGTACTGGGATTCCAATATTGCCAACAGCATAGGTGGCAAAGTTGATACCAGCAAGGTTGACGCCTTCACTGTGGTCTTGCATGAACTTTTGCATGGCATGGGTTTCATTGGCTATCGAGATGCAACAGGCAAATTGCCAGGCAATTATGAGTCAGTCTGGGATTCATTCCTGACTGTGAATAGCAATAACACAGCCACCCTGGCTGGCCCTGCCATTGTTGCCCTCTTAGGCGAGCCAGTTGAGGTGCGGGTTGGTGGTAGCCAAAGCATGTATCACCTGGGTACTGGTCCCACCGTGGCAGACAGCAAGATGCAATGGCTGGAGGCAAGCAATTTCAATGGCTATTACTATAACTATGGTGAGCGTTACCTGTTGGGCAGGCTGGAGCTGGCCATGTTGCAGGACATGGGTTGGGTGCTCAAGCCAACCACGATGACCAATGTCGTCAACACCTGGGACAATAAAATTGCCGCGCTATATATGATAGGCTGGGATACCGATGAACAGATCATAGGTGATACCAAGGATGACCGTATCGAGGGCCGTGGTGGTAATGACACGCTGATTGGCGGCCTCGGTGATGACAATCTGTATGGCGGCACCGGCAATGATCTTCTGTATGGTGATGGCGGCAGTGATGTGGCGGTTTTTTCTGGCAATGCCAATGATTACACCGTCACTTACAATGCGGCCAATAACAGTTATACCGTCAAGGACAGTTTCATCAACCGCGACGGTAGCGATACTGTTTATTCGGTAGAAAACCTGAGATTCGCCGACGGCATCAAGGCCCCGGCCAGCCTGATCAATAACCCGGCTGCTGGTACTGGTAGCAGCAACTCCATCAATGGTACTGCTGGCAATGACACTCTCACAGGCACGGCAGGTAATGACACCATCAATGCCCTGGCTGGTGATGACAGCCTTCGTGGCGCTGCTGGCAGCGATATCCTGTACGGTGGTGATGGCACTGACATCGCATTTTTTACAGGCAGCATAAGTGACTATACCGTCAGCTATGATGCGGTCAACGCCAGCTACACCGTGACTGACAAAGTCAGTGGCCGTGACGGCATTGACACTTTGTATTCGATAGAATTGCTCTCATTTTCTGACATCACCAATATCCGCCCCGGCTTGCTGATAGCCACACCCAGCCTCATTATCGACGGTGGACCCTACAATGACTATTTGCTCGGTACCACAGGCAATAACACCATCAACGGGCTGGCCGACAATGACACCCTGGTCGGCGGTGCCGGTGACGACAGCCTCTATGGCGGGGACGGTAACGATATCGCCAATTACTCCGGCAATGCGGGTGACTATACCGTCACTTACAATGCGGCCAACACCAGCTATACCATCCAGGACAAAACCGGCAACCGTGATGGCACTGACACTTTATATTCGATAGAACTCCTGAGCTTTGCCGATGGTAGCCGGACACCGACCAGCATGCTGATCAGCAGCGTCATCGGCATCACCATCAACGGTAGCACTGCTAGTGAAATCCTGACCGGGACGGCTGGGGGCGACTATCTGTATGGCTTTGCGGGCAGGGACACGCTGACAGGTGGTGGCGGTAACGATCTGCTGGCCGGCGGCGATGGCCTGGACATGGCAAGCTATAGCGGCTCGCGTGCTGGCTACAGCATCAGTAAAAGCAAGGACGGCCAGTCATGGGCCATCACCGATCTGGTCGGCAGCGACGGCACTGACCAGCTCATTGATGTAGAGCGCCTGCAGTTCAAGGACCAGGCGCTGGCGCTTGATATCAATGGCACCGCAGGCCAGGTGTACCGCTTGTACCAGGCCGCCTTTGACCGCAAGCCTGATCTGGTCGGCCTTGGCTACTGGATCAATGACATGGACAAGGGGGCCAGTCTGACCCAGGTGGCGGCCGGTTTTTTCCAGTCGCCAGAATTCCAGAAGTTGTATGGCACCGCGCCCAGCAATGCCACCCTGGTTGGCAATTTCTACCAAAATGTCTTGCACCGTACGCCCGACCAGATTGGTTATGATTACTGGCTCAACCAGCTCAACACCGGCAAAATCAGCGCCGCCGGTGTACTTGCCAGTTTTTGCGACAGCCCTGAAAACCAGGCACTGGTTGCCAGTTCCATACAAAACGGCATTGACTACACGCTCTGGCTAGCTTAGCCAACATTAGAGATCTCTGGGAGAAAGTAAAGTCGTGTATATCGTGTAGGTACGATTAGCAGAGCGTAATCGTACGCATGCTGATTAAATCCAGATGATTTGCATTCCTTTGAGTGAAGAGTACAAAACGCCTTTGGAGTTGGGTTGAATATGATCATTGTTATGCCACAGTTTGCCATACGTACGATTACGTTACACTGATCGTACCTACTTCGTGTCTACGCTTGGTTAGACTGCACCAAACCATTGTTCTATGGCTCTTAATGCATCATCATTCGATGGAATGAAAGCATGACTCGCCGGGACAGAAACAGCATGCGCTTGTGGCGACGGAAGTGCTTCATCGGCTGCGACCATGCCATCGTGTGGCAATTTAAATCCAAAGAAGACACCGAAAGCACCTAGCCATGGCCACACGCCGTAGATGTGGGCGGTTGGGCTATCCGGCATGGGGACTTTGTTCATTCTGTCTTCGTCAGCGGCGAACTGGCCGCATTCGCCAGTAAGCAACTTGTAGATTTTCCAGTACCGCAATCTATTGGCAAGTTTCATCGCATGTAAGGGCGACGCAAGTAAAACGATGCGCCTGGGCCGTAGCGAGGGCGCAAGCTGCCCGTTAAGACTCCTGAGAAGTACACCGCCAAAAGAATAGCCTACCGCATGGTAATCACCAGCGTTGCCGACACTGGATAGAAAATCGTTCAGGTTCTTTTTGATTTCATCAAAGGACTGGGATGACACCTGATAGTCAAAACATGCAACGGCATATCCGCGCTTTTCAAAATAGCGGACAAACTTGCCGCGCATATAGCGCTTGCCGCCTACGCCATCGATAAAAACAATCTGGCGGGTACTGCTGTTCATGAAAACACTCCAATAAGATTTGAAACAGGGTTCTGCAAATAGTAGTCGTAATAGTAGTCGTAATAGTTGCCGCAACAGTTGTCACATTGTAGCGTGGCTCAGACTTCATCGCCCCGGGTTTGGCTTTCTCCATTCGCTCTATCCTGCTGGTTGTTGAGTCTTTCATGCAGTCAGACATTCCAGGCTTGAGTCTTGCACGGGATGTATGGGAAAATACCTTTAATATATTAACGCCTGATTGCCTCGACCAGCATTAACCCGGCTGAACAGACATTTACCTACCGCAGAATTTACCCACAGACGCCACCATGCACCCACACTTGCGCAAGACCCTGATCTCTAGCCTGATTGCTTTGTCCCTGTCTGCGGCCAGTTACGCTGCACCTTTGGGCAGCATGCGCAATTTGTCTGTCAGTGCGCAACGCCAGATAGAGTTCACGACGGATGATGGTAGCATCGTCAGGATCAGTCTGTTGAAGCCAGATCTGTTCCGCGTCTGGGCAGGTAGCAAGGGGCAATTGCTGGATGCCGGTGACAAGGCTGCGCCTATCGTGCTCAAAAAAGACTATGCGGATTTTCCGATCAGTGTGACTGCGCCAGACGGCTATCAACTGGTGCAGACATCCGCCATGGCCTTGCGCATCTACCGCTCGCCCGTGCGCCTGGCGCTCTACAAGGCAGACAACAAGACCCTGCTCTGGGAAGAAAAACAACCGCTGGAACTTGGTGACAAGGCCAGCTTCCAGACCCTCTCCAGCACGCCGGATGAGGCCTTTTTTGGCGGCGGCCAGCAAAATGGCAGCTACGCCTTCAAGGGCAAACAACTAGAGGTATCTTATTCCGGCGGTTGGGAAGAAGGCGACAGGCCCAGCCCCGCACCGTTTTACATGAGCAGCAAGGGCTATGGCGTCTTGCGCAATACCTGGAGCAATGGCAGCTATGATTTCCGCTCCAATGATTATCTCAGCACCAGCCATCAGGAAAAACGCTTTGATGCTTATTACTTCGTCGGCGACAGCATCAAGGACGTGCTGGCCAGCTACACCGAACTCACAGGCCGCGCCAGACTCTTGCCGCGCTGGGCCTATGAATATGGTGATGCTGATTGCTACAACGATGGCGACAACAGCAAAAAGCCCGGCACCGTGCCCGCAGGCTGGAGCGACGGCCCCACCGGCAAGACGCCAGACGTAGTGGCCGCAGTGGCCGCAAAATACCGCGAGCATGACATGCCCGGCGGCTGGATACTGCCTAACGACGGCTATGGCTGCGGTTACACCAATTTGCCCGAGGTCGTTGCAGGCTTGAAGAAACATGGCTTTCGCACCGGCCTGTGGACAGAAAACGGCGTCGATAAAATCGCATGGGAAGTCGGCACCGCAGGCACACGCGCGCAAAAGCTCGACGTCGCGTGGACAGGCAAGGGCTATCAGTTCTCACTCGACGCCAACATGGCCGCAGCCCAAGGCATACTCGATAATTCCAACGCACGCCCGTTTGTATGGACTGTCATGGGCTGGGCAGGCACACAGCGCTATGCGGTCACCTGGACAGGTGACCAGTCCGGCAGTTGGGACTATATACGCTGGCATATCCCCACACTGATAGGCTCAGGCCTGTCCGGCCAGGCATATGCCACTGGCGATGTCGATGGCATCTTTGGCGGCAGCCCCGAGACTTTTACGCGTGATTTGCAATGGAAGACTTTTACCCCCGTGCTCATGGGCATGTCAGGCTGGTCAAAATCAGAACGCAAACACCCCTGGTGGTTTGACGAACCCTACCGCAGCATCAACCGCGATTACCTCAAACTCAAGATGCGCCTCATGCCCTATATGTACACCTATGCGCATGAAGCAGAGCAGAGCGGCGCACCCATCGTGCGCGGCCTGATGTGGGATTATCCGCAAGATACCAATGCCAATAACGAGAACTACAAATACCAGTTCATGCTAGGCAAAGACTTTCTGGTGGCCCCTGTGTACCGTAGCCAGGCCGCCAGCAAAGGCTGGCGCAAAGGTATCTATTTGCCGCAAGGCCAGTGGATAGATTACTGGGATGGCCGCGTTGTCACAGCAAATGCAAAAGGCAAAGTCATAGACCAGCAAGTCACGCTGGACAAACTGCCCGTCATGGTGCGCGCCGGTGCGATTTTGCCTATGTACCCGGTCGCCCTGTATGACGGCCAGGTACCAAAAGATGTGCTGACGCTGGACATTTACCCGCACGGCAAATCCAGCTTCACCCTATATGAAGACGATGGCGAAAGCCGCCAGTACCAGGGCGGCAAATCCAGCCTGCAAACTTTCACTGTCGATGCACCAGAAAACCGCGCAGGCGACATCAGCATCAACGTCGGCGCAGTCAATGGCAGCTATGAAGGCATGGAACAACAACGCGCCCTGCAACTGCAAATCCACACCCGCGTTCAGCCAGATTCTGTGCACTTTGGTGAGCAAAATCTGCCGGCATACAGCAGCCGCGCAGACTACGACAAAGCCAGCAGCGGCTGGTTTTATGACGCCGCAGAAAAATACGGCACCGTCCATATCAAGACCGCCAGGCTGCCCGTCAGCCAGGCTTACGAGTTCCGCCTCGCCGTTGCCACGAACAAGCAACTCGCGACAACAGCAGACTACCCGCCAGCACCTGACCTCGGCAACAGCATCGCCCCGGACAGCCTCATCGTCCTGGGCCGCCCGGCAGAAGAACCCGGCCATCCTCTGGAAAACGCATTCGACGGCAAACCCGGCACCTGGTTCCGCACCGTGCGTGATCAGTCGCAAAAGACAGGCGCTCATGAATTCAGCCTCGCCCTGGGCGAACGCCGCATGATCAACGGTTTTGAAATCGCCCCACGCAATGACAAGAACTGGCAATACGGCCAGGTCAAAGACTTTGAAATCTACCTGGCCGACACCAACGGCGAATGGGGCAAACCTATCTACACCGGCCAGCTCAAAAAACAAGAGGGCAAACAAAAAGTAGAATTCGCCGCCAAAGCAGGCCGCCTGTTCCGCTTCCGCGTACTCAGCACCCACGACCAGAACGACGACGGCGACGCACAAGACCCCATGGTCCTGACCAGCACAGGCGAAACCAAACCAGCCAAAGCCTATAACGCCTTTAACCCGGTAGTCGTCAGCCCGATTACGATTTCAGAATTCAGCATCCTCGAAAAACCAGCACCAGACAAAGCCAAGTTGCAAACTTATTTGTCTGATGCTGTTGCAAATACTGGCACAGGCAGTAAGGCCAGCTACGCCAAAGACCTGGCCTATAGCAACGCAGGTGCCAAGGCATTGAAAGGTGTAGTCAGCAAACAATCTGGCATGCAGAACAGCACACAAAGCAGCATGCAAATGAACGGCCTGCGCTTCCACAAAGGCCTGGGTGTGCCCGGCAACAGCGAAATCGAATACCAACTCAAAGGCGACTGGCAAACCTTCCGCGCCGACGTAGGCATAGACGACAGCTGCCGCAACAACGGCGGTCTGCAATTCCAGGTATGGGGTGACGATAAATTATTGTTCGACAGCGGCCTCGTCACAGCACCAGCAGTCGTCAAGCCAGAGCTGGATATACGCGGCATCAGCAAACTTAATTTGAAGACTACGGGTGTCAAAGCGACGGGCAAGGCAGAGGTTTGTGCTAACTGGGCGAATGCTTCGGTGATTGGGTTTGTGGGGAGTGGGGTGGAGCGGTAGATTGAGATTAAGATGATCCTCTCGTCATATGGCAATTTATGGGGCGAGAGGTATTTTTTTCAGTCCGCGAAGTTTTTCAAAGCCAATTGCTCAATCGCATCTATGGTTTCAACGTTAAGCAATTACTTGATACCAATCTAAGCCTTTTCTGAATACAGTCTATTTAACCAAGCCTAGAAACTCATTCACTCTTTCCAGAAACAACCCTTCATTTTTGGATAAACGATAATTCTCGTCCACAAATATTAACGCACTCCTTATTAAGCCAACCCCGACATATTGTCCAGGTTCTTCTTCTTCAGGCTCTTGCGGAGGATATTTTCTCTCACTTGCAATTACAGCATCCCAACCCTTCTTTATCACCTCGTCAATGCTGCTTAACTTTTTATACCCAAATTGGTTTAATTCTCCTAGCAAATCGGCTGCTGCTTCAATAGAAGCAGTATTTCTATCAGGGAACCTCCAAGCCATGTAGCCAAGTAGACTGTCAAGATTTATATCATTCTCCAAGAATGATTGAGTATCGGCACTAATTGAATTTTTTACGTTATTTTGATATCGAATTCTTGCGTGATAGATTCTTTCGAATTGATCATCAGCAGTTTCAAATAACCCAGAAAGCGCATGAAGTTTTCGTTTCAACTCTTTAGGAATATCTTCTTCGTGTTTGTACGACAGATGATGATCCACAATCGCCCATGCGTCTTGGAGAATTGTGCGAATTTGAATTTCACAACGAACTCCCTTCAGATCGTCGTATCTTGCCCCAGCGTGCTGCTCTTTTAAGCTAACAATATAATGAAGAGCGCCATATCCAAATTTCTCCACTCCTTGATCACCGAGTTTATCGACTCTCTCATGTATATCGAATTCTTCCTTAACGAGCTGTTCCAATTTATCTTTATCAGACACATATAAAAAAACAACTCTCACACCAGATAGGTCGGTGATCTCTTGCAATGGATTATTGTATGTTTTTCGTTCTATTTTTTCGCAAAAACTCTCAAGTGTTTTCGCCCTAGAGGTCAGGTGGCCGATCTCAATACCTGAAGATTTTATTTTTTTTTCGAGAATATACTTAACTTCATCGCAAAGACGTTGATGAATAGGAAGCCTGCCGTAGTAACTACGAATTAATTCAGGATTGCTCTTCCAAACTCTATTTAAAGGGCTGTCCAAATTAATACTCCTTGTTTTCCAACTTTTAATATTTCAAAACTACTTTGGTGCCGAAGACTGTCTGCTGCAAATAATTTGACTAAAGGCAGACTACTTCTAACTTTTGAGGTTTTAATCGTAACTACGTTTTCTCTGAATCTTGCGTAAAAGGTGACATCGGGTTCAATATCCATACTACTGAGGTAATGACGATGTGATACGTGTTGTAGATGAAAGATTTCAGGACCACAATAATGTAGTAAAAAAAAGTCGCAAAAAATACGAATACTACTTTCGCTAAGATCGCTCTTTTAAATTCCCATGGGAAATAATCGGATTTCTGCACCATATCAATTAGGCTAGATAAGATCCCCCCAGCGTTGCCAAAAATCTTAATCATTAAACAGATTACGAGAAAACTCAGATAAACAACAAAGACCTCAACAAAGGCAAAAAAATTGTGCTTCAAGTAATTTAAGCCAGATGTTTTATTTTGAGTTTCATACATCCTGATAAATAGTTCAGGCTTTGTTAGTGTTGCGAAGATGGTAAATCCAGCGATGAGAAAACCAAGCACTTGCGAACCAAAGCCCAATCCAAGCTCGCTCATAGACCTAATAAGTTCGATATATCTTTTATAGTCTGTTGATGCATATATGGTGCTTATCGTCAGTATGACGATAAGACCGATAGTTGTGTATCTATTGAAGTTGGAGACTCTTAGGTTACTTACACTTCTTTTGTAAATCGCCCAAAGATTTTTTTCTTCAAATAGATCTTCGCCTTTAAAATTCATTTGACCCTCAAATCTTCAATGATTCTTTTAAGCTTAGTGCGCGCCCCACTTCCTGCTTTTTTAATTGACACAATTCCGCTATCGACTTGTTTTTGCAATGCAGCCAGCGCACTATTTGCCGCCCTTCCTACATCAGAAGGTATCGTAGTAATTGGAATAGCGACCTTAAATTGCTCGTTGTTTCCATTTAATTTGTCTCCTGCTAAATCTTTACCACGGATAGTGATTCTTGAATTGGCTTCTTCGGCAGGCGTTGATATAAAATCAATAACGTGCGCCGCTTGCAGACCAACTTCTCCAGGTTTTTCAGTTTTTATCGTCAATTGATCAGCACCTACATCGTCTTTCACAGTTCTCAACTTGGTAAATAGTTCATAGTTATCAAGCTCGTTATTCGTATTTATCAATCGTATTTCTACTGCATTAATTACTTTGAATTTTCTAACAAATTGTTTGATGTCGGTGCCTGTTGATAACTCGACAATTTCCAAGGATGGTAAGGGCCAATTTCTGAAGAGATCAACTTTTTTAAGCGGAGCTGAAGTATTTTTATTTAACTTATACATATCATCAATCCAAGTCCGATGTGCCTTCCTTAGAAAACTTGCAATTGTTGTTGTGAATGTACCAAGTAAGGGGGAGCCAGCGTTTTCTCGGATATAGAGTAGCTTGTGATTCGATAATAAAAGAACAAAAAAACTTGCTGGAGCACTTGGCATCGCTTGGTGATCTTTTATGATCTTTCCATCTTCAAAAATTTGCTCTCGTACGACAGATGTTTGCTTGATGAACCGACCCGCAATCGCTAATTCAGGGTTGTCATCTGTGCTTAAATTAATGATTTTTACGTTATGCAAAAAGTATTTTGAATCCCCGTGACCTCGCGCATATTCATCAGTAGTAAATGCTGGGATTACAACTTCATGGCATAGGTCAAGTAAAACTAATTCATCACCAAATTTACATATGAAATTAGCAATATTTAATTTTTGTTTGAACGTGGCCATGAAATCCCTCTTGATTAGATATAGTTATTATAAATAGTAATAAATAATACAATATCATTGAGGGCGTTATAAGTGTTTATTGAAAAGGTAATTTAACTATTTTTGTACTTTTAAAGCCTGTCTAAAAATTTCTGACGTAGCGACTAGGACTCGTTCGTAAGCCACAAAAAGGGGGGGCTCATGCACAGAGCTGCTCTTCCATCTTGGCGTCCTAGTTTCTAATAAATCAAAAGATATGATTGGTCAGCATACGCATTCTTTTCCCTAAAATTCGGATGGCGAATCGTCATCGATCTTGAGCTACTCATCCTACAATTACCCTAGTTCATAGACTGTTTTAAAAAAAAAGCCTGTTTGCCAAAGGCAAACAGGCGCGGACTTATCTTGCGCTTTAATTAAAGTTAAGTCAAAACCTCACTGCGGTGGCTTCACCGGTACAACCAGTTCACGCGAGATGCCGCCACTTTGTTCACTGCCGGATTGGGTTCCTGCTCCGCGCATGCGTTGCAGGCAGTATTCGCGGTCTTCTGGTGGATGGGAGTCGCAGCGGCGTTCACGGTTGCGCTGGAGTTGCTCTTCGCTTGCTGTGGTGAGGCTGTCTGATTTGGCTTGCTGTCTGGCTGCACCAGCTTCGCGCAGGCAGGTTTCTTTTGACTGATTGGACTGGCCGTTGAGGCAGAGACTCTTCTCATATTCGTAGCGTGCGCGGGCACTGGCGCTGGTGTCCTGGCGGTCTGCAGCCACGCACATATTGACGAACAGGAAGGAGGAAATGAGTCCTGCAATCAGGCCAACTGCCTTTTTGACGGCAGGCATGTGTGACTCTCTATGCATAAATTGGGTGGTGGTATCTTTTGTTTGATCATGTTTCATGGCATGGCCTCATTGAAATGGTAAAGATTTTGTCCATGCGAGCATAAGGCAGGTGCTGGTGCACTGCCATCAAGCCCACAATTTATCTTGTCGCTGATATGAGTGTAGTCGGCGGTGTACTTTATTTCTGCGTGCTAGCGCACATTGGAGAATAAAATCTTTGTCTGTAGTGGTATGGGAAAAGTTGACATCAAGTATCATACCGATGCTCATGTCGCGCATCCAGTGTCACTGAGCTGCGTCAACATTATGTGCATCCATCGTATTAGAAAGATCAATAGCCCATGAAGCTCGCCACACCTATCCAAACATTTATCCAATTTTGCACCCTGTTACTGACCGTGGTGCTGCACAGCAACTGCCAAGCGCAGCAAAGCACATTCTTTGGCAAAAAGCTGCCCGCTATCGCACCAGCACTGCGTGATTTTGTGCCGCCTGGCTGGGCGGTGGAAAACCAGGTCAGTGGTGACCTTAACGGTGACGGCATGGCAGATATTGCCGCAGTGGTAGTGGAGGGCAAGGGCGCTACTGATGACAGGCAGCGTGGTTTGATTGTGTTGCTTGCGAGCGCTGGCAAGGGATACAGCTTATTGGGCAGCAATGGCAAGCTCCTGCAGTGCCAGGGTTGCGGTGGTATCAAGGATGGTGTCAATGTCACTGTCAAAAATGGCGTGCTGGTGGTTAGCCAGTACAGCGGTTCGCGTGAATATTCCGTTTACACCTGGCGCTTTCGCCTGGATGCACCCAGCCAGCGCCTGCAAATGATAGGGATAGACGAAGAAGAGGCGGATGGCATGGTGGGCAAGGGTTCCACCGTCAGCACCAATTTGCTGACTGGCCAGCAAATCAGTGAAAGCTATCAATATGACGAGAAACGCGATCGTAAAGTCATACTTAATTCCAAGAAAGGCAAGGTCGCAAAAAGCGTGACTTTTTTGGAGGATGCGGTTGGGAGTCAATAGATACCAAAAACTAGGTTTGGTAGAGTGCAGTAATATTCATTCAATTAGATTCTGATGCTTTGAAGGGAGACTGTAATGGAATCACGGCGCTAGTTGTGTACTGCACTTTTTTAATGTGGCTACGGGGTACCATTGATTTTAATTTGTTTATACATGAATTTATCATGCTCTGTGAATTCAGTTCCTGTAAGGAGATGATCGAATTTCATATCAAATTCTTCTACTGTATCAGCAATCCATAGTGAAAGCTCACGAGCAGTGAGTAAAATATTTACCCAGCTTGCATCTGAAGCAGCATCGAATGTGAATATAAAACCGTTACCTTTAAATTTTTTCATCAGGCTTTCTATTTTCTTTACTGGTGGAATAAGGCCGTCTCCATATTCTCCTTTATAGTGAACAAGTTCATTTCTTAACGAAACGATGAGGTCATAGGATTGAAAAGGTTCGTGAGCGGCATTCCAAGTATGGCCATTTGAAACTGATGCAATGAGATTCCATTTGTCCTTAAATTTCATATCTTTTCGGATTGCGTGAAGTACATTCCAAAAATTAATTGGTACATTAGGATTGCCTCCCAAATTAACAATCCCAGTGCACAGTTCATTTAATTTTGCTTCTATGACGGACCCTCCCATTAAAATTGAAGACGTGTTTGCAAGTAAAACTTCGAAGTCAGAATTGGCTTTCTTCGCTATTTTTGAATAATGACGACAGCCTCGTATTAGGTCGTCCGAAAAAATATATAACGATGCTCCTGTTTCAAGATGCTTGCATAGCTTGGGCATGGTATTTTTCCTGGGAACTTTATTAAAAGCATACATTTTGTACACTGCTATAAAGAAGTCTACATTGATATGGTCAGAGGAGCGTAATCGCAAGCATGTTAATTTACTCCATCAAATCTGATAATTGGTGATATTTGCTAAGGCAGAATCAAGCCAAGGAAGTAACAACATTCTTATGACGGAAGATTGCAACATGATTTCAACCAAGTAGGGTGCGTTACAGCGCACCGGTTGTGTCGGTATAACGAGGATGGTAGTAAGTTAGAAATCGGTGCGTTGCAACGCACCCTACAAATTGCCGTATCGCGCTTTGTGCAAGTATTGCATGAGGTGTGATATTCAACAACTGTGATGAGCTATACATTTCAACGCTGAACATGCGTACGATTACGTTTCACTAATCGTACCTACGCGAGATTAAAAACAGCGACGTTTTGAGAATGAGATGTACCTATAAAACCATCATCACTCATCTTTGGAAATCATCCCCGTTTTTCCTATGAAAAACGGGGATGAACAAGTGCATTAATTAAAACTTGCAGAGCTGGTATTCGTATTCGTCAGCGTCTGGTTCTTGAAATTGATGGTGAAGCGCTCGCTGGGTTTGCCTGAACCCAGTCCTTTGAGGATGCTGAATACTTGCTTGAACTGGTTTTGGAAAAGGACATTGACCGCATTCTGGTCTGATGGTTTTCCGTCAAGCATGCTGATAGCAGCCGGGCTGGCCGGGAAGGCGTTCATCAGGACCTTGTATTGCTTGACCCGGTCTGTGCCCATGTCACGCAAGGCGAGTTCGCCTGCATAGACGGTGCGGTGGAAGTCGCCATAGAACTCGTATGCAGTGATCTTGGCGAAGTCGTCTAGCTTATAACTGGCGGCAGTGGCGAGTTGTGTTGCCTTGTTGGTTGCCACTGTCCAGTCGGCAGTCAACTGACTGGCAGAGACAGGTGTTCCGCTAGCGCTGCCTTTGGACATGCAGGTGGCGCTCAGGGGCAAGACGCCTGGGATGTCTTTCAATTGCGCGAACGTGACCTGGGTTTGTAATTGCGACAGGATCAGCATTTGTTTTGCATCAAGGCTGGTGGCGGCTTCTTTCATTTCGCAAGGCCAGTATTCATCCATGAAACGCAGGCGTGAGAGTTCACCAAAATAGAAGCGGGTAAATTCGCCATAGGATTTGGTGGCAAGTATGTCTTTGCTCCAGCGCTTGCTGACGTCAGCGGCGAGGCTGCTGTTTTGCAGGTAGTCGTACTCGGTCTGGTAATACTTGAAGAGTTCGTTATAACGGGCCACATTATTGAGTGAAACGGTTTCGATATCGACTGTATCCTGGTCTTTGTATTTGACGATCTTGTAGGCGGCACCAAATACGGCTAGTGATGGCGACTGCACATTGACGAAGTAATTGCCGGATGCGTCCTTGTAATCATTCGTGCCATTGAAATGCATGTGGCCGCCCATGTGCAATTGCATGCCGGTGGCTGCCAGTGCGGTGGTGGTGGCCAGGTCAGGCACACGTGCCACCTGGAAGGCGCCCGACTTGAAGACTGCCTTCATGGAATCAGTCTGGTTGGCGTAAAAATCCATGGTCGGATAATGCGAGAAGGCAATCAGGCGTTTGCCCTGGGCCTTGGCGCGGGCGTTGACTGTCTTGATCCATGCCAGCAAGTGTTTTTTATGCGTGAGCACTTTGTTCCAGCCTGCATTGCCTGCGCCATCAAAGCCTTTGAATGCCTTGGCATTGACAGGGTCAAATGCGCTGTTGGGGATGTGGACATTTGCATCAATCGAGAGTAGCCAGACGCCCTTGACAGGTTCCACCAGATAGCTGGAATCGATAACGCTGGTGCATTTGGTAAATGCCTTGCCCAGGGTTTTTTCGCCTTCTGCCTTGTAGCTGCCACCTTCGCCTTCGGCACAGATTTCAAACTGGCGGTTTTTTACATCGGCGCTGCTGAGCGCTGCGTCATAGGTGTAGGTGGCATTGGCATAACTGGAAAATGGGGTTTCCCAATACACGTCAGCCTTGTTGGGCATGTAGCCAAATTCACCCAGTTGAGCGATCAGCTTTTCGTAACCGAGCTCCATGAGCTGGTTGGTGCAGGCGACAGTGGCGTCCTGTGATTTGCAGCCGGAATAATTGATGGCATAGACTTTTTGTTCTTTACCTTCTGCCGCCAGGAAATCGTTTTTGCCAGCTTCGTCATCGTCATACGGTTCATTAGGATCATGATTGCCGGGGGCGATAAAGAAGCGCATGCCTTTGACCTGATACTCCTTCAAGATGGCGGCAATGCCGTCGATGTTGACGGGTTGTGCATCATCAGAATAATCACCGGACAAGGCTACCAGGCGTATGCCACGCGCATAAGCGTCATCCAGCGCACCACGGAAGGCGAAGTAGTTTTCATTGAACAGGCGGGTGGAAGTCAGTTGCGCATACATGGTGCGTATGGTGGCAAATTTGCCGTCACCAGTGGGTATGCCAGAAAACTTGGCGTTCTTCAGGTCACCATAAACGTTTTCAAAATGCACGTCAGACATGACGGCCACTGCTGGTGTTTCGGCTACTGGCTCTGGTGTTGGTGCTGCGGCATCCTTGCTGTTGCCGCAGGCGATCAGTGCCAGCGGCAAACATAATGAAAGCAATTGCTTTGCGGCTTTGCCTTCATTTAAAAAACGAAGATTCATGGTCATTCCTGTCACAGGTTTGGAGTCACGCCTGGTGCATGGGCATCAGGTGGATATGGATAGCGGCACTGGTGGCGAGGCGGAAACGAGTAGCGTTGGCCGCCTTCAGTGGCTGGAATTGTAAAGTTGCTTGATGACAAGCCTGTGACGATGATTCTGCAGATACTGGGGGACTGTTGTGTTGCCTGAAAAGCGCCCAGGTTATACGAACCCAGGCGCCAGCGCAGCGTCACACTTGCAAATCATTGCTCACAACGGAACCTGTGCTGCCTATCAGTTTGACGATGATGTCTCCTGCATTTACTGTCATGCCAGTAAGATGTTCATATATATACTTCCCTGCAGCGTTACCGCTAGCGACATAGACCATGAATGCCTTGTGGTCATTATCGCTGAGCGTGCCTGCGCCGTTTGCGATATTGGCTGCGAGGCTGTTCAAGTCGGATGAAGCGATGTTGATACTTCCCATGGACGATGCCTGGGCACCGGTATGAAGTACTTGCCTGCCATTGCTGACTTTGAAATTGCTGATGGTGGTCAATTTTGTCGCGATATTGCCAAGAGTGGAATCGACGACGGAGAAATGGTTATTGACATTGGCATAGACTGGCATATCGATTGTGACCAGCCCTGCGCTACCTGTCAGATTAAGGCTGCCCAGAGAATCCGGGTTGATGGTGACATTGCCAGAACCTGAAAGTTTCACATTATTGGTGCCAAGTGCTGCCGACAGGTTGAGTTCGGTCGCATGACTTGCGCTGGTATTGAGATTAAGGGCAGTAAAAGCGCCCCCCATATAGATGACCACGTCACCTGCGCCGCTTGTTTCAGTAATGCTTGTGTCGCCACTTCCCACGCTTATCATGATGGCGGTATCTGTACTCAGGGTCAGATTTTCTGCTTGCGATATTGAGACCCAGGTAAAATTTTTCAATTGAGCTGCGCTCAGGCTTGTTGTGCCTGCATCGGTAATCAGCAGCCTGTTGCCGAAGGGGCCAGTGGTTCTGTCAACATGGATGCTTTGCCTGGCATGATCCAGTTCAAACCTGGCTCCCACGAGATTGGCATTGGTGGTACTGATTTCTACATAGCCGCTGCTCTTTGACAGTTGTTTGACTACCTGATTCGATGCACCCAGATGCACGCTTGCACTAATTGCATTGTAGAGATTGACAGTCTGTGCCACGTTTCCCAGATAAATACTTTCCGTAGCTCTGTAGTCGTTAATGATGCTGAACTGATTCATGAAAGGGTCAGCAATATCACTATACTTATACTCGCTATCGAGCAAATTCAATGTGGACACACCTGTTACGACAGCGGGGTGCTTCACGGTGCTGTCATAGTTGCTGACACTTAATATATCCGTGCCGCCGCTGCCCTTGATCGAAGTTCCGCCAGTCTTCAGGGTCAGGTCTGTTGCCAGGAAATTGTCGTTGCCACTGGTGCCCGTGTTGGCGATGCCTGGCTTGACGACAAAAGATAATGTAGCCGGATCAGGCATGGCCGTGAAGACTGTATCTATGTTTTTTATGGCGACCGTCGCTGAATAGTTGTTGGTTACACCGGCCAGCCATGCTTTTGTGAGATCGAAGGCGTTCCCATTGCTTTGGCTATAAGCCGCCTGTAAAGACGATTTTTCTGCCATTTTGCTGGTGAAACTGTTGGCTGCAGCCAGTTTGGATGCGACCGAGGTAATATCTGAACCCGTGGCCCCAGCCAGAATAGCGATCGCGAGTTGCCCGATAGTGACGCTGCCTTTGTCGATCTGCCCTACCCAGTAGGCAAGGCCAGCCGGATCGGCGTCGTGGTTGAAGAGATTATTAAATAGTGCGTTGACGCTCTGTTTCGTTGAGAGTACTGAAAAAATGCTGGCGTATTCAGGCTGTTTGGAAAAAGACTCGGCAATTTGTACGGTTGTAAAATCCGCTTGCGCTCCAGTAGTCCAGTAAGCCAGACCGGCAACATCAGCAGGGCGGTTGAAATAGGCGATGTAGAGATTTTGTATGTCGTTGGGGCTTGGCATTAAGGACTCTTGCTGATTAATATAAGAGGGACTCGAACGAGGTTTTTATGTTATTGACGATGCTGTGCTTCTGCGCTTTTTTGCTTCTGTATTTATATGCAGGGGCGAGAACGCATTTGTAAAATTCTCCAGCATTCATTGACACGCAGGACGTGTGTGAATGACAGAAGTTCGCAACATATTTTCTCATGCTGGCCATGATGACTGCAATGGTCAATGTGGGCAATGTGTATGTAGCACAGTGCCGTGAGACATCTGACGTGCATTTGTTGGCGCTCTCCGTGAGACATATTTTCCAGCGCGGCTGGAGTGTACATCATCTTGTTTTCAATGGCCTGAAAGTCAGACTCTTATTTGCTGTTTCTGTGTGGGGATTAAAAGAGCAAATCAGTCGCAGTAATATTGCCTGTAGAGCCAGTCAGCTTGACGATGATGTCCTGGGAGTAGACGGTCAGGCCAGAGACATGTTCGTACATGTAGGAACCGGCAGCAGAGCCGCTTGCAATATTGACGATAAAGGCACTGCCGGCTTTGAAGGAGCCCGTGTAGCCGGCAAAGTAGCTGGCAAGATTGCTGGCTATATTGCTATAGTCAGAAGAGGCGATGTTGATCGTCGCCAATGACGATGCAGCAAGCCCGGTGTGTAACACATCTGCACCGCTGGCCTTGAAATTATTGATGGTAACGAGCATGGTTTCCATAGCGCTCAGGGTAGAGGTTTTTACGCTGATCTGATCGATCCCCCCACCGTTTGCTGCAAGATTGATGGTTTCCAGCCCGTTATAACCAGTAATGGTGAGATTGCCGCTTTTAGCGGCATTGACGGTAAGGCCTCCTGTGCCGTTCAGGTATAAATTGGCATTGACACCGGCGACGGCATTGACTGTTGTTGTATGGCCGGCATAAGTACGGAGTGCCAGCGAGCCAGATCCGCCAAGATTGACCGTGACGGCACCGGTGCCTGCAGTTTCATAGAAGGCGCAATCGTTGGTGCCAGTGGTATTGACGGTCGTTGTGCCATTGACCGTGCCGAACTCGCTTATTGTGCAGCTACTATATTGGCCAAGATTGTTTATCGTGAAATTGCCCGTTCCCGTCAGGCTATATTCGCTTTTGTAGTTGGTTTCTATCGTGGTGGGAACAGTGCTGTTGATGATCAGAAAAGTTCCGAAACCCTTTACTTTCAATGATCCGGCTGTGCCTGTGGCTTCGATTTTTCCGGCCACATTCGGGTAGACAATATAATTGGCAGTGCCAGCGAGTTTCAGGGTCTGGTTCCAGGCGTATTGCGAAACAGTGATTTGCTTGTCCGTTGGGCTGTTCAGGCTCGTCATCGCACCGGAGTTATCCACGTAAACATCGACAGTGGGGCTGAAGGTCAGGTTTTCTGATTCGTAAAGTTTGATGCTGTAGATATTGCGCATTTGCGCTTCACTGAGGCTTGCAGTGCCGGCATCACCAATAGTGAGATGATTATTTTTGCTGCCTGCATTACTGAGGTCAATTGAAACACCAACAAGATTGGCATTGTTTGCATATATATCGACCTCACTGGAACCTGGGGTGACCTGTTTGATTACCTGACTAGGGGCATTGAGTTCGATCCATCGCCAGCCCGAGGTCTGGTAGAGGTTGATTGTCTGGGCAACGGTCCCCGTTGATAGCTTGCCCTGAGGTGCCGTGCCGTAGTCGTTGATAGTCGTGAATTGATTCAGGAATGTTGCGCCGACATCATACATTGATCCACTCTCCAGCAAATTCAGGGTGGGTATACCGCTTACTCGTGCCACATGTACTGCTTCGCTGATCGGTGTAAAGATGCTGAGGACATCTGTGCCGCCGTTGCCAATAATGCTTGTGCCCTGTGTCAATAAGGCCGCTTCCGATGTCATGAATATGTCATCGCCTGCGGTACCCAGATTTGTTGTGCCGGCATTCACATTCAATGTCACTGCGGGCGGTTTTGTCATCGCCGCAAAGGTAGCATCCAGTTTTGCATTGGCAGAGGCATTGCTGCTGGCATCGACTACGCCAGCCAGCCACAGCTTGGCGATACTAAAAGTGTTATTGCTGTTTTCGCGGGTGTAGGCTGCCTGCACAGATGCATTCACCGCCATCTTGCTGGTGAAGGTGCTTGCTGCAGACAACTTGGCCGCCACGATGCTGGCATCACTACCGGTTGCGCCAGACAGTATGGCGATGGCAACTTGGCCTATTGTGAACGTGCCGTTACTGATTTGTCCGGCCCAGTATGCCAGACCTGTTGGCTCGGCATTGTGGTTGAACAAGTTTTTATACAGGGTATTGACGGTTTGCGTTGTCGTTAAATTTGCAAAAGCGTCTGCATATTCTGCTTGTTGTGAAAACAGCTGCGCAATCTGCACCGCAGAAAAATTGGCTTGAGCGCCAGATGTCCAATAGCTTAAACCAGTCACATCTGCAGGACGGTTGAAGTAAGCGATGTATAGGTTTTGGATGTCGTTTGCGCTTGCCATGGTAGCTTTGTCATTAAATCATGCATTTTTGAAGAGCGCGATGGTAGCATGCAAGTCAAGACTGAGAAAGCTGTCTGGCAAAGATGATGGCTCATCGATTTTCAGGTTTTCATTTCGATCTCACCCGCATATGTGTGGTCAGACGTGCTATTCCCGCCATCCCTAATGCAGCCAGGAGCATCACTCCTGCCACGATAAACGTCATCTGCATGCCTGTCGCAATCGCCCCCGGCGAAGCTGTCCTGATATCGCTGCTTGTTGATGCCCAGGCAAACACGGCACCCATCAAGCTTGCGCCAGTGATCAGGCCCAGGTTGCGTGAGAGGTTGAGCAGGCCGGAGGTGAGGCCGCGCTGGCTGGGGGCAATGTCTTGCATGACGGCGGTGTTGTTGGCGGCCTGGAAGAGTTGGTAGCCAGGTGTAAGGATGGCGATGGCGATGATGTAGCCGGAGATTCCTAGCATAGCGGGCAGCAGGGCCAGGGCGAATGCGCCTGTGAGCATGGCGACGAGCCCGGCGGTGACGGTGGCCTGTGCGCCCATGCGGTCAACGATGCGGCCTGCGATGACGCCGCTGCAGGCGGAGATGACGGGGCCTACGGACATGAGCAGGCCGACCATGGCGTCGTTGAGTGCCAGTGAGCGCGACAGGTAGAAGGGGCTGACCACCAGCGTGGCCATCATGACGGTGGCGACCAGGGTGTTCATGGCCAGGCTTGTGCTGAGGGTGATGTCGCGGAATAGGGCGGGGTGTATCAGGGGTGACGCGACTTTTGTTTCTACCAGTATGAACAACGCCGCGCCAAGGATGGCGGTCAGCAGCAATGCCAGGTTGAGTGCGCCAAAATGTCCGCGACCCAGCGTCATGGCGAGGGCGTAGGCGGCCAGGGTCAGGGCCAGCAGGAGTGTGCCGGTGTGATCAAAGCGCGCGCTGGCTTTGTTATTGGCTTTGTTGCTGGCTTGCTGGTCTTGCGGCAGATGACGTTGCGCGAGTATGAAACTGAGGATGCCCAGCGGGACATTGATCAGGAAGATGGCGCGCCAGTTGATGCCAGCGATGAGTATGCCGCCCAGTGATGGGCCCAGTGCAGTGCCAACGGCAGACATGGTGCCCAGCAAACCCATGGCGCTGCCGGTTTTTTCTTTGCTGACGACCTCACTCACAAAGGCCATGGTCAGCGCCATCATGATGGCGGCCCCCAAACCTTGCACGGCACGGGCGGCGATCAGCATATTCAGCGTGGGGGCTGCACCGCACAAGGCTGACGCTATCGTGAACAGGGCTATGCCTGCCAGCAACAGGCGTTTGCGGTCCATCATATCACCCAGGCGGCCTACGCTGACGATGAGGGTGGTGATGGCGAGCAGGTAGGCAACGATTACCCATTGTACTTGCTGGAATGAGGCATTGAATACATGTGTCAGGGTTGGTAATCCCACATTGGCGATGCTGGTGCCTAGTGAAGACAGGAGCATTGATAAGGACAGGCTGGCGAGTATCCAGCGCACCTGGCGTGATGCTTGGGTGCTGGTGGACGTTGCAAGCGCTTCTGGGATGGATGTGGCTTTCATTTTTTGACTGACTTAAGTAGCGATGCCTGATCATAGGCTTTTACAATATATGGCGGAAGACGCACGATTTGCACTTTATTCATGCGTATGGCGCCATGTCACTTCAAAGCGCGTTAAAATAAATGCATGTCTATTCCTGACCTGAACCTGCTGATTACTCTCGATGCTGTGCTTGCCGAAGGCAGCGTGGCGCGTGCCGCTGCCAGGTTGCGGCTGAGTCCATCTGCCATGAGCAGGGCGTTGGCGCGCTTGCGTGAGACCACCGGTGACCCTTTGCTGGTCAGGGCAGGGCGTGGCCTGGTGCCTACACCCAGGGCGCTGGAATTACGGGGGATGGTTAGCCAACTGGTGCAAGATGCACAGGCGGCATTGCGGCCGGTTGCTGAGCTCAATCTTGCGCAATTGACGCAGACTTTTATCCTGCGCACCAGCGATGGCTTCGTCGAGAACTTTGGGCCTGCGCTGATTGCGCGTATCAGTGCAGAAGCTCCGGGTGTGCGCCTGACTTTCATGCCCAAGCTGAACAAGGACAGCACACTCTTGCGTGATGGTACCGTCGATCTGGAAACTGGTGTGGTTGGTGACGCCGTCAGCCCAGAGGTACGCACCCGCGCCTTGTTCCGTGACCGTTTCATAGGCGTGATGCGCATGGGGCATCCATTGAGCGAGCTTGTCATGACGCCAGTCGCGTACGCATCCGGCAAGCATGTGCTGGTGGCACGCCGCACGCAGAGCAAGGGGCCAATGGCTGATGCGCTGAAACCCTATGGGCTGGAGCGCGATGTGCTGACTACCGTGGGTGGATTTTCTGCGGCGTTGGCACTGGCACGGGCATCTGATTTGATTGCTACTGTGCCTGAAAGGCACACGGGCAATTTGCGGGCGGGCATGCATAGTTTTGAGCTGCCGTTTCCTACGCTTGAAATTACGGTGTCCATGCTATGGCACCCGCGTATGGATGCTGATCCTGGGCACCGCTGGTTGCGGCAGTGTTTGTGGGAGGTTTGTGCGGGGTAGGTTGGGGTATGCGGATATTTTTGTCAGCCGTGCGCAAACGTGCATCACGGCTTAACGACACTGGATGCCAGATCGAGTCTGGCATGACGGTTGGGGGGCTGGTGCTTGGTGATCAAGATTGCCGGCCATTGAATAGCACTGCACGAGCTAATTTTCGTAGCGTGGGTAAAGCTATTTTTGCTGCCAATTCTAATTTTATATAAAAACCAAAGTAAAATATATTTTGTTGTAGAATATGTATTGTTGATGCTTTTCCCCTTGCCTCATACTTCAAGAAGTGGATGCCTATGAATAACTACTTTCCCGGCAGTTTTCGTTTGTTGAGCAGTCTTGTCCTTGGGGCAGCCTTGTTGCCAGCTATTGCCAATGCGCAAGTAGCGGCCAAGTCCGCAACCTATATCACTGAAGCCAGCCTCCATTGCGATGAGCTCGATGTCAGTGTCGAAACCTATTGCGAACCTAATGAACGTCTTGACGGCGCATGCTTCCTGCAAAAAGTGAAGCTGCGGCAGGCCGGTACAGACAAGTTTTCTGAAAAACTTTATCTCTACGAAGATTATCTGAAAGACCGTTCACTGATTACGCAACTGGCCTGCGTCAAGGGTAAAGGGGACAAGGGACGTAACAAGATCGTACTGAGTTCAACCAACCTCGGTAACTGCAAGTCTTGCGAGTGGGATGATTATTTTTCTGAGGCCGGTGTTTTCCTCGGTTCTACCCGTGAAAAATTTGGGGCGACGAATTTCAAGCCCAAGGCCTTGCCTGGCAATTTTCTTCAAAAGCATGGTTTTGTGCTGGATGACAATGGACGTTTCACTGAAATTGAAAAAGTATCAGTAAAGCGCATACAGCGCGAGGGGAAATAACATGGCAGGCGCAAAACATCATAAAACCAAGAACTATAGTCATAACGGCGATCCATTGACGGCAGACTCACAGGGTGATAGCCGCACCTGGGGTGATGCCAATGATCACGTGAAGTTTGAAGTGCAGAAAGAAATCGTGCTGCAGGCAGGCAAGGCCAATCTGTCGCAAAAGGACACTGCCAACCTGCTGGCGCTGGCCGAGGTGGAGTCTGGCTTCAACCCTGACGCCGCGACGACTTCGCGCAAGTCTTCGGCCTCTGGCGTGTTTGCCATTACTGACAGCACGGCCAAAGATGCCGCAGAAAGGCTGAGCGGCACCAAGCGTATAGGCGGCTATGAGGTGGCTGAAAAGTACGACAGGTTTAATACGGCATCCAATGTGTCCTACGGTATTGCGGTTTACCTGGATAAAAAGAAGGTCGCCGGTTCTGATGATGTGGGCGATATTTACAAGGCCTGGAATACCAACCCGGCTGAATACAATAAATTGCTGACACGTCTGGACAAGCATGCGACGCAGTATGACAAAGACCTGACCAACAAGGTCTGGGATGGCCCGGGCCCGGCTGCGCCAGTCAAACCCGCAACGCCTGCCAAGCCTGGTGAAACTGCAGAGCCGGCCAAATCCGCAAAGCCAGCTAAGGAAGAAGCAGAAGCACCAAAAAAATCTGGCGATGTATTGTTGTCCATCCCGCTGCTGAACAAGGCAGGGCAGGACGCCGACAAAAACTGGAACATGCTGATGGGTACCGATTCACCCTCCAACCGCATGATGATGCGTGTGCCAGAGCCGGTGAAGAAAGAGACTGTCAAGCCGCAATAGCTTGAAAACTATGCCGGGCCTGAGTGTAAGCGCCCGGCATATTGCATGACGTGTAACCGATCAGTAATTGAGAGTGACACGCATGCCAAAAACCCGTGGATCTATGTAAGAGGCTGCCATGACACCTGTCGTGGCCTGGAAGCCGCCAGTCTTGGCGCGTGTGTCCGTCAAATTACGGACATAAGCTTCCAGCGCGATGTCGTCACCTGGTAAGGCAATGCGCAAGGCGAGGTCTGCTTTGGCATAGGCTTTCTGGAAAGTGCCCACGTGCGGGTCTTCAAAATTCAGCATGTCAAAATAGATTTTGTCTTGCCATTTCACGCTCAGTCTTGGTGTGACTTTGTAGCCATTCGCCAGCATGAAGTCATGTGAAAAAGTAGACCCAAAACTCAGGCGCGGTGTGCGTGGCAGGGTCTTGCCTTCGAGGTTGACGGGGCGTATGCCTACCCAGCGTGCGACTGGTCCGCGGTAAGTGTCCGGGCATTTGCTGGTGGAATTGAATTCCAGGCGTGCAGCGCAAGCGTATTGATCATTCCAGTTGTCAAAGTCGTGGATGGTCGCATCGATGTAGCTGGCAAAACCATTCCAGCGTGCGCCTTTCCATGGGCGGTAATCCCATTCCAGCTCCAGCCCCTTGATGTTGACGCGGCCTATATTGATGGTGCGTTGGCCGGTAATGATATTGCAACTGATATTGGTCGCTGGGCAACCACCCACAGGCAGGGCGACATTGGCGTAGTAATTATTGCCGGTGTATTGCATGTCGGTGTAGCGCTGGTAAAACAGGGTCGATGAAAACTTGAGTTTGTTATCGAGCAGATTGCCTTTGTAGCCCAGTTCCAGATTGCTGACGTTTTCCGGGCCATAGGGCAGGAAGGAGTAATTCGGGCTGGGGCCGTCAGTACAAATGCGCCCGCCGCACAAGTCAGTCTTGTCGCGGAAGCCGCCAGATTTATAGCCGGTTGAGAATGCGCTGTAGACCATGTTATTAGGATCAATCTGCTTCAACAGGCCAAGGCGGTAAGTCATCTTGCTCCAGCTCTCTTTATGATCATTATTGGCGGCAGCACCCCAGGCAGACAGTGAACCGGGGCCATTCAAGATGCCCATTGCCGGGGTCAGGTCATAGCCATTATGCGGACGCCAGCCAGGCGTGACGCCTGCGATACCTGGGTTATATTGGCCGAGGTAAAAGAAGTTCTGGTTCGATGCTGCGGTCGAGTAATCGCCATAAGTCTTGCCACCGGTATCGCTCTTGACGTCTCTGGTGTAACGCATGCCCAGGGTTGCCGTCCATGTGGGTTTAAAGGTCCAGTCTGCCTGGCCGAACAGTGCCTTGGAATCTATTTCGCGTTTGTCTTGCTGATAAAAAACCGCGGCAGGCGCAGCGTAGGGGCCGTTGGTATTGCGCTGATAACCTGCACCTATACTATTGGTTTCATGCATCCAGAACAGACCGCCTACATACTTCACATTACCAAACTGCTGCTTGAGTTGCAGCTCATGTACGTCAGAGACAAATTTTGAGGCCTGGATATACGACATATTATCGATCACTGGGTAAATGCCAGGGTCGCCTGAAGTCTTGGTGACGGGGAGCTGGTAGGTGATGATGGGCGCTCCGGTGGCCACATCAACGGGGTGCAAACCACCATCGTCATCATGCAGATTCTGGCGTCGCTGAGTGGAGCGGACATAACCATAATCGAGCGTCGTATTGTCACTGACTTTCCAGTTGACGTTGGTGCGATAGGTATCGATCGTCATGTCGGTCATGCCTGGCACGTTGATGAGGATGGTGTCCTCCGGCAGCTTGCATGCATAACGGGTGCCAGCGGCCTGGGCGCAATCGCGCTGGCTGGTGAAGCCTGCATTTGAATTCTGGTAGCGTTCCAGGGTTTGCTGTATCTCCACATCCTTGTGCACCTGCCAGCGCGCCATCAGGCGGCCTGCCCACTGGTCACGGTTGTTATAGGCATGGGCTGGATCTACTTTGGTGTTGTAGCGCTGATCTACCAGGGGTGTACCATCAAAGCCGTTTTTCTTGTAGCCGGTGAAGTCTTGTAATTGCGTGAGGAAGCTGTCGCGTGTGAGTTTGGAAAAGGCGGCGCGCAGGGCAAAGCGGTCACTGATGCCCAGGTTTTGTACCATGCTGAGGTTGCGCAAATTGCCACTGCCCAGTTCCAGCGCAGTCTTGCCATAGTAAGCATTGAATTCTGGTTTGTTGGGGATGATATTGATACTGCCACCGGTAGAATTGCGGCCAAACAAAGTGCCTTGCGGGCCGCGCAATATCTCTACCTGTTCAACATCAAACATCAGCGCCTGCGCACCCTGTGGTCTGGGTGAAAACAGTCCCGCGACATGCAGGCCTACCGAGGTGTCGCCTATCTCGGTGAAGTTGTCCGAGCTGATACCGCGTATCGTTACCTGCACCGCGCTGGAGTTATTGTTGTCATTGAACTGCACATTCGGCATTTCATTCGATAACTGCTGCAGGTTGGTGATGCCTTTTGAATCCAGCGCATCTTGCGTGAAGGCTGATACTGCCAGCGGCGTCTTCAGCAGTGAAGTGGAGTAGCGCGTGGCCATGACCTTTACTTCCTGAGTTTCTTCCCTGCTGTCTTCTTTGGCTTCTTTCTTGGGTGGGGCTGGCTCGGCTTGTTGCGCCATGACTGGTGTGGCAGCCACGCCGACTATGCCCGTAAACAAGCAGGCGCGAGCTACAGCGACACTGAGCCGTGTTCGCCTTGTGGTGAGTTGTTGCATTGTTGTCTCCAGAAAATATATTTTTTATTGTGTCCTGTTGAAGGTGGACGACCTGATAGCTGGTGCTTGATGCGTAGAAACATGGCCGCTCACTGGCTTCTGTTTTTTAATATGGTACCGCTACCAAATAATGGTACCGCTATCATTAAGATTAGTCAAGGAGTCGGTGATGTGGCAAAACAACGGGGGGATAATAGCTGCGGACTCACAATTAAAAGACGTAACAAAGCCCGGATGAGAGCCAGTATTTGTAGTGCTGGTAGCGTTGGCAGCCCTGGAGGCGCTAATAGCATTTGCTGGCACAAATCAATTGTAATTAAATTTCTGATCAGTACCTGGCAGATTCAGACAAATTCGATGCTTGGTGATCCTTGCTATTGGCAGAGGAGTTTTAGAAAGATGTGAGTCCATGTTCCTGAATCTATGCTTTTCGCAGTTGATCCCATGTTGTTCCGAACGCCCACTTGACACTCTGTATGCCACGTTGCATGGCATTACCCAACATCAGGACTTGTTCGTCTTCCACATTGGTGCCACGCAACGTAGGGTTGAGGATTTGAAACGCGCGACCAGCCTGTGCGGGACGATAGGGAAATGCCAGTTTCAGTCGCAATGGTGATTTGCCGTAAGTATAAAGAATGACGATCACAGCATCGAAACGACCATCTTCAAGATCGGCGAAACCATCGTAAGCAAGCACTTGCCAGCTTGTGTCGTGCGGGTTTTTCTCCAGGCAGTCAACACCATACTGCAGCGCTTCTTCAGGGTTTTCACCCGGCAGGCCGGACATGAGTGCGCGCCAGGACATAGGCTCGGTTGATCGCAGCATCAAGGGCAGCACAGCACCACCGTCAGCCGCCATCATCATTTGCCACGAGGCAGTTCGCCCCAGGGCTTGCATACCTGTCCACCACACGACGGGGCCGTTACGCTCAAGCTGCTGTATGAGGCTGGTGACATAATCTGCAGCCTTGGACTGCTGACTGTCACTGAATATCTCTGCCTCTATCCAATCCAGCGGCATGAATGCGACACCCTGATCGGGCGCGAGGGCAATCAGTCGCGCGAACGCTTCGTTGGGCAATTGCACACCAACTGGTAGTGCCTGAATGGCGGATGCCCTGTCATGCCAATCAATATGCGCACCACTACGGCGACGTACGATTTCAATTACATGATAGGCAATCAGGGCGCAAAAATTGCGACCTTGTACAGACCCTTGCATCTCCTCGCGGGACGGCTTTACACGTTCCCGCATGGCTGCAAACAATTGGTCCAGTCGGTGTAAACCCTTGTCCGAATAGTCGAGCTGGGTTTGCTGCAAGGCTTTGGCAAATTTCCAGCCACCTTCTATTTCACCACCGCTGGCATAGGCATCCAAAAAGCTTTTGGCTGTTTCATTCATGTAGCAATCTTTCTGTGTGTTACTGAGGTGCTCAAGATAAAAGTATCTGCTGCCTTTAGTCTTGGGAGCGCCATTTTTTTGATAGATTGTAACGCATCGGTGAAACAGCAAAGATGTTGCCATGTACTTTGGTCGAGTCGTGTGAACTGATCACATCTTGTAAGAATTGATTTGACAGATGCCCACAGACTCATAATGTGGACTAGGACAATATCCATTAAAAAATTGAATAAAAACACCACAGACTTCCACTATCCGGCGTGTACTTGAGCAGGGAGGATTTGTCCTGACCTTAGCCGTGTTTTTCTTGGTGGGAAAAAATGCTGGTGTGCATGTGATGGGCTTGTCGATGCTGGTATTTGCCTGCCATTGCTTGTTCGTGCGGCGTATCCCTTATGGTGTGGAAGGGCAGGAACCTATCGGGTACCTGACAGGTATCCCTGCGATACTTTGTGGTCTCATTTCTTTCGGCATTGCGATTTTCATGATCCTTGAACCAGCCTTGGTGCTGGATGTTTTTCGCTAAAGACTTCCTCCAACACGCAAGTAATTTCCCCAATACCTGGCTTGACATGCAGGTAAATACCTGCCTATAATGAATTCATGCAGTTAATTACCTGCATTTTGTTTTACCTTTAAAAAATCTCAAATGCGATACATCAATGACAGAAATAGACAAAGTCTTCAAGGCACTGGCCGACCCCAGTCGTCGCAAATTGCTTGACAGTTTGCATGCCAAAAATGGGCAGACGCTGGGTGAGCTTTGCAATGAGCTGGACATGGCGCGGCAGTCGGTGACCCAGCATCTCGGTTTGCTGGAAGATGCCAATCTGATTTCTGTAGAACGGCAGGGCCGGGAGAAACTGCATTACTTCAATCCTGTACCTATCCATGAAATTTATGAGCGCTGGATACGCAAATTTGAACGACAACATCTTGAGGCCATGCACGACCTCAAAACCAAACTGGAAAGGAAGTGATCATGAACCAAGAGAAGTTTGTCTATGTGACCTATATCGCCACGACGACTGAGAAAGTCTGGCAAGCCCTGATGGATGGCGCGCTGACACGGCAATTCTGGAAAAGCGAAATTGTCTCTGACTGGACACCAGGTTCGAGCTGGCAGCATATTGCCGATGATGGCAAAGGCACGGTAGAACATGTGGGTACCGTTCTGGAATGCATACCCGGCAAGCGCCTGGCAATGACCTGGGTTGGTCCAGCCAATGCGGCAGACCCGGCCAAACATTCAAAGCTGGCCATCGATATTGATGAGGGTGATCCCAAATCTGGCGAACTGGTGCGTCTGACGGTGACGCATGAAGAACTTAGCCCTGAGGTACTTCGGGGCATCAGCTTTGGCTGGCCGCTGGTGTTGTCCAGTCTCAAATCATTGCTGGAAACTGGACGCGGTATCGACTATTAAAATAAGGAGTTGTCATGAGTACTGCCTATACAGGAGGTTGTGCCTGTGGTGCAATCCGTTATGAAATTACAGGCGAACCGGTAGTGTCCAACGACTGTCAATGCCGCGATTGCCAGCAAGAAAGCGGCACCGGGCATGGTTCACACCTGACATTTTTGCATTCAGGCGTGCAAGTTCAGGGTGCAGCCACACACTGGGACATGCGCGGCGATAGCGGCAATATCAAGACCCGTGCCTTTTGCCCAGCCTGCGGGTCACCGGTGTACATGACATTTGCAGCAATGCCAGAATTTTTCACCATACGTGCGGCCAGCCTTGATGACCCTGGCAGATACCAACCGCAAATGGTGACGTATGGTGCGCGCGCCCATGCATGGGATCACATCAATCCCGCGTTACCGAAGTTCGACAAGATGCCAGTGAGATGAGTAAATTTTCATTGCGATCTTGACCACGATTTACAGGCGTCGTATGCTGGCTGCTGACGATCAATTTTTCAGGGGCGACCGCTTTTCATGCCAGTTACTCCATTTCATTTCGGCCTTGGTGCTGCCCTCAAAGCTGCAGCACCTGCCCGCTTCAGTTTTTTGTCATTCGCGGCTGTGAATGTGTTCATTGATGTGGAGTCATTCTATAACCTGATGAATGCACGCTTTCCTGTGCATGCCTTCTTTCATACCTATCTTGGCGCGCCTTTGATGGCGGGTTTTACGATCTTGCTATTCCTGCTGGTACGCTGGTGTGCCGGGCGCTTTTATTTACCCAATTTTTATCGCTGGCAGCAGCTGACGCTGTTGCAGGTGAGCCTTGGCGCATTGCTGGGTGCTTTGTCGCATGTGGTGTTCGACAGCATCATGCATGTTGACATAAAGCCTTTGCATCCCTTCAGTAATGAGAACGTCTTGTATGAAATTATTTCTCTGATGTATCTGCATTTGCTATGTGTGTTTTTGGGTGTGCTCGGAGTGATAGGGGTATATGTGCGGCGGGCGGATGAGCTTTAAGAATTTTAGCTGCCATCTGCAAAGTGATTTTTCTGATCGGAAGGCGAATCTGTCTTCTGCTACTTATTTCAACGTAAAGGATATCGTATGGGTGCCTGGGCTGCTGATTCTTTTGGAAATGATACTGCTTGCGATTGGGCTTATGATCTTGAAGACAGTAAAGATCTCTCGCTGGTTGAAGACACACTCGACAAGGTGTTGAATGAGGGAAATGGTTATATTGACTCATCCGATGCCACCGAAGCGATTGCCGCTATCGAGGTGATCGCCAGGTTGCAGGGCAACTGGGGCATGCGCAACGCATATAGCGAAAGCGTCGATAAATGGGTCAAAAAAATGAAGCTGGTGCCGACGAAAGAGCTGGCAGAAAAAGCACACAAAGTGATAGAGAGAATCCTGGCGGATGATTCTGAACTCAAGGAACTTTGGCAGGATTCGGCCTTATTTGATGAATGGCAGGCGTCGGTGAAGGAGTTGGCGAGCCGGGTTAAGGTTTGATTTTATGGATAGCTGTAAAAATCAGAATTTTCTACAGTTATTTTTTTCTCTGATTGAATCAAAATATATTCGTGCTGCAGATGTAAGGAATCTTGGAGATGCATTGAATGGGCTTGAATTGACGCCTGAGCGATGGCTTACTGAACTATCTGTATGCGAAAGTGTCGATGATGCGCAGGATATTTTACTGGAGAAAATGAGCGAAAACCATGTCGTCTTTGACGAGCGCTATGTCTCACTTTTTCTTGGATTTTTGTATCTGGGTGTGCAAGAGGGAAAAATAACTCTATCAGAGTTTGAAGCAGAACTCGTCGATACCATTGATGCGTATAGCGCATGCATGAATGTGACTATTGAGGACTTTCATGGTGATTTTTTGTCGTTAAACAAGCTTCCTGATGAAAGCACTTTACTCGGCAGTTATCTCATTGATTCTGCTGAAAAATCTAAAAGTGCGTTTGGCGAGTTAGCAGCACTCCTTCAGGATGAATCATTTACGCTTCTCCATCGGCATACAGTTCTTTAAATTTATTTAATCACGATCCTGTGAAAAAAAAGACTTGTCGTCGACGCTATATTGCCCGATGGCCATTAGCGATACGCTTAAATGTCCTTACTCTGGGAAATGTACAGACCAGATACTGATGATCCATAACACATGGGAACGCCTGCATGGAATTCGCATTATATGGACCATTAAAACCTGCATACATTTTCCTTCTATATGTGACAGACGCTGAACAAATATGGCAACCAATGAGTTTTGCAAAAACGCAGCAATGGAAAGAATATTGTTGATGCACGTAATGTCTTCAAGTGTTTTTTTCGTTCAGACGAAATGTAAAGAGTGTAATTGAACGTGTGCAAAACACAATCGTATCCGACAGGATATTTCGATTGTCATCCGATTATTTTGGGGTACATGCATAGCACCATACTGCCCCTGCCTGCCTGAACTGTGCAGTCGCCAGGGTGTTGCATTTACTTACAGGCCCAGCCCGCTTGCAATTCTCTGCTACAAATCATTACAACACCCTCCCATTGTCACTTCTACCATTGAAATTATGGCAAGCATGTTCAATGCTTGTCCAGCCGAAGCTGGCTTGCGCAGCTTATGTCGAATTCATCGGGAAACGCAGCGCCCGATCGTGGTCGATGCATGCACAGGCCATGCAGATCAATCAACCCAAAGCAGACCAGACATGACAAAAAGGAGATCGCCAGCCAACGTTCGAAACGTTGGCTCATACCCATTGATTTATACCCGCTCACAAACAAAAAAAACTTCGACATCATCAATGAAAATTAAATCCGAATGGATATCAAAAAATGACAAGTAAATCCAGATCGACATTAAAAATGAAAAGCTATCAAGCCATAGTGGGAACACTGATCATCGCGCTCTTGCAGGGGTGTGGCGGCAGCAGCAATACATCCGCCGCGGTGGATGGTGCGAGCGGCCAATCCGGAATTGCCGCAGCGCCCCCGCTTAACAAAACCGGGAAGGACGATGACGGCGTCGGACCCCTGGCGCTGGGCTCCAACCTCATTCGCGCCCGCCATGCTGGCGGCGCGGGCATGAACCTGACAGAGTTCGCTTCGTATAGCACGGACGCACCGACCATCGATGTGGTCAAACGCATGCAGCCCTGGGTCACCTCTGTCCTGGATCCCGACTGGATCTGGGACACACACGAAGAGAGCCAACTGGACCTGGATGCAAATGGCTGGGTAAAGAGCCTGCCATTGCCGCCCAAAGTTAAGGGGGCCACGACTTACCCGAAGTACCGTGCTGTATCAACGGTGTTTAATGACAGCACATCAATCAAGTCCATGCCAGCCGGGGATTACCACGTTTTCTACGAGGGTGATGGAGACCTCTCTTTTTTTGGTGAGCTTACGCAGAAAACAGTCGAGCCAGGCCATATGATTCTGACGCGCAATCCCAGGAACGGGGATAACTTCGGGATGCGTATCTCCCGTATCAACCCGGACAATTACTTGCGCAACATCCGCGTGATCATGCCTGGCGGCATCTGTACCAGCAATCCCCTGCAGTGGGTAGCCGGCCCGGATACATGCCCCGCAGGCGGTTATACTTCACTGGTGGAATTGTCCAGGACGCAGATCTGGTCTCCCAACTTCCTGGCTGATCTTAACGGCGTGCGGGCTCTGCGCTTCATGGACTGGTTCAGGATCAATGACTCCACTTTGTCCAGCTGGTCACAGCGTCCGGCCAAGAGCGATGCGACCTGGTCTGGCAGCGGTGGCGTACCTGTGGGAGTCGCCATCAATCTGGCCAACACGCTTTCGGCTGATGCATGGATGAATATTCCCTACCGTGCCGACAATGACTATGTGCAACGTATGGCGCAGCTGGCGCGAACCAGCCTGAATCCTGCTGCCAAATTCATCGTCGAGTATGGCAATGAACCCTGGAACACGGCCTGGCCCTTCGTCTTGAACTATAAGTGGATGGCGGAGCAGGGGCTGACCAGATTCCACCGGGACGGAAAGCCAGACGCGTCTGAGTATGACAGGGCTATCAACTATTATTCCCTGCGCACCAACGAGGTCTGCCAGATCGTCAAACAGGAATTTGGCGACCAGGCCTCGCGTGTGCAATGTGTGCTCAATACCCAGTTTGGCTGGCCAGATCAAGCAAAGATAACACTCGCCTGCGCCCTGGCTGTCGAGACAGGCAAAATCGCCAAAGACTGTGCTGGCCCGATTGATGCAGTGGCTGTCGGCGCTTATGTGGGTGGCTATCTCGGGGAACCTGGAGAAAACGGGAAACCTGGGAACGTAGACAAGGTGGCCAGTTGGGGTACTGGAAGTGCAGGCGTCGATAAGGTCTTTGAGGAGTTGCTTGGCAAGAACGCGGCTGGGCAGGATGTTGATACTCCATTGCAGGTTTCCTACGCTCTCAAAGGCTCTGTTGCCCATGCTGGTGACCTGATCCGTCAGTACAAAACCAACATGGCCAACGGGCCCTACAAAAAGCCGCTGTTCGCCTATGAGGGCGGCCAGCATCTGCGTGTGGTGGCTGGCAGTCCTTATCCAGATGCTACCAGCCTGTTCATCAGCGCCAATCGTGACAAGCGCATGGGGGATGTCTACAACGCGCTGATGGCGGAATGGGTAAAGGTAGAAGGCATTGGCCCGGGCCAGGTTTTCGTGCACTTCAACAACGTGAGCTCATATAGCGGATTCGGTTCATGGGGACTGCGCGAAGCCGCTTTCGCCGACGGGGCAAGCAGCCCCAAGTGGATGGCTTACAAACCTTACCGCGAGACCATAGGTTGCTGGTGGGATAAATGCAAGCAATAAGGTGCAAGCATTAAGTTGCAGGCAGTAAAACTGAGGGCCACCCGCGAAGTGTAAAGCGGGTGGCCTGCAAGGCTGCAACACTTCATCAATTATTCCGTACGCCAGCGCACAGATGATTCTCCGGCATAGGACTATCTTGTTTGCAAGCATTCTCATTGACTTGCGTCAATGCAGGGTTTTGCAACCACGACGGAGATTATCATGACGCATATTATTGCCGGGCGACTGCAGCAGCAAGAACAGGTGCAGCAGGCTATCTATCAACTGATGGTGCTGGGCTTTGCTCCGGGACAAATCAGCTCTTTTTATCTTAATCCTCCGGGGCAGCATGATATGTATCCTGTCGGGGGGGACCGCGATGATTCACCGGGTGCTACCAAGGCTGGCAGTGGTGCTGTTAATGGTGCTGCTGCGGGTGGTGCGGTTGGTGCTGCCGTAGGCTTGATCGGTGCGCCTGTGACTGGCCCGGTGAGTACTGCATTGGGTGCGCTGGTTGGTGCACATGTGGGGGCGCTGATAGGCAGTTTGTCGCAGATGAAGGATAAGGGCGAGACGACAGGAGACGATGCTGAAAATGCTGCCGCCGTGCGGCGATCCGGCATGATGGTGGCTGTCAGTGTCAGCAAGCCTGAGAGTGAACCGCATGTCATTGCCGTGTTGAAAAATCTGGGAGCAGACCAGATTGAGCTGGGCGAAGGTACGATCAGCAAAGGTGACTGGACAGATTTTGATCCGCGCGTGCCGCCCAATTTAATTCCTGCCAGTTTGCCATCGGCAAGTCCAGTCGTTGGAGCAACCGCAGGTTCGCCTGCTTCAGCCTCCGTTGAACAGCAAGCGGCAGAGCAGGGAGTAACTGGCCGTGAACTCTAAACACGTCAACCTGGACAGCAAGACTGGCAAGCAGGCCAAAAGTGCCGCTGTCAAAAACAATGAAGCTTTGTTACCTCATGAACGTGATCAAACGACAGATGACAATAGCAAACCTCGCAAGATCATGAAACAGGCATTAGATGACTTGCAAGAGGGTAAAGTTGATACCGACATGCACGGTCAGCGTGGTGTAGAAACCGTGGTTCAACCAGCGGCTAAGAATTCACGCAAGCATTAGCACTGGTGGCCGGTACAAGTTCTGCTTGCAACTGGCAAGACTTGCCTGATAACCATGCTGTCAGGTTTTTACGGTCTATTTTGTATCTGTTCTGTATCTAGCGCATATCTTTCGTATTCACAAACACGTCAAAAGCAAGTTGCACGTTTTGCTGTTTTTGAGGTTTGTTATGAGCCTGGATATGCGTCTACTTATGCGCCTGTTCCGCACGTTTCTTCATGAGCCCCAGTATGGATTGATGAAAGTCATTCAATACCATTTTTCCCCACAGGTCGCCGTAGGTCTTGAGTTGTGACTTGTTGATGAAGCGGGTGCTCAGACGCAGTTCAGTACCGCCATCTTTTGCCTTCAGGTCATAGCCGCCATCGAGTACATCGAAATATTCGCCGCCCATTTCCACATGCCTGTCGAGTGCATCTTTGGGGATGCCGCCAGCTGGAATATGAAAGCGGTAATGCATGGCATAGGGTTTTTGCCAGGTGGTGATGACTTCTTCAAAGCTGACATTCTTTTCCCAGCGCGAGGTTCGGACTGCGCCCACACCCTTGCCATCCATATTGGCAGCCAGCGGCTTGGGCAGGCCGATCAGGTGCACGAATGAAAAGCCGAGTTCATCAGCTTTGATGTCCTGCACTGAGGCGAGTTGCTCGAATACTTCTTCAGGACTGGCTTGTATCTGTATGACAGAGCTGACCCTTTGCTCGCTTTGTGCCGGTGGCAGGTTGGCTTCAATCGGGCCCAGCAAGAGCGGCAACAGGACAAATGAAGACAAGGTAAACGGGGATGTATGAAAGCGATTGTGTATCCAGCCTGCGATCAGGCCGCCAATGATGGCGGCGACCAGGAAGACGGGGGCGACCAGCACCAGGCAGATCATGCCTTCCAGCATGCAAACAAACATGGCTATCAGGAACATCACCATCGACAGACAGGACACCATGATTTGTCTGCCAACGGTAATACGGGACTTGCCAGCCGCCAGCAACACCGCGATAGCCCCTATGCTGAAAGGGGCAACAATCAGGAAGGCGGTAGACACGATTTGCAGCCATGCGTGCAGGGACTTGTTTTCAAAGCTGACGCGTAACAGCAGGCCATACACCACACCCACAATCAGTGCGCTTATCATGCGCAGTTCAAAATGTGGATTATCCGCAGCCGTATTTTGCGGGTTGCTTGAGATGCTGTTTGGCTTATTGTTTTCAGACATGCTGCCTACCTGCGTAAATGGGCTTGCGACGTAGAAGATTTACTTGTATTTACTTGTATTTACTTGTACACCAGCTTCATCACCAGAATAAAAAGGGCCAGCATCAGGGTGATCAGATTGGCGATGATGATGGGCAGGGCGCTGAGCATGAGGCCATACACCAGCCACAGCATGATGCCGACGACCAGGATGATATACATGCCCAGGGACACGCCTTCGGCCCGTTTGCGGCGCCAGGTCAGCCAGGCTTGTGGTACGAACGCGGCAGTCGTCAGGCAAGCGGCGATGTAGCCGATCAGATCGACAGGCAAAAGTGTAGTCATGGGCAAGCTTATTCTTTGGTAGGGCGCAGGAACTGGCCAGAGTGAAACACCAGCGGTGCCTGTTTGGTGAATTCGCAATGCTCAACTTCGCCAACGAAGATGACATGGTCACCCTCAGGATAGCGGCTGCGGTTGTGGCATTCAAACCAGGCCGATGCGCCTGTCAGTATGGGGTGGCCAGTGCGCGAGAGTGTGTAGTCAACACCAGCAAAGCGGTCAGTCTTGCGGCTGGCAAATTGCTCGGCCAGCCAGGCTTGTTCGCTGGATAGTATATTCACCACATAGTGAGAATTGCCACTAAAGACGGGCAGGCTGTTGGCGGCGGTGCCCAGGCTCCAGAGTATCAATGGTGGGTCGAGCGAGACAGAATTGAAGGACGATGCCGTCAAGCCCAAAAACTGCCCATCCGCCAGGCGGGTAGTGATGACAGTGACGCCAGTGGCAAATTGCGACAGGGCATCCCGGAAATGGCGGGTATCAAATTCACGCTTTTCAGAGCGGGGTGAGCGGGTGTGCATGAGGTTCCATGGTTCTTTTTTTACCATTATCACAGATTTTCAGGCATTTTGGCTTGTTGTGGCTTGGCCGCCTGCTATCCTGCAATAGGAAGTGCAGCCCTGATTGTGTTAAACTTGCAGGCTTGCCGGTTTCCCCAGGTTTTAAGCTAAGTAATTGATTTGCTTGAACTAAATTTCCCACTAAGAGGTGCTGAGGTATGCCCATGCTGCTGATTTTACGCCGTGCCATGATGATGTCTGTGTTAGCCGTGCTGACGATGACGAGTTTGCAAGGTTTTGCACAAATACCGGATGAACGTAATTTTCCGGAAAATACCAGGCGCGGTGTCTTGAATATGTCGCAATATCCCAATGTCCTGATTGATGGCAAAGCCAAAAATACGGCGCCGGGTTTGCGTATCTATGATGACCAGAACCTGTTCATCTCGCCCACGCAAATTACGGGCAACTACATCATTATTAATTATCTTGAAGATAATTTTGGCGATGTCTCAAAAATCTGGGTATTGACCGAACTTGAACGTAAAAGGGTACTGCCGGTCGCCAAGGAATGGGTGCCGCAGATTTTCCAGAACAAAAATTTTTGAGATCTGCCCAGGGATAACAGCCGTGCCTGGCGCAGTGCTGTAATCCCTAAAGTAAGTAAGCTAAGTAGAGTAAGTAAGCTGAGTAGAAAACTATGCAAAAAAAAGTATTTATCAAAACCTTCGGTTGCCAGATGAACGAGTACGACTCGGACAAGATGGCAGACATCCTCAATGCCAATGACGGCATGGTAAAAACCGATACACCAGAAGATGCAGATGTGATCTTGCTCAACACCTGCAGCGTGCGCGAAAAAGCATCCGAAAAGGTATTTTCCGACCTTGGTCGCCTGCGTGAACTCAAACGCAAAAAACCTGATCTGCTGATCGGTGTCGGCGGTTGCGTGGCATCGCAAGAAGGTGATGCCATCGTCAAGCGTGCGCCTTATGTGGACATGGTATTTGGCCCGCAAACCCTGCATCGCCTTCCACAGATGATAGATGCGCGCCGTACTTCTGGCCGCTCGCAAGTCGATATCAGTTTTCCTGAAATCGAGAAGTTTGACCACATGCCACCAGCCCGTGTCGAAGGTGCGAGTGCTTATGTGTCCATCATGGAAGGTTGCAGCAAGTATTGCAGTTATTGCGTCGTACCTTATACCCGTGGTGAAGAAGTCTCGCGCCCGTTTGATGATGTGCTGGCAGAAGTAGCCGGTCTGGCCGAGCAGGGCGTCAAGGAAATCTCCCTGCTGGGGCAAAACGTGAATGCCTATCGTGGCGTTATGGAAGATGGCGAGATTGCCGACTTTGCTTTACTCATCGAATACATAGCTGAGTTCCCGCAGATAGAACGCATACGCTTTGTCACCAGCCACCCCAAAGAATTTACCCAGCGGCTGATAGACTGTTATGCCAAGGTGCCCAAGCTGGTCAATCATTTGTACCTGCCTGCCCAGCATGGTTCTGACCGTATTTTGTCAGCGATGAAGCGTGGTTATACGGCCATCGAATACAAGTCCGTCCTGCGTCGTTTGCGGCAGGTACGGCCTGATATTGCGGTGTCATCCGATTTTATCGTCGGCTTCCCAGGTGAGACGGATGAAGATTTTGATGCGTTGATGAAGCTCATCAATGACATCGGCTTTGATAACAGCTTCAGCTTTATCTTCAGCCCGCGCCCAGGCACGCCAGCGGCGAACCTGGCTGACGATACACCGGCAGAACTCAAATTGCGCCGCCTGCAGCATTTGCAGTCTGTGATTGATGCCAATACCAAAAAATACAGTAATGCCATGATAGGCACTGTGCAGCGCATTCTGATAGAGGGACCGTCGGTCAAGGACCCGAATGAATTACAGGGCCGCACCGAGAATAACCGCGTTGTCAATTTCGCGGGTTCCAAAGATCTGATCGGTACGCTGGTGAATACCCGCATTACCGAATCCTATAATTATTCCTTACGCGGCGAACTCGTCGAAGAGGCTGTGACAGCATAATGGCAAAAACACCCGTGCCGGTAGCGCACTTCATCCCTCAACCCCTGGACAATACCCGTCTGGCACATCTGTGCGGGCCACTGGATGAGAACTTGCGGCAGATATCATCGGCACTGGATGTGACGATCTTCCGTCGTGGTGAAAAATTTATCGTCAGCGGCCACAATGCCGAAAAAGCGATAGAGATACTTGAGCATTTCTATGGCCTGGCGAAAAAAATCATCACCATCGATGAAGTGCAACTGGCATTGGTAGAGCAGCGTGCCAGCAAGAGCCTGAAAAAAGGCAAGGCTGAGAAAGAAGATATTATTCCGGCAGATGCCGTGGCGGTAGATGCCCCCTTGCCAGAAGATGCCGACATAGAAAGCCCGGTACTGAAAACCCGCCGCAGCGATTTGCGCGGGCGTACGCCGCACCAGAACCATTACATCAAGACCATACTAGACCATGACATCAGCTTTGGCATAGGCCCGGCTGGTACAGGTAAAACCTATCTGGCGGTAGCGTGTGCCGTGGATGCACTGGAGCGTGATGCCGTCAAGCGCATCGTACTGACTCGCCCAGCGGTGGAAGCGGGCGAGCGCCTGGGCTTCTTGCCGGGTGATCTGGCGCAAAAGGTCGACCCATATCTGCGCCCGCTGTATGACGCGCTATATGACTTGCTGGGCTTTGACCGTACGCAAAAAATGTTTGAAAAACAGGTCATCGAGATTGCCCCGCTGGCCTATATGCGTGGCCGCACCTTGAACCATGCTTTCGTCATCCTCGATGAAGCGCAAAACACGACACCGGAACAGATGAAGATGTTCCTCACTCGCATAGGCTTTGGCAGCAAGGCCGTAATTACCGGCGACCCTACCCAGGTTGATTTGCAGCGTAATGTGAAGAGTGGCCTCATCGATGCCTGTCAGGTACTCGATGGTGTGCGCGGCATAGGCTTTACCCATTTTGGCAGCGTCGATGTGGTACGCCATCCGCTGGTCGCCCGTATTGTCGATGCCTATGAAAGTGCCAATGCCAGCGCCACCGCCAACAGCGCCGCCATCGGCTTGCTGAAACCCGCAACCCCTTTAAGCTCTGCCCATCATGGTCGCAAAAAGTAAAAACGAAGTTAAACACAAGCTGACACTGTCAGTGCAATACGCCGACAAGCGTCTGCAAGATGTACTGACCCGCCCGCTGATACGCAAGACCGTGCAGGCGGCGCTGTTCTTCCCGGCAGAAATCACTTTGCGCTTTGTCGATGCCGAAGAAGGCAAGGTGCTCAACCATGATTACCGCGGCAAGGACTACGCCACCAATGTGTTGACCTTTGCCTATACCGAGGATGAAGATGCAGAGGTGACCCAGGCCGATATTATCCTGTGTACCGATGTGCTGGAGAAGGAAGCTGCCGAGCAAAAGAAAACCGTGCTCGAGCATGCCCAGCATTTGATCGTCCACGGCGTCTTGCATGCCCAGGGCTATGATCATGAAGAGGATGATGAGGCTGAAGAGATGGAGGCGCTGGAGATAGAGATACTGGCGGGGATGGGGCTGGGGAATCCGTATCAGTGACGTTGTTTTTAAGCCCCTTCCCCTTCAAGGGGAGATTTGTGGGGTTTCGCAAAGCATGCTTTGCGAAACCCCGGCGCCATCCCCTTGAAGGGGGTGGGAATTTTGAACAGAAAGCCCCCCAATGACCCAAGATAAACCACATGGCCGACGCATCAGCATGGGTGGCCGTTCTGTCGTTGCCTATGGTTTGCGCACGCAGTTCTGGCAAGACATTTACTACTACGCGATGACGTCCAGCTGGCCGGTGTTTTTTGCTGGCGTTGGTGTGGTGTTCCTGGTCTTGAACATGTGCTTTGCCTCGCTGTTCATGTTGGGTGATAACCCCATAGGCAATTTGCATCCGAATGGTTTTCTCGGGGCGTTCTTCTTTAGCGTGGAAACGCTGGCGACGGTGGGTTATGGTGACATGCATCCGCAAACCGTGTACGGGCACAGCATTGCCACTTTGGAGATTTTTATCGGTATGGCCAGCGTGGCGCTGATCACCGGTGTCATGTTTGCACGCTTTTCGCGCCCACGTTCCAGTATTATTTTTGCCAATCATCCGGTCAGTCACATGATGGATGGCAAGCGGGTCTTGCTGATACGCCTGGCCAATGCGCGCATGAATATCATCAGCGAGGCAACCGCCAAGCTACGCCTGATGCGAGATGAAAGCACGGCCAATATGGGCAGTTTTCGCAAGATCACTGACATGAAGCTGGAGCGTGAACAGCATCCCATCTTCATCCTGGGCTGGACCGTCATTCACGTCATTGATGAAAACAGCCCGCTGTTTGGCATGGATGCAGAAGCCCTGCACGCGTGCAGGGCTTCGCTGATACTGAGTATAGAGGGGGTGGATGACACCACCAACCAGCCGCAAAGGGCGCGCCACTATTACCCTTGCAGCCAGATACACTGGAACCATCGCTATGTGGATGTATTTGAAAACGGTCTTGATGCAGATAATGTCCAGCACATCCATTATTCACGCTTCCACGATTCAGAAGAGATCGTCGATGTGCCGGAAAATTGATTTAGAAATGCAGCAATACTAAAGCCAGCAAAGCTGGCGCCGCTTGTATGTAGAGGATACGGCGGCTGACTGAATAGGCACCGTAGGCACCGGCCACGATGACGCAAGTCAGGAAGAAAATCTTCACATGAAAACCTTCGTGCCCGCCCATCAGCAAGCCCCAGATCAGACCTGCTGCCAGGAAGCCATTGTATAAACCCTGATTGGCTGCCAGCACCTTGGTGGTTTCTGCCTTCTCTGGCGTATTGCGGAAGGTGCGCAAACCCATGGGCTTATCCCATAAAAACATTTCCAGTATCAGGAAGTAGATATGCAGGGCGGCGACGACGCCGGTCAGTATGTTGGCGATGAGGTACACGGTTTCTCCTTGTAATAGATATTGATTTCCATGCCCTGATACTAGTTGATCCCCGGCGATTTAAACAGTGTTGAAACTGACAGTCTTGGCGGTTTATGTGCGTGCTGTCAGAATAAATTGCGCATAGTCTTGCCATGCGCGCTCCATGCCATACAGACAGTTCCTGATCTGGTTCAACAGGGCGGTGGCATGCAGTTGCCGTTGTTGTTTTTGCCTTTCCTGGAAACTTGCCCTGGCTGGTGGCGTGCCCAGGTCAGCTACGCATAATGCTTCTGACAGGCCGCAGGACAAGCCTTGCGAAGAAAGGATGTCACGCGCCAGCGCCGCATCGCCGATCAGCACGCTGCGCTCAGATGTAGCCCATTGCAGGGAAACCGGATGGGCCATGCTGCCATTAAACTCCCCCAGCTCAGGCAAGCCTTGCAGTACCCAGCCAGTCCCGGTGCTTTGCAAGAGTTGCTGTAATTCTTCGGTACTGCCTTTGACGGCCTTGCCGCGTCCGACAAAAACGACATTCTGTACCTGAGGTGTCGCCAGGCTGTAGACATAGCCCTGGGGCAGCGCTGCCAATTTAAAGTGCGGCTGAAAATCGGGCTGAAAATGAGCGTGGAAGCGTCCTGGCTGTCGTGTGTTGCTGGCTAACGTGAACAGCCGGGCCACCCAGGGTTGCTGCGATTTGTCTACGCTGCTGGCAGTTCTGGCGGCGCGGCCACTGGCATCAATCAGCAGGTCGGCATGCCAGTCGTCGCCATTGTCACTATCAGCACCAGCAGCATTGGTGCTACAGGCACCGGCATCATGCAGTTGCAGGCTTTGTTCGCCAAGTTGCAGGTGGATACGCGGTTCCTGCAAAACTTTTTCCCACAGGGCCTGTTCCAGCGCAGGACGGTGGATGTGAACTGTCTTGGGCGTGAGCAAAGACAGGCAGGTCTTGCTGTCCCATTGTATCTGCCTGAGATCATGTGTCTGCCCGGCTCCGATCAGGTGGGGGTGGATGCCGTATTCCAGCAGTAATGCCAGCAGGCTGACGGGGACAGCCTCAATGCGATAGCCGCTTCCTTCCGCATCAGCATTGGCAGGCGGGTCCGCCGCCAGTAGTAATACTGGTCCGCGCCCTTGCCTGGCTGCATGCAAGGCAGCCAGTAAACCAACCGGGCCATTGCCAAGCACGGCAACACGGTAATGCTTCATAAGCCAGGCGGTGGGGCAATGGGGGCAAAGCGGGCATCGCTGATGGTATCGAAAGACAGCAGGAAACCGGCGTTGATCACGGCCCTGGCAGCGCTGCCAAAACCGTTGGCAGCAACCATGTCGCCACGGGCTGAATTGATATCAATCGCGCCCTGGGGCATGCCCGCCTGATAACCGGCATACAGTTTTTGGAGCAGGTTGCGGTAAGCTGTTTGCAGTGCTTTGTAAACGCTATTGGTGGCAGGTGCCTGTACCAAATTCTGGTGCAGATACTGGCCGGGCTGGAAGCCCTGCAGCCATACCTGCATATTCTCAAAGGTTTCGAAGTGGTCCTGACCTTCGGCCATGATGTAGCGTATGCTCTGGCAGTCTGCATCGCTACCAAAGCCTGGCTGGCGCAGGGTAGCGTAGATGCGTGCATATAAGTCGTCGGCACCTCTGTTGGCTTGTTCCAGTGCCAGGAAATCCCTCAGGGATTGCGGGTCCAGTATCCTGGCACGTACAGGGCGCTGATTGCCTGCGGCATCCGGTATCGTGCTGGCCACTTGCAAAGCCGGGGTATAGGCGGGGCCGTTAAGGGATAGCAGCACATTATTGACCACCCGCAGGTGCCGCATTTCTCCATAGGCAATGCGCATGAGTTCTGCAAAGCTGACCGTGACATTATTGCGCAGATTGCCAGCGGCCAGGGTGGCCGGACTCAACAACGAATAGGCAGCTGACAGGTATTCCTGAATGGCGGCCAGTTCCAGACCGGCTGCATAGCGCAGGTATAGTTGCAATTCTTCCCTGGATGCCAGTGGGAGCGCGGTGAACTTGCCGGGTCTGTAGGGGCGTATGGTTTCACGGCCTTCCAGCACGAAGTTCAGGGTTTGCCATTGGTGGTTGATGGCGTAATGGCCCATTTCTACCGGATCATTGCTGTTGGCGGGTGACGGTGGCGTACTGCCTATGTTTCTGTCCAGTCTTTCCCAAGGTACTGCTGCCAGCCAGGGCACACCGGGCTCACTGGCATCTGGCGTTGGTGGCTGGGCAATGTCGGGATGATTGCTGGCCCAGTAAAAGCAGCCACAATCACGGAAGTCATGGGTCCAGGGGCTGCACAGGGATTGTGTGAGTTCGCCCGGTTCAAACATGGCAGCCAGGCTGCCACTGCCGCTCAGGTAAGCTGAGCGCCTGCCTTCCAGCGTAATGCTGCTGGTGCCGCGCTGTATCGTCAGGGCGATGACAGTATTTTCTGGCAGCAGGCGTATCGCTGTCCAGGCATCCGGCGGCGAAGTGCTGACATTGGTAGTGCCAGGCGGATTTAATTGGGTAATGCTCAGGTCCTGATTACCAAAGGGACCAAAATTGGCGTTGATCCTGGTGATCAGGCAGCGCCGGTTCTGGCTGATGTCCTGGGCCAGGTCGCGGTATTTTTTTGCCACTGCTGCACTCATGGGGGGATTTGCCACGCCTGGCGTGGCGGTACTGGCGGCAGTGACACCGGTGCTATCGACAGCGACTATGCGGACTTCATTATCGGCGATGTCGACTTCAAGGAAAGGAAAAAAACGTCTTTCCAGATTGCGCAAATCAGCTTCCAGGCCGGGATAACAATTGCCTACACCTGACTCAAGCCGGGTTGAGACAGGATTGCCGGCAACCGGTGTAATGGCGCTGCTGGCAGTTTGCGCGCGGCGCAGGGCGGCAGCGTTGCGGGGGATCAGTTTGATGATATCGGGAAGGCTCATTTTATGTTCCTTATGTTCCAGCTTATGCCGGGACGCTGGCACGTGGGGATGGCAGGCAACGGGCAAAATAATCCGGCCTGGCCTGGCTGAGTTCACAATAAGATTGCAGGCAGAAAGTCAGCCAGTGACGGATGAAATCGCAAGAGGCCTCAGTGCGGCTGGCTTTTTCCTGGTGACAGCCGCCTGAGCACAGGTAGCGCGCCCAGCAGCTCTGGCAATCGGTCTGGGCATGTACGTGGCGCTCTTGCAAAAACTGCAGACGCCTGGGGGCATCCAGTGCGTGCTGGTCACCCAGCTTGTAATCATGATTGCCGATGGCACGGTGGCAGGCATACCAGTCGCCATCACTGGCAACAGAAAAATAACCACCACCTGCGCCACAGGGATAAGGGCTGCTGGAACCGGCATGCAATTGCTTCAGGGCTGTGGCGAAATTACTCAGGCGTATCTGCTGCCCTTGCAAGGCGCGTTGCAGTTCACGGCTGGCCAGGCTGACCATCGCTTGTTCATATGTTGACCAGTCGCGCTCCTGCAGCGCCAGTGCCGAACCGCTGCGCAAGGGCGAGAAACCGATATCCTTAAACCCCAGCGCGGCGATGGCGTCAAACTGCTGGTCGAGGTCAAGCGAGAGGCTATTGGCAGTGGCACGGGCCGCCAGTTTGCACATGCCGGGTGTGTCCAGCAAAGGCTGGCAATGTTCAAGTATCGCTGCGAAGGAATCGCGCTTGCCATTGAGCATGGGGCGCTGGCGGTTCTGGACGACGCTGCCGCCATCAATACTGATAGTGACGGCAAAGCGATGCTGCCTCAGCAGCTCGTGGTCTTCGGGGCGCAACAAGGTGCCATTGGTGGTAACGGAGTAGCGCAAATCCAGATGCTGCTGGCGTGCCAGGGCAGCACTATAATGCACACACTGGTGTATCAGGGCGCGATTGACAAAGGGTTCGCCGCCTATAAACCCCAGCGTCAGCGGCGCTTGTGGATCGGCTTCTGCCAGCAGACGGTCTATGCTGCTGCGGGCTTGCTCCCAGTCCATGCCCTTGCTTTGTTTGCCCTCAAAATTACCCTGGCTGGCATAGCAATAGCTACAGCCCAGGTTGCAACTGGAGCTGACATTCAGCGACAGGCTCTGTACTGTCGGCAGGCTTAGCGCATCAAGGCTGGCTTCGTTATGCAGGGTGCGGGCCAGCATCTGGCTGAGGGCATGATCGATGCTGGTATCAGCATCAGCATCAGTATCAGCCTCAGTTTCCTGTTCGGGCAGGTCATAAATCTGACTGTGCGGTACTACCAGCAAGTGCTGACCCAGGCTGGATTTGAAGCGGTAGCTGTCTGGTGCATGTGCAGCAGAGGGGAGTGGCAGCAGACTCATGTCTGGCCACCAGCAGGATTTGCGCTGCTACCCATGCTGGCAAGGATTTCATCCCGCCTTTCATTGGCACGATTGGCGACAATGGCAGAACGGCCCAGTGGTGAAGCAACGGGTGTCTGGACGATGTCGTCAACCCAGCTCATCAGCAGATCATATTGCCATGTGCTGAGAGTCAATGGCAGGGCATTTGAGTTGCGCATCAGTGGCGGCATCTGCATGTTGGTGGCATTGGCGCTTTCAGGCGACCTCAGATGAAAACTCTGGCGTATCAGTTCTTTAAGCCGGGCAGGATGCAATTGCACAAAATCGTGCAGGGCCTGTAAATCAGACAGATAGCGGTGGCGCGAACGTGCATGCGCCGTCAGCGGCAATGGGTCGGCAGCATTGGCATTGGGTATCGTGAAATCCGGATTGCGCAAAAGATCACGTCCGCCAAATGCCCTGAGCGGCAGACGCATGCCGTCACCGGCTATGGCCTGGGGACGCCGTGCATTGGCCGGTAAACTCATGGCTCGCAGGCTGCGATAGTAATCGACGTTGAGCAGGCTCAGGGTTTCATAGGCACGCTCAAACAGGTCTTCTATCCAGCGTTCGCGTTCGGCAGTGGTCATGGCGGCGTTGCGTAGTGCCGTATCACCACTGCGGTCATTGATCTCATCCGCCATGGACAGGAAAGGTCTGCGGTCCGGGGCAAAATCGGGCGGGGCAACGAAGACATTGGCCATCGTGCTGAGCCTTCGCGCTGCCGCACCGGGGAAGCGCAAACTGACATTGAGCCTGGCTTCGCAGGTATCGTCCACGACACCCAGTGATATGCTGTCATCGCCAACATCCGCGCCATCATAGGTGTCCCAGGGGCTGACGATTTCTGCCTGCGTACCGGTGACACCGCGCCAGCCTGCATCAGGATTGAGGAAGTTGAAAGGTGCCAGTACCGGTGGTGCCGGATTGCCTGTCGGTGGCGGGTGGTCCTGGCTGCTATCTGGCGGGCCATAGATGCGGCCCCGCGCAGGGGTGAAGCGGAAGCGCAGTACTTCGACATTGACTTCGGCCAGCCAAGGCTGGCCATTGGCGGGTTGCGGTTTGCTGAGCAAGAACTGTATGCTGCCAAGAGGAATATTCCGTCCTGCCGGTATCATAGGGGGGGACGGCAGCGGGCGGGCTGACGCCCAATAGAGGGATGACTGCATGGTTGTCAGCAGCCACCACCACAGGTGGGGTGGTGCCGAAGCGCAAAAGCGGGTTGGCGGCACGCCGGGCTGCCTTGTGGTTTTGCGCGTTCACTTCCAGAGTCAGATTGGCGAGCGGGATGTTAAAGCGCGTCAACAAGGCCGGGGTCAGGGGCGCATCTGTCCAACTGCTTTCTGCCGAACCGGGCTCGCCCATTTTTGCCCAGATTTCAAAGAAGGGGGCAACTGGTCGTATCAGTTCTCCATTTCGCAAGCTGATTTCTGTCGGCATATAGGGCTCGACTGAACTGTCGGGCAAGATGCGCAGTGACCAGTCAGGGGCAATGACCGTCTCTGCATTGGCGCGTGGTTTGGGATTTTGTATCCACTGGAAGGCCTCTTGCGGCGTACTGCTGCCACCCAGACGGGCAATTGCGATAGGCGGATTGATAAAGAGGGCCTGGATGATTGCTGACATGGATGAATCTCCATTCGTAAAGTTGCCGCTGCTGCTGTTACTTCTACTGCTACTTCAATGTCAGTGCCAGTGTCGACAGGAGGATGGGCGTATTCCTGGCGCCAGATAGCGGATGTAGATATGCTTTCATCAGCATAAGTTGTCGAAAAATTAAAGGCAATTGTTTTTTTAATCTTTTATTTCACAAAAAATAATTGACGTTTTTGTACCACGCTTGCTGATATATTGCTTATACCGTGACAGGTAGCAGGACTGGCAAGCGGGCAGGGATATACTGTGTGATGTGCTGCGGGGTGTGCTGTGATTTACAGGGATTGATTTGTGACAGACGCATGACAAATGCCACTTTGCCCTGGTTTTGATGTTCTCTTGAGCATGTTTTGAGATAGTTTTTGTATCAGTTCATGTCAAAATTTGGGAAACCACCGCCATTTGTTGTATTCTGTAGGATTGAAACAACGGCGTTACGCCTATTATGCAAGAGCACTCTAGTAAGGTCAGACCATCTGACCTTAAACCCCATAGGTCATTGTTTGAACGATTGACCGCCCTGATTTCTCCTGAACCTGAAAACCGCGCCGAACTGCTGGAAGTGTTGCACGACGCGCAAGAACGCAACCTCATCGATGCCGATGCACTGGCAATGATAGAAGGCGTGTTCCAGGTATCTGACCTGTGCGCACGCGATATCATGGTGCCGCGCGCGCAAATGGATGTCATCGATATTTCCAATCCCATACAAGAATGGATGCCAGAAGTGCTGGAGACAGCGCATTCCCGCTTCCCCGCTGTCGATGGCGACCGTGACAAGGTGGTTGGTATCTTGCTGGCCAAGGATTTGCTGCGCTACTACGCCTCAGATGCATTTGATGTGCGTGACATGCTGCGCCCCGTCATCTACATCCCTGAATCCAAGCGCCTGAATATCTTGTTGCGTGATTTCCGTGCCAACCGCAATCATATTGCCATGGTGGTGGATGAGTACGGTGGCGTCTCCGGCCTTATCACCATTGAAGACGTGCTGGAACAAATCGTCGGCGATATCGAAGATGAATATGATTTCGAGGAAGAAGAAGACAATATCCTGGCGCTGGAAAGCAAGGGTAATGGCAAACGCTGGCGCATCAAGGGGCTGACTGATCTTGAACAGTTCAATAACACCCTGGGCACGACGCTGGGGTCTGAGCATGTTGAAACCATAGGTGCTTATGTTGCTGACTATATGGGTGAGTTGCCGCATATGGGCGATGAATTCTCTATAGGCAACCTGTACTTCGAAGTCTTGCGTGCAGATGCGCGTGAAGTGCAAATGCTGCTGGTAGAACAAAGACCTACTGTGCGGTCTGATGATTAAGGCTGCAATGTCTTTGCGGTCTTTGTTATCTTCCCTTTCTGTACGTTCATCCTTCCTGCTGATACTGGTTGCAGGGGGGCTGAATGTACTGTCGTTTGCTCCTTTCCATTTTTGGCCTGTACAAATCCTCAGTCTGGCCTTGTTGTTCAGCCAGGTTTTGCGTGAGGGCGATAGCGCCATCAGCCGCAAACGGGCAGGCTGGCTGGCCTGGGCTTATGGTCTGGGCTGGCTGACGGCCAGCACCAGCTGGCTGGTGTATGCCATGACCGTGTTCGGCGGCTTGCCTGGCGTATTGTCCTTGCTGGCCCTGATGTTTTTGACAGGCGCATTGTCTGTCTATGTAGCTGCCGCTGCCTGGGGCACGCGCTGGCTGCAACAGCGCTGGAAAATTTCTTCCACCGTCGCTGGCCTGCTGGTCTTGCCCGGTTTGTTTACCGTGGCTGAATGGCTGCGCATCTGTTTTTTGACCGGCTTCCCCTGGACTATCTCTGGTTATGCCCATACCCACAGCCCACTGGCCGGTTTTGCACCTGTCATCGGTGTGCTTGGTCTGTGCTGGTTGAATGGCTTGCTGGCTGCGGCACTGGCCTTGTTGCTGGTGTCGGATGCTAGCCGCAGGCAAAAACTTTCTCTGCCTGCTCTGGTCGTTGTCGTATTTGGCGCGGGCTTTGGCTTGCAGCAAATCAGCTGGACCATGCCACAGGGCGAGCCTATACAGGTACGCCTGTTGCAGGGCAATGTTGCGCAAGACATGAAGTTCAGCCAGGAACATCTGAATGATTCGCTGGCCCTGTATCACGACATGATCACGCAAACCCCGGCTGACCTCATCGTCACGCCAGAGACTGCGCTACCCATGCTGACTTCGCAATTGCCGCCAGATTATCTGCCACTCTTGAATACCTTTGCCCAGGACAGCGCCAGCACCGTCATCCTTGGTGTTGGTGTGCACGATGGTGCTGACAAGTATTCCAATAGCGTGCTCGGCATGTCGCGCCAGTATGCCCAGCCTTACCGCTACGACAAACATCATCTGGTACCTTTCGGTGAATTCATCCCGCCGGGCTTTCGCTGGTTTGTGAACATGATGTCCATCCCCATGGGAGAGTTTTCTACTTCCGGCCCGATACAGCCAGCCATGAAAGTCGCAGGCCAGTGGGTGATGCCGAATATCTGTTATGAAGATTTGTTTGGTGAGGAAATTGCTGCGCAACTATCCGCCCAACATGCTGCGGGCCAGCCGGTTGCCAGCATCTTGTTGAATGCATCCAACCTGGCGTGGTATGGCAACTCTTTTGCTATCCCCCAGCATTTGCAGATATCACAAATGCGCGTGCTGGAAACTGGCCGCCCCATGCTGCGTGCAACGAACACCGGGGCCACCGCAGTCATCGTGCCAGGGGGCGTGGTAGAACAGTTATTGCCAGAGAATACCCGCGCTGTGCTGGCTGCAAACGTGCAGGGCTATACCGGCATGACACCTTACATCTTCATCGGCAATCTTGGTGCGCTAGGCTTGTCTGCGCTGGGAGTGTTGCTGGCTTTTTTGCTGAGACACAGAACAGGGAAGTAGGCTGGGTTGGTACAATGAGTTGATCGTACTTCTCCCGTTCTACATAAATCATTGCAGGAAACAATATGACTGAAGACCTTTCCGTCCTGACCCGCAAGGGCAATCCACCTGACCACAGCCTGATTTATGGCAGTCATGCAGACCAGGTAGCCGATATACGTTTTGGCAGTGACGGTGCACGACGTCCACTGGTGATGTTGATACACGGCGGTTTTTGGAAACCAGAATATGACAGGCAGCATACCGAGGCGATGTCCAGCGCACTGGCTGCTGAAGGCTGGACTGTCGTCACACCAGAATATCGCCGCATTCCCGGCAAGCCTGACGCCAGCCTGGAAGACATCGCCAGTGCGATAGAAATGCTGCCACATCAGGTGGCGCGCCACAACGGCAAGATAGTATTGGTCGGGCATTCTGCCGGTGGCCATCTCGTGCTGTGGGCAGCAGTCAAATGCGCCACACCAATGCTGACCGGTGTACTTGCCCTGGCACCCGCCGCCGACCTGCGCATGGCCCACGAATTGCGCTTGGGTGATGGAGCAGTGCAGAAGTTTCTGGGTAAGAATCCGCTGGAACGCGCAGATGTCGATCCCATGCAATTATCCGCGCCTACAGTGCCAGTGACTGTGCTACAAGGCAGCCTTGATGAAGTTGTACCACCGGTCGTGCCTGGAGCTTACTGCAAGGCTTTCCCCAAAATGCAATTGGTACTGCTGCCCGAGGCTGGGCATTTTGCAGTGATTGATCCACAAAGTAATGCCTGGCCTGCAGTGTTGTTGGCCTTGCGTGGCTTGTCTGGGACGTGAAATTCCATGAAAGATGGCAGGTATAGAAGCTGAGATAGGTACGATTCGCGCAGCGTAATCGTATCCACGGGCTTGGGGGGGATGGTGTTTTTGTTGGGGCGGAGAGTGAAGATGCAGGCTGAGATTTTGGGATGTTGAGGTAGATCGCGAGCCAGACTCGATAATCTTTGTCCTTCCATTGCTCAAAAATACAAAAGCAATGGCAGGGTCAAAAACACAAAGAACCGGTGCGTTACAACGCACCCTACAAATTACCGTACTTCGTAGGGTGCGTTGTAACGCACCGAGTGGATAATGGATGTGTGATTGGCAGACCAGCAAGCCGTCTTCAAAGACATTTCGTCGTCAGGATACTGCTTACTTATTCCCCTGCACTATCTGCGCATCAATATCCGCCAGGCATTCAATACCACGCTGGGTAATCGACATCTTGCCAGTCTCGGCATTGACTTCCACATGCGCCTTCTTGCCGAGGAAGGTGGCAACCGGACCGGGTAGGGTAGTGTCAGGGTCATTGGCGATGGCGCGCAGGCCATCTATGCATTGCTTGATGAACAGGGTTTGCCTGCCTGCATCGGTCAGTTCCAGCGTGCCGTCTTTACGGTAAGTCATGAACTTGATGCCGCACAGGCGCTTGGCGTTGCGACTGATGCAGGCATTCGGTTTGGTATTGCGCGGCAGCTTGCTTAATTGCTCCAGTGCGTCGTATTCATCTATGCTGAGTTTTTGATTCATTGCTGCTTTCTACATTTGTATTGATGAAAACCAAACCTGATCACGCATGGCCATGCTTGGTTTTCTTGAGATTCTCTTCTGTCTTTCTCTGACTCTGTGGTGAGAGGTTTTTCTTAGTAATAACTAATTCTATTTATAAACCTTGCCGCTTTTCATAACGAAATTCACTTTCGTCAGGCTCGTCACATCCGCCAGTGGGTCTGCATCAACGGCGATGATGTCGGCAAACTTGCCGACCTTGATGCTGCCAACTTTTTCTTTCAGTCCCAGCAAATCTGCCGCATTGATGGTGGCTGCCTGTATGGCTTGCATGGGTGTCATGCCATACTTGACCATGTAATAAAATTGCTTTCCATTGTCACCATGCGGATAGACACCAGCGTCTGAGCCAAAGGCCATGCGTGCACCACTTTGCAAGGCAGCACGGAAATTATCGCGCTGCTTCTGGCCTATCTCTTTTTCCTTGGCCAGCGATTCTGGCAAGAAACCGGCTTTTTCACCTTCGCTGAGAATATAGTCGTCATTATAGATGTCCATGACCAGCCATGTGCCATGTTGTTTGGCCAATTTGATGCCTTCTGCATCTATCAGGCTGCTGTGTTCGACGGAATCGACACCTGCACGTATGGCATCGCTGATGCCGCTGGCACCGTGGGCATGGGCGGCAACCTTGCGGCCCAGCTTGTGTGCTTCCTGCACGATGGCTTGCATTTCTTCGAGAGTATATTGCTGTGCGCCCGCGGCGTCACCTTTGGACAATACGCCACCAGTGGCACAAATCTTGATGAGGTCGGCACCGTATTTGGCCATTTCACGCACTTTGCTGCGAGCCGCCCAGGGGCCGTCAGCCACGCCTTTGCCTACATCATTGTATTCAGGTGGGAGCAGATTGTTGTCGCAATGACCACCCTTGATGCCCAGGGCATAGCCGGACGCGAGCATGCGCGGGCCGGGGAAGTCACCATCATTGATGGCGTCACGCAGGGCGATGTCAGCAAAACCTTCAGAACCTACATCGCGCACGGTGGTGAAACCTGCATTCAAAGTATCGCGCGCAGCCCTGACACCGTAGAGTGCACCTCGCACCGTAGATGTGCCAAGAGAGATGTAGCCATGCTGGTGCGGATTGCTGGTCAGGTGGGTATGCGCATCAATCAGGCCAGGCAATACGGTGGACCTGGACAGGTCAATGACTTTGGCCGTTGCCGGGATGGGCGTGCCAGCTATGGCCGTTATCGCAATAATGTGTTCGCCTTCAATGACGATAAGCTGGTCGCGTAATACTTTTCCACTTTCGACATCAAGCAGGCGGCCAGCCTTGATGGCGATGGTTTCTTTGGCGGGGGCTTTATCTTCAGCCTGGGTCGGGCCAGTTGCCAACATCAGGCTGCATAGTATGCTGCTCAATAATACGGGGGCCAGTTTTTTATTCATTGTTGTTCCCTATGGTGTTTTTATAGATGGAATTTATCTTGCAGGCGAATATAACATGCGAGAGTTGAGGCATTAGGCGCAAGGCAGCTCGAGACCCTAGTCGACAATAAACAGCTTCGCCCCGGTCGCTGTTGATGAGCGGTGCGCTTCGGCACCATCAGCAACCTGGTAGCTCATGCCCGCCTTCAAAGTCAGCACGCGGCCATCATCAAGTTCGGTCAGCATTTCGCCTTCCATGCACAGCAGGATATGGCCCTTGCTGCACCAGTGGTCGGCCAGATAACCGGGCGTATATTCGACCATGCGCACACGGATATCACCAAACTTGCAGGTGCGCCAGTATGCTTTGCCGGTAATGCCGGGGTGTTCGGTTTTCTCAACATTGGACCAGTCGGTCGTGCCAAAGGGGATATCTGAAATTTTCATGTAGAGACTTTAAAAAAATAAAATGGAGAGATTAGTCTTTTGATGCATGGAGGCCAGGTTGCTTTGGTCGTTTCTTTGGTGCGATACCTTGAGCGGAATTATTCAGCCAAAGCAATTGCTTTCAATGCCCCGATATCCCCCGCAGTGATAACACTGATATGGCGGCTGATTTTTTCTGCAGGCCAATTCCACCATGCGATTTGTTCAAGGGTATCGACGACATCGTCCGTAAAGCGCCGTCGTATCGGTTTGGCCGGATTGCCACCAACGATGGTATAGGCTGGCACATCGCCGACGACCACAGAGCGTGATGAGATGATGGCACCATTGCCTATCTTCACACCCGGCATGATCAGAGCCTCATAGCCTATCCAGACATCGTTGCCGAGGACGGTGTCACCCTTGTAGGGCAGGGCTTCAAGGTCCATCGGTGTTTTCTCCCAGCCATTGCCAAAAATCTGGAAAGGGTAGGTCGAGATGCCCGCCATATTGTGGTTTGCCCCGTTCATGATGAACCTGACACCACGCGCCATTGCGCAGAACTTGCCTATGATGAGTTTGTCGCCGATGAAGGGGAAGTGATACAGCACATTGCGCTCGAAATCTTCAGCGCCTTCCGGGTCGTCATAATAGGTGTAGTCACCGATAAGGATATTCGGGTTGCTGACTGTATTCCTGATATAGCAAACCTGGGGGAAACCCTGCATCGGGTGCGCGTTTTTTGGGTCTGGTCCGTGCATAAAATTTAGTGTTGGATGTCATCAAGTAGCTGGTGCAGGGCTTTCGTCAAAGCCTTGATCGAACCCTGCATATCCCATTCGTCATTATCGACATTGACGAAATTCGAAATGGCGCGCAATTCCAGGAAAGGCTGGTCTTCCTGCAGGCAGGCGTAGAAGAAGGCCGCACCTTCCATGTTTTCGAGGTCGACGAATTCAGTATTCACGTAGTGCGCCATAGCGGCATTCAGTGACATGCTGCGGGCCCTCGGGAACTCTGTGCCTGCCGGAATGAACGGGCAGGTGAGTGTATGGCGGCGTTCAAATTCCATGTCTATGGGCAGGTGCGCGAGGTGAGTGAAGCCGTCGGGCGTAAAAAAGCCCAGGTCGCCTTCGACTTCACTTTCAACCAGCGCCACGTCGCCTACCTTGAAACTGGAATGCGGATAAGCACCGGCTATGCCCGCCATGATGAGCATATCTGGTTCATATTCATAGATCGCCCTGAGGGTTGCATGGGCGGTCGCGGTAAGCCCGACACCAGAGACGATGGTAATAATACCTTCGCGCTGGAACAGGCTGGCTTCAGTCTGGGTCGGGAAGAGAATGGCTATTTTCATGATGTAGTGCTTTCTGCTGCTAGGCCAGGGCTATGAGCGGATGATTTGTATTTTATCAATGATCGGGGCGTAACCAAATTGAATTGACTGGCTTTTTAGCTGCTGTTGTATGAATTGCGCTGAAATTTTTTGGCATATACTGCATAAATAGGGCATTTTGCGCCTGGTTTCGATCTGGCAATGAGCCTGAGTTTATTCTATCTACAGGATGGGACACTGAAACTTTGAGAAAAGTTGCCGTTAAGTAGTGAACTGTCACAGTCCACCAGGACATGCTTGCTGTTTCCGATATGAACATTTGCTGCAATAAATGCAGGTGCAACGATGGCCAAAACCAATAAAGAATTTGTTACAGGCTTGTTCCAGATACTCTGGGACAGGCAGCCCGATCAGCAGACGGTGGATTTATATGCCTCCCGCCTTGATTCTGGCTTGCTCACGCGGGCCGGGGTTGAATACAGCTTTTTGATCGCGCCGGAATATAGCCCGGTTGCCGAACAGATCGTGCGCCTGTACCTGGCTGCCTTCAACCGCATACCAGATACGGACGGTTTCACCTTCTGGATGGGTGTACACAGGAATGGGGGCAGCAATAGCCAGATCGCGCAGGTGTTTGCCCAGTCCGAAGAGTTTGTCAGCAAATATGGCGCAAACTTGTCAAATAGCCAGTTCCTTGACCTGATTTATCAAAATGTACTTGGCCGTAGTGCCGATGCGGCAGGCCGTGATTACTGGGTAGGACAAATGACCAACGGCATGGCCCGTGGCGAGATCGTCAACCAGTTTGCGCAGTCACAAGAGTTTAAGATTGCGGCCTCGACCAAGGTCTACGCCAGTGTGGTGTACACGACCTTGATAGGCCGCATGCCTACTGCGGCTGAAGCGGCTGCCGCCCCCACCAATGTCGAGCAACTGGTCTTGAAAGTGGCACAGGCGTCTGAAGTAACGCCTACCATAGGCAGTATCAGTTATTCAGCACCGGCCTTCGTCGAACAGCAACTCAATGATGGCAGCATGACCAGTAGCATTGTGTTGACACTGACCGGCGATACCTTCAAGGGCAATGTCGGCGCTGCGCTGGGCAAATTGACCAATGTGCCTACCGGTCTGACGGGTACTCTGGTCAAAACCACGGATACAACGGCTACCCTGACCCTGAGTGGCAAGGCCACGGCCAATGCCAGTATCAATAACATCGCCAACCTGACTGTCACGCTGGACAACACTTCCTTTACCGGTGGCAAGGTTGCCAATATCATCAATGCCATCAAGACTGATCTGCAGATCAATTACATCGATATCCCGCTCAATGAAACCAATCATTTACTGAGCGGCAAAGGTGCATTGACCACGCCCCTGGTTGTTGACTTGAATCTGGATGTGCTGACACTGGACAGCAAACCCCTGGCTTTGCTGAGCGGCGACATCAAGCAGGTGGATTATGTTGACCTGAGTTTGATCGCCGCCGCCGCGACTACGGGAACAAGCACTGGTACATCTGGCACCAAGGTGACCGTGACCACTACCATCAAGGGCGATGAAGCCAATAATTTGCTGGTAGGGTCGAATTACGCGAACTTTTTCACCGGTGGTGGCGGGCACGACACCATGCAGGGCGGTACTGCTGTGGACACCTACACATTCGGCATTACCCCGGTTGCCAATGGTGTTGATACCATCACCAATTTCACCATAGGCAAGGGTGGTGATGTATTGAACTTCTCCGCCTTCCTGAACAAGACCGGCACCACCAAAATCGCCGCCGTCAACGCTGCGGCGACCACGCCCAAAGCCTGGGCAAATGGTGATGTCCTGGCGGTACAGGGCAACGCCCTGGATACCACAAAAATTGCCGCCCTGTTCGGCACAGGCAAAGCCTTCACCGGCCCCACCGTCGCCAGCAAGATGGTCATCATCACCGCCGACATCATAGGTGACGCCAGCGTCTGGTATGTGATTAATCAACTCGATGTCAACAACATTACGCCGGATGAAATCGTGCTGGTGGGCGTGTTGAAGAACGTCAATAACCTGAGTCTGGTTGGGTTTGATGCGACGAATTTTTTGTGATGATTTCGCGTTGCAGTTGATAGACTGTGGGCTTAGAAATTTGAACTAAGGTCGCAGTGACGCTGGGGTTGCAGTTGTTTTTGACGTCCGCAGTTCCGATGTGTCGATGCCTTTGATGCGAGGCAGAAAATGGATGAAGAAATACCCGTGTTTGAGCGAAGCGAGTTTCGGGGATTTCCCATTTTTTGACTTGCAGCAAAGGGAACCCTCTTTAGGGGGCAGCGATGCCTCGGTCGCCTTTTTTCGCTTACCTTTTTTGGCGAAGCAAAAAAGGTGAGTAGCTGCCGGGCTACCCCCGGCTGGCAATCTTAAATGACGTGTGCAGGTATTAAGAATCAGGGTGTTAAAAACAGAAAAAATCTGAAATTAATTAATGCGATGGTATTTTACGAGCGTCGCCGGATTCCAGCCAAAAGCACGCAGGAATGACGTTAATAAAGGTGAACGTTAATCGTGAGTTCGTAAACCAGGTTAGGCAAAGTTGTATTTCAGCATAATACCTTGACACAGCCTCAATATCGAAAACCCTATTCCTTCACCACCTTAGTCCCCGCCACCATATCCCCCAACCGCAACTGCTTGCGCCCCAGTGCAAACACCCAGTCCACTACCGTCAACACAAGCACATTACGCAAAAAGGATTGCGTCAGATTGCAGGGATGTTCAGTCTCATGATGAACCACGCGGATATGCATGACGCGCTTGCCCAGGCTTTGGCCGTCAAAGCCGTCCTTGAACAACTGATACAACAGCCACAAAATCAAAACTACCCGGTTGGTTTGCTTGAACAGATTGGGCATGGTGACGGTGATCAATAAACCCAGCATTGCCAGCAGTAATGCAACACCGACTGTATCGATGACCTGGGCGATGAAACGTTTTGACAGACCAGCGAGTTTTTCATCATCAGCATTTTGCTGGTCAGCAATCTTCAGGTGTTGCTGGCGTTGCGCCCTGAAGGCGTTGATATCAACGCCGCGTACAGAGAGTATCGATTCAACGGCGGCATATTCATGCTCAGCCAGATCTGGCTTGATGCCCAGGGCGAGCAAATCCCCCGTCTCTTTTGACGCATAACTGTCTTGCAATGGTCTTTGTAAAGCATTTAATGCATTCATTTTTGCAATTCAAAGTCAAAGGTAGAGGATTGCTTGATTCAGCATAGCGTATTCATCAGGCAATTTTTGGCGAAATTGTTGCAACATATTACAGAGATAGAGGGGCAGACTTGCTCCTGCATCAGCAATATGCGTCTGTGGTATTACCGGACTTTGGGTTGAAAACTGCTGGCTTGTTCGTGCCGCATTTCAGCTTCTGATCGTTTTTATATCCGGTAATACATGACAAAACATGGCCAAAGTAGCCAGTGAGGAATTGAAGATACCAGCACAATGGCAGAAAATCAAAACTGCAGACTGGCTTGCAACTGTTTGTGTGATACCCATAATGCAACATGTAATGCCACTTGTTGCATTGCGGCAGCAATTGTCGTCATTAAAAAATGTCTCGTCACATAGTGCAAAACTGCATGACGAGGGTTTGCATCAGTGTCATCGCGGTCAGTGATATTGGTCTGCAGCAACGTCGTCAAATTGCAACTGAAATAGAAATTATTATCTCTGGGGACATTGTTTTAGCCTTACCTTGCAATATCTCAACATGATTCCTGAAAATATAAATCAGGGACGCCTTCAGTACTTCATCTGGTTTGCTAAATTATCAAGTGACAAAATCAGTGCTATCCTGCAAGAGCTGTTGCTACAGAATATTCCGTCCGACTTTTGTATTGGAGAACCGGTATGTTTTTTTCGTCGCTGCGCAGAAAGCTCATCAGCATTTGTGTATCCATCGTAGTCATCGCCATGCTGGCCATGGTGGTGGCAAATTTCTTTACTACGCGCTCGCGTACCATGGATGCACTCAACAGCCAATTATTGCAACTGTCTGAAAGCCATGCGACAGCCATTACCGAATGGGTCAAATCCAAGCAGGCTGCCGTTGCCTCGCTAAAGCTGGCAGCAGAATTACCAGAACCGCTGGGGGCACTCAAGGCAGGTGAACAGGCCGGTGTGTTTGACATGGCCTATATCGGGTTTGCAGACAAACGTGCAGTCTTTTCGCAAGACCGCAAACGGGCTGCTGACTATGACCCGACTGCACGGCCCTGGTATATCAAGGCCAGCGAAGTTGGCGGGCCGATTATCACCGCCCCCTATATCGGTGCCAGCACAGGCAAACTGGTAGTCACCTTTGCCGACCCTATAGGCGGCAAGGGTAGCGTCAAGGCCGTGGCTGCTGCTGATGTCATGCTGGACGTGGTGACCAGCAATGTCGCATCGATCAAACCTACCCCTGCCAGTTTTGCGTTCTTGCTGGATGGCAGTGGCAAGATCATCGCTCATCCCAATGAGAAACTGACACTGAAACCGCTGAGCGAGCTTGATGCCAGTCTGACGACACAGGTATTGAACGCGACAGAAGCCTCTAAGACCAGTAGTACCATCCATCTCAACGGGCGCGAGGGCATGTTGTTCGTCACAAAAATTGCCGGTACTGACTGGTTGCTGGCTACCGTGCTTGACAGGGCAGAGGCGACCCAGGCATTGACGGCTATGCTGACCGCGTCCGCAGTCACAGCCATCATCGTGGTTGCACTGGCTGCCCTGATACTGACAGCACTGGTAGCACAAGCTTTGAAAAAATTGGAACTGGTGCGTGACGCCATGGCCGATATCGCTACCGGTGAGGGTGACCTGACCCGCCGCCTGGCTGCCGACGGCACGGATGAACTGGCACAAATCAGCGGGGCCTTTAACCGCTTTGTCGACAAGATCGCTGCAGTGCTGATCGACATACGCGCCACCAGTGGCTCGGTCAGGCTGGCATCTGGCGAGATTGCGGCGGGCAATGCAGACTTGTCTGCCCGCACTGAAAGCCAGGCCAGCTCCCTCGAAGAAACCGCATCATCGATGGAAGAGCTGACTTCTACCGTCAGGCAAAATGCCGACAATGCGCGTCAAGCCAATCAACTGGCGGCCTCTGCTGCCAATGTAGCAGGCAAGGGTGGTGATGTGGTCTCGCAAGTGGTGACCACCATGGTGTCGATCAAGGACAGCTCGCGCAAGATTGTGGACATCATCAGCGTCATCGATGGCATCGCCTTCCAGACCAATATCCTGGCATTGAATGCTGCAGTAGAAGCGGCCCGCGCTGGTGAACAAGGGCGCGGTTTTGCCGTAGTGGCATCCGAGGTGCGTAACCTGGCGCAACGCTCAGCTACGGCTGCCAAAGAAATCAAGACCCTTATTGATGATTCTGTCGTCAAGGTCGATTCAGGTGCGCGCCTGGTCGATGAAGCAGGCCACACCATGGGCGAGATTGTCACCTCGGTCAAACAGGTGGCCGACATCATGAGCGAGATTACTGCCGCCAGCCAGGAACAAAGCTCAGGTATAGAAGAAGTCAACCGCGCCGTCACCCAGATGGATGAAATGACGCAGCAAAATGCCGCATTGGTGGAAGAAGCCGCTGCCGCAGCCGAGAGCCTGCAGGAACAGGCTGAACATCTTTCGCAAATTATCAGCATGTTCAAGCTTGATGATGCCCAGGCAGCCATCGGTAAACCACAGGCTAGCCCGCCAAGGGTAGCGCCCGTACCAAAAACTGTGCCCAGGCCAGTATCAAAGCCTGCTCCAAGGGTAACTGCGCCCAAGGCAGCCAGCAAGGCAGATGAGGAGTGGGATGAATTTTAGGCGTCTATACTGAGCAGCAAAATTGTGTGCTGGCATGGCCTCGCCGTTGAGATTGTCAGTGAATGCAGAATTGAACAGATAAGCAGGAAAAGTGTTCAGCCTGCCGTTTGGATGATAGCAGCAAGGGGCCAGCGCGAGTGCCGTGCACGAGCAGACAAGTAAAGTGGGAATGTATAATTGCCGGCAAGCAGGAAAACTGATCTTGCCAAACAACGAACACATGGTACGCGCCATATAGCCAATTCAAATATGTTCAAACGCCATCTTTGCCCGCAATGCCGCGCCGACTTGCAGTTGACTCCGCCCTCGTTGACCAGACATCGCTGGTATAAACTGGTCAGGCGGGTGAGCTATGACTGCCCATCTTGCCAAGCCGGGCTGGAACGCCGCTTCAGCGAGATTGATATGGGTTTTGCCACAGCATTTTCCGTGGGCACGGCCGGTGCCCTGTGGGGGCCGGGCAGGCCCTTCCTGCTGGTGGTTGTGCTGGCTTTGGGTCTGAGGTTGATTGCAGGGCGTCTTTGCTCTGTGTACGTACTCGCTAAAAAGCAGGACTAGCACAATCTGTTGTGCTACCTGCCTGTATCAAGTCAGGCCGGTGCGTGTAGTCAGTGAATTTATGCCCTGCTGCTATTTGCTACTATTGGCTGGTGGTGATCCGGCAGACGCGCATAGCTCCCTGCGTATCTTCAGGGCCATTGCACCTGCACCCCTGCCAGTGCCGCGGTTGTGTTCGCCAACATTTGTTGGCGCAGTTACATCTAGCCAGCTGTAAATGGAATTGATAATCTGGTATTGGTGGTCAGTTTCGATTTCAAACTTGATGAATTTTTCTTCCTGGCTCAGTAATGTGCCCATCAGTGTGTCAGGTATCCCCGGTACATCAAGGCCAAGTTCAATGATGATGCTATTGTCCCAGTCTATGCCGCGGGCAAGCCCGGCATCATGCAAAGCCTTGGGAAGTGAGTGTGCGCGCCAGTAAATGGCTTCTGTCCTCAGGCCATATTCGCTTAAACGATTTTGTTCCTGGACATTGCGCTGTCTTTTTTTTCTTAGCCTTAAAATATCAGTGGGTGTATCCATGTTGTTCATTTCTGATCCGGTTTGATTTTTCTTATAGATATTGCCTTTGTTTGCGTATGTGGGGTGTACAGGGTTCTATGGACTACCCCAGAAAATCAAGCATTCTTTGACATGCCACTTGCATCCCGCTTCTTCAATGGTGTCAGCCAATTTTTGCAATTCTTCGCCGCGCACATGCTCGCCTACCAGGTGTTCATTTTTTCCAGACAATATCTGCTTGAGCTGCATGACAGTTAAGGAAGGTGGAAATAATGGTTTTAGTACGGAGAGTGTTCTGGCAGTGATATGGTCCGGGCTATTGACAAAGACATCGACAAAAGGGTCACCGTGCTTGTATGAGAAAGACGGCAGTTCAACACATCCTGGCATGGAAAAATTGAATTCGTAGATATAGGGCAGGTACGCTGGTGCTATGGCAATGCCAGTATGTGTGATCGTGGCTTTCAATGTTATGTCTCCCTTGAGGGAAACGGATGTACCTACTAAGCACGGAAAAAGTTGCTCTTCCAGTGGGTGAAGTGCTGCACGGCTGACGAGAATTCCTCGCTGCCAATTGTCAGGCCGGGTCGCTGCTTCATCTTCATACAAGCATACAAAATGACTTGAAATAACAAGATGGCCGGATATTTCTATCGGGTGACGATATTGCTCATAGCTGAGTTGCAGGACTTCGCTGACACGCATGACGTTTAATTCTTTTCGAATTCTTCCAATTCTTCTATGCGCCTTTTTGCACGTGCCTGCATGCAACTGATGTGCATGACATTGCGTATGGTGCCACCTATATTCTTTTGATAGACGGCATCGCAATCCGCCTCACGGAACTTGATCCAGGCGCGCTGGGCATTGACGAAAGATTTTTTCATGTCAGCGAAATTGCCGTCAGACGCATAGTCTTTTTCCATGCCTTTGAGTACACGCTGATACACCTGGTTCAGTTTCGCTTCCACTTTTTGTTGCTCTATCGAAGCGCATTCATTGATTTCCATGGTGTTGGATGCTTTGTTGCAATCAATGGCATGGGCGAAGCTGCTGGCGCAGGCCAGGGTGATGAAGCTGAGGAGTAAGCGCATGATGAAACCTTTCGTCAAGGGGGAGGTTCAAGGTCGGATTATAGTCTGGATTTAGTCTGGACTTTATGAATGTAACACCGCCTCATACACTGCCAGGTCCTCATCCGAAAAACAGCAAAAAGTCACTTCTTCAATAGAAGAACCCGACTCTGAACCAAATGCCCTGACCGTGTTGATTGCGACCCGCGCTGCCAGTTCTATGGGATAGCCATAAATCCCCGTGCTGATGCTGGGGAAGGCAATGCTGCGCAATTGTCTGGCCGCAGCCAGGTCCAGACTGTGACGATAGCAGGATGCCAGCAAGGCTGGCTCGCCCTGGTGGCCGTCGCGCCAGACCGGGCCTACGGTGTGAATGATGTGGGCGGCAGGCAAGCGATAGCCTTTGGTGATTTTTGCCTGACCAGTCTTGCAGCCACCCAACAAGCGGCATTCATGGACCAGGTCTGGTCCTGCAGCTCTGTGTATGGCGCCATCTACGCCACCACCTCCCAGCAAGGATGAATTGGCGGCATTGACGATGGCATCGACTTGCAGCTTGGTGATGTCGGCACGAATGGTGAGTATCTGTGGCATGGATGTGATAGGTGAATCGAAAATAAGTATAAAAATAGCATGAATGTGCAGTGCTGGTATCAAGCTGTTTCCTCTATGTGAGGGGCTAAGCTATGTCATTTTAATGGTATTTTGCAATCGTTGACTTGCAAAAAAGCAATTGCCTAATATGCTTGAAAGAAGTAAAACAATGAAATCCTGCTTTTCCTGATATGACATCTTTGGGAAATAAGCAAGGACGGGGTAAATGCCATGTAACGTATCGGTGCAAACTCCGGCTCTGCAGTGCCTTACTATAAAAATATCCAGGAGACAGGCAATGAAAATTCAAAATCTGAATATAGGGATACGTCTCGCCATGGGCTTTGGCCTGGTCATGTTGCTGGCGACGATTTCATCCGGGATAGGTTTATGGCGCTTGCAAGAAGTCGCTGACAGCACCCGTTCCATGATGCAGGAGCCGCTCAAAAAAGAGCGCATGACCGAAGAATGGTACCGGATTACCGTGGCCGGACTGAAACGCACATTGGCAATAGTAAAGAGCAGTGATGAATCGCTGGCAGAATATTTTACTAACGACGCCAAGGTATCTACTGCACGGAACAATGAAATTCAAAAATACATGGAAGAGCATATCGCCTTCCCTGAAGAGAAAAAACTGCTCGACAACATCATCGCTGTGCGCAAGCAGTATATTGCCTTGCGTGATCAGATCACCAAGCTGAAAAAAGATGGTCAGGCGGATGAAGCCGCAAAGCTGTTTGAAAAATTCATGCCTGTGTCAGATGCGTATCAAAAGAGTGAACTTGATTTTCTTGAATTCCAAAAAAAGGATGTGGATGATCTCAGTCAGGAAGTCGACACCATCGCCAGGAACAGTTTCATGCTGATCAGTGCGTTGATCATCTTGTTTATTATCCTGGGTAGCGCCTGTGCCTGGGTTTTGACCATAGGCATTACCCGGCCCATGCGCAATGCCTTGTCACTGGCACGCAGTGTAGCTGATGGTGATCTGACGACGAATATCGATGTCAAATCAACTGACGAAACCGGCCAGTTGATGCAGGCATTGAAGGACATGAATAATGGTTTGGAGAAAATTGTCAGTGAAGTGCGTAACAGCACAGACACCATCGTTGGTGCATCCACTGATATTGCCAATGGCAACATGGATTTATCTGCCCGCACCGAAAGCCAGGCAGGCTCGTTGGAAGAAACCGCTTCTTCCATGGAGGAGCTGACCAGTACCATGAAGCAGAATTCACAAAATGCCCGCGATGCCAATCAATTGGCGCATGCAGCATCTGATTCTGCCGTCAAAGGTGGGACGGTGGTGTCTCAGGTAGTGGTTACCATGGGGGCTATCAGTGATTCATCAAAGAAAATCGTCGATATCATCGCCGTCATTGATGGCATTGCGTTTCAAACCAATATCCTGGCCTTGAATGCGGCGGTGGAAGCTGCGCGGGCAGGTGAGCAGGGCAGGGGCTTTGCCGTCGTGGCTTCAGAAGTGCGCAACCTGGCGCAAAGATCAGCCAGTGCAGCGAAGGAAATCAAGGCCCTGATTTCTGATTCGGTCGAAAAAGTGGACGAGGGTGCACGCCTGGTGGACCAGGCAGGCGTGACCATGTCTGAGATAGTCGATAGTGTGGCAAAAGTGACGACCATCATGAATGAAATCAATGATGCCAGCAAAGAACAGTCTGCAGGCATAGACCAGATCAACAATGCCATCATACAAATGGATGGTGTCACCCAGCAAAATGCAGCTTTGGTAGAAGAGGCCGCCGCAGCGGCAAAAAGCCTGCAGGACCAGGCCAGCAATTTGTCGAATGTGGTCAGTATTTTTAAAGTGCAGCAGCAGTTCACTCAGGCTAACCCTGGTAGTTACGCACCGACACCAGGCAAGATGAGAAAAACCGACAAGAGGCTAGCATATAGGCCATGAACAGGCCTCTGAAATTATGCAATTTCCGGGTGCTGCTACAAGGCGTATTAATGTCCTTGTCGATGACACTCATGCTGCCCGCCTGTGCTGGTACGGAGATACATACTGCTGCCCAGGAAGCTTCTGAACCCAAGTACATCGCTATCGTCAATCCGCAAGGCAAGGCCGCAGTGGGCGGCATGTGTGTGGACATCATGCGTGCCATGGAAAAAGCTGACCCTGAGCTGCAATTTGTTGGTGATCAGATATGGCAACCGCGTGCCCGTATTGATGCCGGTCTCAAGGCGGGCAATATTGATGTCATCTGCGGTGTGCAACGCATAGCCCGCAATACCTCACAATATCAGTTTGCTGCAACGCCGCTGTTTTCTGTCAACTACCTGCTGGCCGTGCGGGCTGATGACCACATTGCCATAGAAGATTGGGACGACATACGCAAGCTGGGCAATGAAGGCATCATACTGGCCCTGCGCGGCTTTGGCATTGTCGATATCCTGACGCAAATGGGTGGCCTGAAGCTTGATGATACCGCTACATCTTCCATCTCCAATTTGAAGAAACTGCTGGCAGGGCGCGGACGTTTCTACTGTCACCGCTCACCCGGCATAGGCCTGGCGATACAGCAGGCTGGCCTGGAAGACAAGATCAGGCTCTTAAGCAAACCGCAACTGACAGAAAAATTCTACATGGGCATGGCAAAAACCATGCATCCTGATCTGGTCAAAAAAATAGGTGCGACGCTGGCTTTGCTAGAGAAAAATGGAGAATTAAAAAGAATATTCGAGCGCTATCAGGAGTAGTGTTTACCAGCTCCTTGAGCTGGTAAGTACATAATCTATTTGCTGGTTGCGGTTCTCAATTTGAATGTCTTTACGATGTCCAGCAAGGCCCTGTCTTTCTGGTCACCAAGATAGGGCGTAATCACCACATGGTTTCTTGGCTGCCTGGCGATTTTTTCTGGCGAATCATCCACTATCGTAATCTGGTCCAGCGTATATCCCTGACCCTGAATTTTTCTTAGAACCTGTTTACGATCTGTAGCGAGCGAGCGTCAGCGGGGTGAAGAGCAGCGCAAAAAGCGGAATGTACTTATAGTACATGAGCATTTTGAGCAGCACATGAGCCCCGATCACGCTCGCGCAGTAAGATCGCAAACAGGTTCTTAAATCCTTGATGTAGACATAGTTATTGCTTTTGATGTCCACCCTTTGCACACAACGCTCGACAGACCAGGAAAACTTGACAGGGTAACGAGCACCAAAGACCTGCGCAACTACTGCATCTACGTATTCTCTTGATGACGACGACCATACTGCCAGATCATAATCTGCTGCCAGTTCTTCCAGCGTTTCTGCCAAAAAAGGACGCTGATACACAAAATAAGGTGGGAATGCAAATGCGGAGGTGTGGCCCAAATCTGTCATGCTTGCATGGACTAATGTTTCATCGAGATCGAAAACGATAAGCTGGCGTTGTTTGTTCAATTTCATATTTATCTTATGCCGCCTTTTGCAGATGCTGTTACCAACCCTTGACTATTACTACAGCATGATAGACCTGGCGATGGGGCCCGGCAAGCAGACAAGCTATCGTTGAGGACGACTGATAAAGAAAAACTGGTGCTATTCTGTTTCGCCGTCCTTGACGAAATGAGTTCAAATAAAAAATATGATAAATTGCGCTGCACTTGATGAAGTGCAGGCGCTGGCCACGCTTTAAGCTGATATGTCGATGCCAGCCTGGTGTTGCGTAATAAAGAAGGTGGATATTTTTGTTGAATAGCAAATCTCAAATTCGTTTTTGTAAAAGTCGGGACGGTACGACAATTGCTTTTTCTGTGACGGGAACAGGCCCACCATTGCTGTGGCTGACACTTCACTACACCGACAATGACTTGATTTCTCCCGGTCCTGCCAGCAAGCACTGGATGGATACGCTATCAACATTTTTTACCATCGTCAAATTCGACATGCGCGGATGCGGGCTTTCAGAACGCCAGCCCGGTAGCATGACTTTGGATGATTGGGTGGCAGATATCGAAGCCGTTGTGGATGCTGCAGGGCTGGAGCAATTTGCCATGATGACGGTTTGCACAGGTTCTTATGCTGCGATTGAATATGCTGCCCGCCATTCTGGGCGGCTGACGCATCTGGTGATCTATGGCGGCTCGGTGCGCGGGCGCTTGCGGCGTGAATTGAGTGTGGCACAGCGTGAAGATGCGCTGTCTGCCTTGCAGGTATATGAATCTGGACTGGATGGGCGCAGCGAATTTGCGGCCACTTTTCGCCAGGTTTTTACAGTCCAGTTTCTTCCTGATGCGACGCCAGAACAATTGGCGGTAATTGATGCCATCCTCAATGAACGCATGACTGGTGCGATTGCAGCACAAAGCGTGAGGGAATTTTATGGGCTGGATTTAAGTGAGCGAGCGCAATTGATACGTGTGCCAACTCTGGTTTTGCATGCGCTGCATGACGTACTGTATCCGCTATCGGAGGGGATGAAGCTGGCTGCACTCATACCAGCAGCGCGTTTTTACCCGTTACATCGAATAATAATATGGTGCTGGAAGACGAGCCTGCATGGCTTTTAGTGCGTGAAACGGTGTTGACATTTCTTGACGTTGATCAGGGGAAAAATTTACGCAATGAGACTGGCACTTTGACGGTGCGGCAATGTGAAGTACTGCGGCATGTCGCCAATGGAAAAGCCGATAAGGAGATCGCACGAGTATTGTCACTCAGCCCGCGCACCATAGAAATGCATGTGGCAGGTGCCTTGAAGGCAATGGGTTGCAAGACACGCGCCGAAGCAGTTCATCATGCTGTCCAAAAGGGGCTGTTACTGCCTGAATGAGACCGTACCAATTACGGTAAGGACTACCGTAATCCTGGGTACTACATACCGTAATACGCACACTATGCATGGAGTAGGGCCAGCCCTACACTGGCAACTCAATTTTTGCGACGCTGTGATTGTACGAGAGCGTAGCAAATTTTGTTGATGCCCATGCCTCTTATTCGGATTCATTCATGAAAAATTATCCAGAAAATTATCCGGAAAGTTACCCATTAAGCAGTAGTGAAAGAGAGCGCCACCGTCTGAAAATGCAGGCGCAAGCGCTGGTTCCTTTAAGTGAAAGAATGTTGGGCGGAGCTGGTATTGCACATGGCACGCAAATTCTCGAACTGGGTTGTGGCAGTGGGGAAATGACCTTGCTGCTGGCCGCTGCAGTTGGCTCCACTGGTAGTGTTGTAGCGATGGATAGCGACCCTGCGCAGATTGAGGCGACGAAAGAAAAGATTGCGGATGCAGGTTTTTGTAATGTCGACTTTGTCTTGTCTGACCTGAACGACTTTGTACCTGAACAGGTATTTGATGCCATTGTCGGGCGCTACTTCCTGCTCTACATCGCTGATCCTGAAGGTGCGCTGGCGCGCATGGTCCGGTGGGTAAAACCTGGTGGTGCACTGGCTTTCCTGGAAATGGATTTTTACCGGGGTGTGCGTAGCAGTATCTGGCCCCCAGTTGCTGCTGAGACAAATAGCGCCATTGAATTCATTGCCGATGTCATGCTGGATGCGGGCATCAATCCCCACATGGGAGTGAGGTTGCCAAGCATGCTGGCGCATTATGGAACAGTGCATGCCGAAACCGCCGCGCCGCTTCAGTTTGGTGCCAGCTCAATTGAACTTCCTTTGGAGGCAGTCAGATCTGTCATTCCTATGGCCAGGAAGCTGGGACGTAGTGACGCTTACCGGTATGACGTCGATGCCCTGATCGCTGCTGAACTGCAGGGGAGGGATTGCCGCACCGTGACCATGCCGCCGTTGTCTGTTGCTGCCTGGGTGCGTACCAGGTCTTGAACGAATTTTTAATATCTATATGGGGGAGAGAATTGAATAAAACATCAAAACCGGATATGCGCATTGAATACCTGGCAGACCATGCTGCATTGATCCCGGTGATTGCTACGTGGCTGCAATCAGAGTTTGGATATCTGGCACCGTCTGTCACGATGGAGCAAAGGGTTGCCCGCTTGCAGCAATCATTACAAAAAGGGGAATTGCCCATGACTTTGCTTGCCTTGTCTTCAGATGATCAGATTGCTGGTGTTGCCAGCATCCTCACGACTACCCTCACGCACAAGCATTTGACGCCCTGGTTGTCTACCGTATTTGTCCCGGCTGAATTGCGGGGACAGGGCATCGCCTCGGCACTATCTCTGCGTGCTGTGGAAGAGGCACGTGCCATGGGCTTTGATCATTTGCATTTGTTCACACCACACAATGAGTCGCTTTATGCACGTCTCGGCTGGCAGTTTATCGAGAAGGCCAGATTGGGCGATATGCCCGTTGCTGTCATGTCCAGGGCCACGGATATTGCCTGATGGTACAAATTGCAGATTTAAATGATTTGATTGCATTTTTAATAATATAAGTAAATATCTCTACAAAATTTGTAATAACTAATATTATTGTATAGAATGTGTTTCATGAGAACACAAACTATCACTACTGATCCTGCTGCTTGCTGGTTATTGCTGGTGCTGAGCCTGCCCACGAATAGCGCAACGGGGCGTATGCGTATCTGGCGCAATCTCAAGGCCCTGGGTTGTGGTTCCCTGCGTGACGGAGCTTATCTCTTGCCCTTTGGCGACCTGCAGCAGCAAGCACTGCAGGATTTGTCTGAAGAAACTTTGCGTGAAGGTGGCAGCGCCTGGTTATTGCATGTCTGGGCGCAAACTGAGGATGAAAACCTGGCCTTCCAGGCCCTGTTTGACCGTAGTGGCGAATATGCAGCCTGGCTGCAAACCCTGGCAGATACACGCCCCGGTTTGAGCAATTTAAAGCCGCAAGAAATTACCAAGCTCTTGCGCAAGATGCGTCGAGAATATGAGGCTTTCAAAAGCATAGATTACTTCCCCGGTGATGGCAGTAACACGCTTGAAGCGGCATGGATGGATTTCATGCATGCGGCAGAGAGTCTGTTATCAGTCGGTGAACCGCAGGCTGTGCAGGCGGCTATCAAGACATTGGCAATCGATGACTACCAGGGCCGTACCTGGGCTACCCGCCAGCACCTGTGGGTGGACAGGGTGGCCAGTGCCTGGTTGATACGTCGCTTCATCGACAAGCGGGCGCGCTTTGCCTGGCTGGAGTCCGTTACTGATTGTCCGCCAGATGCGCTGGGTTTTGATTTTGATGGCGCGGCATTTACCCACATCGGCGAGCGTGTCAGTTTCGAGGTCTTGCTGGCCAGTTTTGATCTGGAGGGCGACCGTGGCTTGCAACGTCTGGGTGCCATGGTGCATGTGCTGGATGTGGGTAACGGCTTTGTGCCCGAGGCCAGCGGCTTTGAAGCCATGCTGGCCGGCGCCAGACCAAACGCCCGTGATGACGATGATTTGCTGGACAAGATGAGCGTGGTGCTGGATGCCCTCTACCAGCATTTTTCTCAAGTGCAGCCAAGTACAACATAAAAGGTGCCAGCCATGAGCCAGAGCCAGCCTGATCCCAATCCTGCCATCATCGAGAACGCACCAGTTTATACGCTGTGGCAAATGGTACTTTACATGCTGCGCCTGGGTGCGCTGGGCTTTGGTGGCCCGGTGGCGCTGGTGGGTTATATGCAGCGCGACCTGGTTGAGCAGCGTGGCTGGATTTCGCCAGCAGATTACAAGGAAGGCCTGGCACTGGCGCAACTGGCCCCGGGCCCCCTGGCGGCTCAGCTTGGCATCTATATGGGCTATGTACATTACCGCATCTGGGGTGCAACGCTGGCAGGCATTGCCTTTGTGTTGCCCTCCTTCATGATGGTGGTGTTACTGGGCTGGGCTTATGTCAGTTATGGCGGCCTGGCCTGGATGCAGGCAGTGTTTTATGGCGTCGGTGCTGCAGTGGTTGGCATCATCGTCATGAGCACCAAAAAGCTCACGCAAAAAAGCATAGGCAAGGACAAGCTGTTGTGGGCCATTTATCTCTTGCTGGCAGCACTGACCTTTATTACCGAGACAGAAATCGCCTGGCTGTTTATCGCCGCTGGCGTACTGGTCTGGCTGTTGCGTGCGCCACCGGCATGGCTGGGGCGCGGCAAACTGCATAGCCTGACGCTGCTGCAGTTGCCTGTGATAGGCAGCATGTTGACGACGCAGGACGCATCGCTGTTGACGCAGATCGCCATCTTCTTTACCAAGGCCGGTGCCTTTGTATTTGGCTCTGGCCTGGCGATTGTGCCTTTCCTGTACGGTGGCGTGGTGACTGAGCATCACTGGCTGACGGACAAGCAGTTTGTCGATGCGGTCGCGGTTGCCATGATCACGCCAGGACCAGTGGTCATCACGGTGGGTTTTATCGGCTATCTGGTAGCCGGCCTGCCGGGCGCGACGGTGGCCGCACTGGCGACATTTTTGCCCTGCTATCTGTTCACCGTCATCCCTGCACCTTATTTTAAAAAATATGGCAAGTTGCCCGGCGTGATTGCTTTTGTTGATGGCATTACAGCCGCAGCCATAGGGGCGATTGCCGGTTCTGTGCTGGTGATTGCCAGACGCTCGATATTGGATGTGCCGACGGCAGCCATTGCCCTGGTCAGTATCTTCTTGTTGTGGAAGTTCAAGAAATTGCAGGAACCTGTCATCGTTGCGGCCGCAGCGGTTCTGGGCTTGGTCATTTACCCCTTGCTTCACTCTTAAAGGAGTCAAAAATGGAACAAACGGAACAAACAAGGCAAACCGTCAGCGTTGCCGAATTCATGCGCGAGCTAAGCAGTGCCAATCCACCAGCGGTCATCGATGTGCGCAAACGCCCAGCCTTTGAAGCTGACACCCTGCAAGTCGTTGGTGCAGTCTGGCTGGATCCTGAAAAAGTGACTAGCTGGGCACCGGCACTGACACAGCAACAGAATGTCGTCGTGTACTGCATCAAGGGACATGAGGTTGGCATCAACTGCGCCAGCGCATTGAACGAAGCGGGTATTGCTGCACGATATCTGGAAGGCGGGCTGGAAGCCTATAAACAGGCAGGCGGCATGCTTGCCAGGCGGACTGCATAGAAGTAGTTTTGAGGTTGAGGGAGAACAATCATGCAATGGATTACACGTGAACGACCCAAGATAGACCGCATTGCCTGTCCCTGGCTGATCATGCATTTCATCGACAGGGATGCAGAATTTTTATATGTGGCTAATACCGATGTCTTGCGCATTGCGACAGAAACCGGTGCCATACCTTATGACATACCTGGTGTGGAATTAAGCCATGTCGGCGACTTGTGCAGCTTTGATGCCTTCCTGAAGAAATACGCACTCGCTGATCCTGCCTTGCAAACCCTGGCGACTATTATCCGTGGAGCAGACACCGGCAAGCTGGATTTGACGGCGCAATCGGCGGGTCTGTATGCCTTGTCGCTGGGCTTGTCAAAAACTTTTGCAGATGATCACGTCTTGCTTAGCCACGGCATGGTGATGTATGACGCGCTGTATGCGTGGTGCCAGCATTGTCAGGCAGAAGCGCATCAATGGCCATCGGTGATGAACTGAAGCAGGAGTTAGCTGCGGCGTCCTTTGCGGGTGGTCACTTCACCTGGCTGGACGCCGGGCTTTTTTCGAACTGGGCATTGCCCACATACTTGAGATACTTGACGTTGCCCTTGGCGTCTGCCATCTGGTAATACTCACCTATATGCAGGGTGGGTAATTCGTCATTCAGGGCCAGCATTTTTTCTGTCGTCACATAATGCACGCTGCCATTCTTGGCATCCAGCCGGTAGACCTTGCCATCTGGCGTTGTCAGGAGTTGGTAACGTGTACCTGACCAGCCACCATCGCAGGCAGGTAGGGCAAACAAGGCAAACAAGATCATGATGACGGAGAGAATGCGGGTCTGCTTCATGCGTACTCCTGAATTATTTTGTCATGGGCGGTCTTTGATTTCTGCAGTTTGTTGTGCAGTTTGGCATGTGATTGAAATCGCAATAATGGAATATAAGACAATATTATTCAATTGGCAATTTATTTTTCTATATTCTTGCTTGCATCTCCGATTCAGCTAGCTTGCTTGTGGAAAATAAATACTGATTTACAGGCGCGCAGGAAAGCGGGCAGGCAGGTGTTTCATTGACAGCAGATGCAGTAGAAAGAATGGGTTTTGCGCAGGGTTTTTATAGAGCGTAGATTAAATTGCCAGATTAAAAATAACTCTGTAGCATTCGGCGGCCATAATGTTGATGCAAATGGCAACAACGCCAAAATTTTACATCACAGTTTTTTATCTCACAGCTTTTATCCCCTTTCTACAGAATCTACCTTCATGGCAAACATCAATATCAAACTGTCCCAAACCGTTGTTACCACCAATTATCAGCAACTCATCAAGTCACCTCCTACCAATGGCACGCTGGGTACTTTATTCGATGTGTTTCCCAAGCTGGGTGCAAGCTGGGCAAGGGACCATCAGTATTATTCCTCTTTTGACTTTACAGGCAGCAGGGTGGTTTTTGGTTTTCCTGACGGTGCAAGCACGACTTATAACGGTGTGATCCTGGCTAATCCCAATGCGCTTTCAGGTACCGGTACGGCGACGAATCTGCAGATATATGGCAATGGTCTTTTATCGATCAACCAAACTGGCAGATTTGATTTTGATTACACAAATACCCCTGTCAGCGGCGGCGGTTACTCTGTCAACATCAAGCCGACCACAACACTGCTTAATTCCATGTCGGTTTCTACCCTGACCCCTAGTTATAGTCCCAACTATGATACGGTAACGGGCAATGTGACGATCAACGTGCAGGGGGCTATCCGGGGTGATACCAGTGGCAATAGTACCGGCACCGTCAGCAAAATCACTGCAAGTGCAGACAAGTTCATCAGTTCTGCGACACTGGATGGCAGTTTTAATCTGTCTTCCAATTCCACCACGGTGGCTCAGGGCCTGACCAAGTCTGTCGTTACCGGGACCATGACTTCTTCTGTGACCGAATACCGTGACGGTAGCTTCAACCGCATCACTGGCGTTTCCATGAATGTAGCTGCCAACCAGCAGATAGATGAAAAACTGCTGGCCGATGAATCCCTGTTTGGAGGGGCAGATGTTATTAGCGTCGATTTACCTGCCACCATGTATTCCGATTACCTGATCGCTTCAGGTGCAGGTGCTGACCTGATCACCGTCAATGGCGGCGGTGGCCGTTTGCATGTCAATGCTGGCAGTGGCAATGACGCCATTAATGTTGGCACTGGCAACCATAATATCGATGGCGGCACGGGCATGGACACGGTCATCATGGCAGGAAATGCCAGCAATTTTGCGATTACCCCGGTTGGCGCGGCATTCCAGTTACGCGTCAAATCCAATGGTGATATTGATAGTCTGTTCAACGTCGAACGTCTGCAATTTTCTGACAAGAGCATCGCGCTGGACGTCAGTGGCACAGCAGGCCAGGCATATCGTCTGTACCAGGCAGCATTTGGCCGCAAGCCTGATCTGGAAGGACTGGGTTACTGGATTAAAGATATGGACAAGGGATCCAGCCTGACGACCGTGGCGGCAGGTTTCTTTCAGTCTGCTGAATTTCAAAAACTGTATGGTGCCAATCCATCGACCACCACGCTGATCACCAACTTCTACCAGAACGTCTTGCACCGTGCGCCAGACCAGGCCGGTTTCGATTACTGGAATAATCAGTTAAGCAAAGGCCAGATCACAGCGGCCGGTGCACTCGCCAGTTTCTGTGAAAGTGCCGAGAACCAGGCGCAGGTCATAGGCACGATACAAAACGGCATAGAATTCAAGCTGTGGCTGGGTTGAGTTTGCTAGCGTCTTAAAAGTTTGATTTTCCGGTCTGTATTGCGCTCATTGCTGGGTGAAATACAGACCAGGAAAACTCTAAGCTTGCTTCGCATCCGCATACCGCCTTTGCCATTCATCCGCCACATCGCCCATGGTCTTGTGATCACCATTGATGATCCATGCCACGAAGCCACGGTCGAGCTTGCATTCGGTACCGCATTCTGCGCTTAAAAAACGCCTGACGTTTTGGGTGTTTTTGTACTCTTTATCGACGACGGTAGCGCGTGATATTTCAAGGCTGTGCCAATCTGTTTTCATGCTTTATTCCTTTTGATGTAGCGTTCAATTCTTCATGAGTTCTACTGATTCCGTTCCTCATTTTCTCCCAACCGTCGTGGCACTACTTCCTTTCCTGCACTTTCAAGAAACTGCATGTGACCTGCAGCATCACGTGACCTGATCCATAGATGAAAGAAAATACCGGCAAGTAAAAAAATGATGCCGCACAGGTAGTAGAGCGCGAGCATATATCCAAAACCACCATCAAACTGCAATGCCGGAAAAAACAGTGGCAGCACGAAGCAACAGAGGCCGAGAACATACAACAACATGGCCGTTATGGAGATCGCTGTTTTTTTCAATGGACTAGACATATGAAGAATTTCGGGCATCGTTTATATGGTCGTTCATAAACTCACGACCAGATCCGGATCAAATTCCTCATTCTCCATCCTGCCATTATGCAAAGGGTAGCCGCAAGGATTGCAGATGACGCGGCATTTTCCTAGTTGGTAATCAAAGCTTTCGTGCATGTGACCGTGTATCCACAGATCAGCTTTATGTGCCAGTGCGTCGAGTTCAGAAGCAAAGGCGGCGGATAGCAAGTCATCTGCATAACGTGATGATACTGACTGTATCGATGGAGCCATATGACTGACGACGACAGTGCGACCCTGGAAGGGGGTATCCAGCCGTTTGTTGAGCCAGGATTTTTGCCTGGCATGAATGAGGGCCGTATCATCAGCGGCGAGTTTGCGGTAGCCTTGTTCAGCCAGGGTAATGCGTTGGTAGTCGGGCATCAGGTCTGCTGCTTCTGTCATGGCGAAGTAGCGTTGTTCTGCGCCGAACAGACAGAAATCCGTCCATAAGGTTGCACCCAGAAAGCGTATGTCACCCATCTGGTATTCACGGGCATTGAGGAAATGCACATTCTCCGTAGCCTCGCAGGCACTGGCAACATCGGCCTGCATTTCTTCCAGATTTTTGCCATAGGCTTCATGATTGCCATGCACATATAGCACCGGGATGCCAGCAAACTGTTGCGCGGCCCAGGCGACAGCCTTGCTGCCGGTATGGATATCGCCAGCCAGCACAACCACATCAGGCTGGCTGATGGCTGGATCACTCTGTGGTGCAGTATCACCCCAGGCTTCAAGGTGCAAGTCGGACAGGATTTGTATGCGCATGGGAGCAAGGCGTATAGTATTGATTTTGCATTATACAATTCAACCAGGCAGTTTATTATCCTGCCTCAACTAACCGTCAGAGCATGTCCGAACTCGTTGTCCTCACCACTTACTTCAACCCTTGCCGCTACGCCTCGCGCAGGGAGAATTATGATGTCTTCATGCAGGGCATGCGGGCGGCAGGGGTGACCTGTATTACGGTGGAATGTGCCTTTGATGATGCACCGTTTGAATTGCCAGCGGCTGTGGATGTCTTGCAACTGCGCTCAAGCACCTTGCTGTGGCAAAAAGAGAGACTGCTGAACCTGGCGGCTTCATGGCTGCCTGCCAGTTGCCGCTATGTGGCTTGGCTGGATTGTGACATTGTGTTTGAGAACAAGCACTGGGCAAAAGAGCTGGTGACGGTGTTGCAGCAATATCCGGTAGCGCAAGTGTGGGAAAGCTGTTTGCGCCTGCAGCAGGATGGCAGTGCCGGGGCAACGCCTGACCGGGTCAGCTCTTTTGCTGCTGTCATGCAGACACAGCCAGCGACCCTGCATGCCGGGCGGTATGATACGCACGGGCACACCGGTTATGGCTGGGCCATGCGGCGCAGCCTGTTTGACAGTGTTGGCCTGTATGAGGCGGCAATATCGGGCAGTGCTGACCATTTCATGGCACATGCGATTTATGGCGACTATAACTTTTGCATACAAAATGCCCTGAAACATGACCATGCCCAGATTGCCCATCTGCAAGCCTGGGGCCAGCGGTTTCATGAGCAGGTGCAGGGTGGGCTGGGAGTCGTGCGAGGTGAGATACGTCACCTGTGGCATGGTGAAGCCCAGCACAGGCGCTATTTTTTGCGCATGCATGAAATCACTGATCTCGGTTTTAACCCATGGACAGATTTGAGCGTGCGTGCAGGTCAGCCACTGGAGTGGCATGCGGATATGCGCAAACCCGGTTTGCGCCAGTATTTTGTCGATTATTTTCAATCCCGTCGTGAAGACGGCGAAGTCCATCAAGAGGTAGCTCATGCCTGACGTGAATATCAACAATGCCACGACCATAGACCCGTCACTGCCAGACATGCAACTGGCCTTGCAAGGCTTGCAGAATTCTCTGCACGCCATGCAGACCGAAATCGCCCGGCAAACCATTGCACTGGAACAGTTGCAAGCAGGCAGACGGCAATTGCTGGAAAGCCAGGTCGCGCGCTTGTTGCCAGATTTTTCCGGCGCTACCCTGGATGCTCTGGTGCTGGCTTGCCCCGGTTTTGTGGATGACATGGTACGTGCCACATTCAGGGAAAATCGCAAGATACTTGGCCTGTTTGCCCGCCCCGGTGCAACGACTTCGCTGACGACCTTGAAAATACGCCTGGCTTTTTTCCTGGATACGCAAAAGGGTGCAGATCTGCGCAATGTGGATGAGCAAATTGCCAACGCCAATGAAGAGAAGCAGCAACTGGAAAAACTGCGCTATGAAACCCAGGCAGCCATCAAGACGCTGGAGAAATACCAGGCCAGCGGGCAGGCTGTTCCGGCTGAGGTGCAAGCCTATATCCGCCAACTGGCAGAACGGGCACGCCAGATTGCGGCAAGACAGGTGGGTGGGCCTGCTGACAATAGCAGCACTGAATACGATAACAGCAGCTACGACAGCCATATCAGCAATACGGCTTTTCCCTGGCTATATTTCAGTCAGGATATCAGTCACAATTTTGACTACGAGCCTGCCGCCAGACCGCATGGTCAGGAAGAAGCCCAGCACCAGTCTGATGCGTCCGCTGCGCCTGTCAACTGTGTAGCAGACGCATCAAGCATACCCGGCTCTACAGACCAGTTGGCTTGCCGTACTGACGATACTCTGGGGGCTTATTCCTGAATTGTAGAATTTGGTAAAAAGTGCCTGGAATGCGTCTTGCACGGGCCTGGAATACCACGCTTTATCGAAATTATGATTTGTCATCAATGACTCGAATGCTAATATTGTCTTTGGGATTCATTCACTATTTCGAAAGATATGTCGCCCTCCCGACTATTTCGTTTTCGTAATATCACCCTGAAAACCCGCCTGACTGTGGCGGTGGCGATATTCTTTGTCCTGTCCCTGGGTTTGCTGTATGTGCTGGCTTCATCTATATTTGAAAGCGCACTTGAAAAACTCATCGTGGCCAGGCAATCCAGCCTGATAGCCAATGTAGCCAATGAAATTGACCATAAAGTCGAACTCAGAAAAAATGCCTTGATCCGCCTGGCCAGCGACCTGGGTTCTGACGATATCGCCCATGAAAAAATCCAGAACTTTCTGGAGCGTTATCATAGCCTGGATGGCTTATTTGATAACCTGGCCGTGTTTGATTTACGGGGCGACTTGCTGGCCAATCTGGATAATCCAGATACACGAGGGCAGATAAACGTTAGTGGCCGCGACTATTTTAAAAAAGCGCTTGAACAAAAAAGAATCACTATTTCTGCCCCTTTAAAAAGTGGCATATCCGGGCGTCCCCTGGTAGTGATTTGTGTGCCAGTTTTTGACCCTGGTGGTCACATGTTATTGGTGCTGATGGGTACCATAGAATTGATACAGGACAGCTTTCTGGCTGATCTGGCGACGGCCAAAATTGGTGATCAGGGTTATTTCTACGTCCTGACTACCGAAGGGACATTTGTCACGCATCCTGATCACAGACGCATATTGAAAAGCAGCCGTGACTTGCCAGACAAAAGTCAGATACCTGCAAGTGCCTTTGCCGGATTGGAAGGTAATCTGACCACTAATGACAATACTGAAGACGAAGCCATATTATGCTACCGCCGCCTGAAATCGGTTGATTGGCTGATTGCCGGTGTGTATCCCACCAATGAAGCATTCAGCGTCGTCGCAAAAGTCAGAAGGGAAGCAGCCATGCTCGGTCTGGCCTTGCTGCTGATCTTGCTGTTACTGGTTTGGTGGTTCATGTACTGGCAACTCGCACCGCTGCAAAAATTGCGTGACAAGGTCAATAATGCAGACGCCAATATGCTGGTGGCGCAAGCAAATAAAAGATATCCCAAGGACGAGATTGGCGACCTGGCTAAGGCATTTGATGATGCCATGATCAAGCGCAGGGATGCTGAGGCAGCCCTGAGCGCCAGTGAAAAGAAACTGCGTCTTATCGCTGACAATATGTCGGCCTTTATTGCCTATGTCGATTACCAGGAAAAATATACCTTCGTCAATAAGCGTATAGAACATTTGTTTGGCCTGACAGCGCAGCAGACCATAGGAAAAACCATCAAGGAAATTTCTACACCTGAGTTTTATCGCCACACCAAGCCTTATGTGACCCAGGTACTGAATGGTGAATGGACATGTTTTGAGCGGCGCGCAGAGCGCTATGGTTACTGGGAATGGGACAGGGTGACTTATGTACCGGACTTTAACAAATCCGGGCAGGTCGATGGTTTTTTTGTGCTGGTGGAAGACGTTACCGAATTCAAGCGCGTGCAAGATGATTTGATGCGCAGTGAAAAACGTGTGCGTACCATTACCGACAATGTACCCGCGATGATAGCCTATGTCGATGCCAATGAGCGCTATCAATTCTGTAACCGTAATTATGGTTTGATCCCCGGTCTTGATCCTGCCCATCTGTTAGGGAAAACTGTTGCCGAGGTATTTGGCGAACAATCCTACCTGGAATTGAAGGGCAACATGGAGCGGGCCCTGCACGGTGAAAAAGTATCCTTTGAGCGCTATGCACCCGAGCGTGATATCAAGCGATTTTTGCAGTATGAGTATGTACCCGATATCAATGCCGAAGGTGCGACCCTGGGTTATTATTCCATGGTCATCGATATCACGGCACGCAAGGAAGCAGAGTTGAAACTGGCAGCCAGCGAAGGTTTGCTACGCACCATTGCCGACAACATCCCGGCCTTTGTCAGTCTTATTGACAGCGAGAATCGCTATCAATTTGTGAACCGGCCTTATGAAACCTGGTTCGATCTGCCCTTGTCAGAGATACGCTGCCAGCCGGTTTTATCGCTCTTGTCCGGTGCCATGCAGCAGGAACATCACGTTCATTACAAACTGGCGATGGCTGGTGAAAAAACAGAATTTGAAACCGAGATCACCGTGGCTGGCAAGACTGGCCATTACCATGCCACCTATGTCCCGCAATATGATGACAGTGGCAAAGTGGTAGGGGTCAACACCCTGGTCAACGATATCAGTGACGCCAAGGCAGTGGAAAGACAATTGCTGGCCCTGGCAAGGTTTGACACCCTGACCGGTCTGCCCAACCGCAACCAGATCAATGAAAGAATGGAACAGGCCAGCGCCCGTTCACAACGCACGGGCCGCTTGATGGCGATGATGTTCCTGGATGTTGACAAGTTCAAGAGTATCAACGACAGCCTCGGTCACCATGCCGGTGACCTGGTCTTGCAGGAATTTGCCAGCCGTCTCAAACATTGCATACGTCAGACCGACCTTGCAGGCCGCCTGGCGGGTGATGAATTCGTCATCGTGCTGGAAGGCCTGAACATGCACAGCGAAGCTGACATGGTCGCGAGCAAGATCGTGCAAGCCATGACCACGCCTTTTGATATAGAAGGCAAACCCCTGATGGTGACCACCAGCATAGGTGTGGCGATTTCGTCAGAACATAACTCCAACGCTGGCGAGATGTTGAAGAAAGCGGATGAAGCCCTGTACCTTGCCAAGAAGGCAGGGCGGAATAATTTCAAGGTCTTGCAACTGGAGTGAATGCTGTATCGGGTTTTGTACCGGCGAGGGGACAGGTTTCGCTTGAATATTCATGCGTTCGTCTTGCTGATGAAACCCGTCCCCATCACTTTTTTTACTCTTTGTTCTTCAACAACTCAAGTATGCTGGAAAAATCCTTGCCACCCGAACCGGCTTTGCTATGGATGCCATACAGGTTGCGTACCGCTTCACCCAGCGGGATGCTGGAATTGGTACCTAGTGCTGCCTCGGTTGCCAGGCCAAGATCCTTGAGCATCAGGTCTACTCCAAAGCCACCGGTGTAGCCGCGTGATGCGGGGGCGTTTTCCATGACGCCGGGGTATGGGTTATATAGTTCCAGCGCCCAGTTGCGGCCTGAGCTTTTGCTCATGATGTCGGACAGGACTTTGGGATCAAGCCCGTTCGCTACGCCCAGCGCCAGTGCTTCAGCCGTGCCTGCCATCAGTATGCCGAGCAGCATGTTATTGCAGATTTTGGCGGTTTGCCCGGCACCGTGTTCACCAGCGTGAAAGATATTCTTGCCCATGGCGTTCAGCACGGGGCGGGCGCGTTCGAGATCGTCTGTACTGCCGCCAACGATGAAGGTCAGTGTGCCTGCCGCTGCGCCTGCTGTGCCACCTGAGACTGGAGCATCGACCATTGCCAGCCCGCGTGAGGCTGCGGCCTGTGCGACTTTCTTGGCAGATTGCGGGGCGATGGTGCTGCAGTCTATGACCAGTGCGCCATTGACGATGTGGGCGAGTATGCCGTCATCGCCGAGGTAGAGGCTTTCTACATGGCGGCTGGCTGGCAGCATGCTGATGACAATGTCTGCGCCTTCTATGGCTTGCTTTGCGTTGCCTGCGGCCAGTGCGCCGGCATCTGCCAGCGTTTTCAGGGCGACAGGGGAGAGGTCGAAGACGGTGAGTGGGTAGCCTGCCTTGAGCAGGTTAAGTGCCATGGGTGCGCCCATGTTGCCGAGGCCGATGAAGGCGATTTTGGATGGGTTTGACATGGTTTATCTCCTAGTTTTAGTCTGTTCTTTATATTGCGTGGCGCGTAGGTTGGGCCGGGTTTGTAGGTTGGGCTACGGTTTATCAGCCCAACACTGGGCGGTTGAAAAGCGACGTACGTTATTGCAAGGCTGAGTGTTGGGCTGATGAAGCGTAGCCTAGCGAGGCCCGGCCCAACCTACGGACCTCGGCTTGATACTTACGCAGCTCTTTTTTGAGTATTTTCAATCACACCCAAATCCCTTAAAGGATGCTGCTCTGCGTCCCAAAGGCGCGCAAAATATCGCTCACCATCTTGCGGCTGCAATGCATTCAAGCTATCAGGCAACCACTGCGGTTTCTGATCCTTGTCCACAATCAATGCCCGTATCCCTTCCGCAAAATCATGACCCTGCGCGCAGGCGAGTGCTGCCACCAGTTCCATGCGGAAGATCTCTGCCAGCGACAAATGCTTGCCTCTTTCTTGCAAGGCGTGCGCCAGCCAGGCAGAGGTCGGGCTGCCTTTTTGCAGACTGGTGACGGCTTTTTGCAGCCACACATCGTCGTTTACTACGCTCATATCAAGCTGGCAGATATTGCTGATGATGGTGCTCAGGTCAGCAGCACTGCACAGTTGATTGATGAGGTCAAAATGCTGGCGCAAAGACCCGGCGTTGCTGGCCACGTTGGCATTGCGTTGCTGCTCATGCAGGATATGGCTCAGGCGCAGGTGGTTGCTCAGGTTATTGTTGTCTGCCTGCCTGCTCCATTCGCAGGCTTGCAGGCGGGCCAGTAGTTCTGCCTTGCTTTCGTGTGGCAATTGCAGGTCTGCCAGCTTCACAAATACGGCATCGCTGGCATTGATGTTCGCACCCGTCAGTGCCAGGAACAAACCCAGTTTGCCCGGCATGCGGTTCAGGAACCAGGTGCCGCCTACATCGGGGAACAGGCCAATCGCAATCTCAGGCATGGCGAGACGGGATTTTTCTGTGACGACGCGGTGGCTGGCACCAGCCATCAAGCCTATGCCACCACCCATGACGATGCCGTGGCCCCAGCATAATATGGGTTTGCGGTAAGTATGAATTTGATAGTCGAGGCGGTATTCCTGTTCAAAAAAATCCAGGGCATAGGAATTGCCCAGCAAGTCGTCTTTTTTGTCGGATGCATGATGTTCGCGCATGCTGGCATACAGGTTTTGCAAGTCGCCGCCTGCGCAAAAAGCTTTTTCTCCAGCGGCTTGCAAGACCACCATGGCGATGCTGCCGTCTTCGTCCCAGGCTTGCAATTGCTTGCCCAGTAATTGCACCATCTCTTTGGACAGGGCATTCAGGGTTTTTTCTGCATTCAGGGTGGCTACGCCCAACTGCATGCCATTGGCGGCAGGCAGGGTGTGGAACAGGACAGGGGCGTCGCTCATGCATTCCTCCATACTGGCGGACGTTTTTCCAAAAAGGCAGTGACGCCTTCTTTTTGATCGGCGGTATCAAACAGAGCCAGGAAGGCTTCGCGTTCTTGTGGCAACACAGTGTTCATCGGTTGCTGGCGTGCGCCCTGTATCAGTTGTTTGCATGCCTTGACGCTGCTGGGGCTTTGCTTGCCTACCTGTTTGGCCAGCGCCATTGCGTGTTCGAGTGCGCCGCCAGTGGCGACGACTTCTTCTACCAGGCCTATGCGCAGGGCAGTGGCAGCATCGATACGTTCGCCGCACAGTATCAGACGCTTGGCCCAGCCTTCACCGACCAGCCAGGCAAGATTTTGCGTGCCGCCAGCGCAGGGCAGCAAGCCGACTGCAGCTTCTGGCAAGGCCATCTGCGCCTGGGTTTCGGCAATGCGCAAATCGCAGGCCAATGCGCATTCCAGGCCTCCACCCATGGCATAGCCATTGATGGCAGCGATGGAAACACCGCGGAAGCGGCTCAGGGTTTCAAATGCTTCACCAAAGCGGCGTGCCATGTCCAGTGCCACGGCCTTGTCGCCATCGGCAAACAGCTTCAGGTCTGCCCCGGCAGAAAAGAATTTCTGGCCTGAGCCTGTGATGACGAGGCTATAGATATCTGCATCGGCATTGAGGTCATTGACGAGTTGCGTCAATGCCTGCAAACCCGCAGCAGTCCAGGTATTGGCGGGCGGATTGGCCAGGGTCACCAGGGCAGTGTGGCCGATGATTTCGCATTGCAGATTGGTGTAATTACTATACTTGCTCATAAAAATTCCTCGCTTGCAGGTTGGTTTAGCATGTGACGGGCAACGATGACGCGCATGATTTCATTCGTGCCTTCGAGTATCTGGTGCACCCTGACATCACGCAGGAAACGCTCCAGCGGGTATTCGCGTATATAGCCGTAACCGCCGTGGATTTGCAGGGCTTCATTGCAGACGGCAAAGCCGGTGTCGGTCGCCAGGCGCTTGGCCATGGCGCAATACACTGAGGCATTGTCAGCCTTGCTGTCGAGCTTGCTGGCGGCAAGACGTACCATCTGGCGGGCAGCCACCAGCTCGGTTTGCATGTCGGCCAGCTTGAATTGCAACACCTGGAAATCAGACAGTTTTTTCTGGAACTGCATGCGCTCATTCATATAGGCTTGCGCGCTGTTGAGTGCCGATTGCGCCGCACCGATAGAGCAGGTGGCGATATTGATGCGGCCACCATCCAGACCACGCATGGCAATGCGAAAGCCTTCGCCTTCTTCACCCAGCAAGTGGCTGCGCGGTATGCTTACCTGGTCAAAATTCACGGTACGGGTGGGCTGGCTGTTCCAGCCCATCTTGTCTTCTTTCTTGCCATAGCTGATGCCGGGCAAATCTGCCGGAACCGCAAAGGCCGAGATACCGCCAGCACCATCGCCACCTGTGCGCGCCATGACGACCAGCATATTGGTAGCACCTGCGCCCGAGATAAAGGCCTTGCTGCCATCGAGGATATAGCTGTCGCCATCGAGACGGGCGCTGGTGCGCAGTGAGGCCGCGTCAGAGCCTGAGCCAGCTTCGGTCAGGCAATATGAAGCCAGTTTCTTGCCTGCGGCCAGCCTGGGCACCCATTCCTGCTGCACTTCTGGCGTGCCCCAGTTGGCGATCATCCAGCTCGCCATATTGTGTATCGTGATATAAGCCGTGGTCGAAGGGCAGGCGCGTGCCAGCTCTTCAAAAATGATGGCTGCATCCAGCCGCGTCAGCCCCAGCCCGCCCAGTTCTTCTGGCACATACAGCCCGCAAAATCCCAGCTCCCCGGCATGGGCGATGACGTCCAGCGGGAAGTGGGAAGTGGCATCCCAATGCGCAGCTTGCGCCGTCATTTCATGGGCGGCGAAGCTGCGGGCAGATTGCTGGTAGGCGCGCTGGTCTTCGTTCAATTCGAAGTCCATGATGGCCTCCGCTTACTTGAGCGAGATGGTGGTATTCACCTTGCCAGCACTGACACTGTCATCAAACCAGCGTGCCGTGATGGTCTTGGTCTGGGTGTAGAACTGTATGACCTGCTTGCCATAAGGCCCCAGATCACCGAGCTTGGATGCACGTGAGCCAGTAAATGAGAACAGCGGCACAGGCACAGGGATAGGCACATTGATACCGATCTGGCCTACGTCGATATCTTCTTCAAAGGTACGAGCCGCAGCGCCAGACTGGGTGAACAGTGCGGTGCCATTGCCGTTAGGATTGGCATTGATGATGGCGATAGCATCAGCCAAAGTATCGGCCTGCATGATGCACAGCACGGGGCCAAAGATTTCTTCTTCATACACACGCATGCCGGGCTTGACGCCAGTGAAGACTGTAGGGCCGACGAAGTTGCCATGCTCATAGCCTGGCACTTGCGGTGCGCGGCCATCCAGCAGCAGCGTCGCACCTTCAGCAATACCCTGGGCGATCAGGCTTTCTACACGCTCTTTGGCGGTGCATGAAATGACCGGGCCTATGTCGGTATTGGCTTCAGCACCGGCATTGATCTTGAGGCTGCGTGCGCGGTCCAGCAAGTCTGGCACCCACTGGTTGGCTTCACCAACCAGTATCACCACGGACAATGCCATGCAACGCTGGCCAGCCGCACCAAAGGCAGCACCGGCGAGGTTGTTCAAGGTTTGTTCTTTATTTGCATCTGGCAGGACGATGGCGTGGTTCTTGGCACCCATCATGCACTGCGCACGCTTGCCCGCCAGCGTCGCGCGGTTATAGACATGCGTGCCTACGCGGGTGGAGCCTACGAAGGACACGGCCTTGATATCAGGGTGATCGCAAATCGCATTGACGATGTCTTCACCACCATGCACCACATTCAGCACGCCAGGCGGCACGCCAGCCTGCATGGCAAGTTCAGCCAGGCGCATGGTGACCATGGGGTCTTGCTCGGACGGTTTCAGGATGAAGGTATTGCCGCAGGCAATCGCCATAGGGAACATCCACAGCGGGATCATGGCCGGGAAGTTGAAAGGCGTGATGCCAGCGCAGACGCCCAGCGGCTGGTTCAGGGTATAGGTATCGACACCGCTGGCAACGTTGTTGGCGATTTCGCCCATTTGCAGGTTGCCGATATTGGCGGCATGCTCGACTACTTCCAGGCCGCGGAAGATATCGCCTTCAGCATCTGCCAGTGTCTTGCCCTGTTCGGCTGTCAGCAATGCAGCCAGCTCGGCCATGTTTTCACGTATCAGTTGCTGGTATTTCAAAAAGATACGGGCGCGTGTGCCTATCGCTGTCTTGCGCCAGGTCTTGAAAGCAGCCTTGGCAGCATCGACCGCGGCCTGCATCTCTTCTGGCGTGGCGAAGGGAACATGGGCCAGCACCTGTTGCGTGGCCGGGTTGATCACATTGCGCCATTGCGTGGATTTGGAGTCTATCAATTCGCCGTTGATGAGCAGCTTGACGTTGGGAGCCTGGGTAAGAATAGCCATGATATTTTCCTGAACCTTCCTGATTGCGCACGGACAGACGGCGGGTTTGACCCGCAACAACAGCCGCACTGATGCCTGAAAACAGGATGACTACTGCAAGCAGAAACCTGCCGCAGCAACGATCCTGACCATGAGCATGCGCCGTGTGGACGCACACTCGCCACGCACCTTCCGTACGTGACCAGACCTTGGGAAAAACAGTAAGAGCAATGTTGAAGACAAGCACCCGCCCGCCATCAGGCGTGCCATGCAATATCCCAAACACCGCCTTCCGCAATGTTTTTCTCAGCGATCAACAGGCCGGTATCCGGGCTTGCAAGTCTTGTTACATCGCCTTCCCAGTCATGCATGACCAGTGGCGTGGATGATGTAACCGCACTTGCCTACCGTTGCGGAGGCAGCAGGGGCTTGAAACATATTTACTATCTTAAGCGCGAGCGTAAATACGTTTTTAGGTCTTGATAGCTACCGTCACTTGGCAGTGACAGCGATCAGGACGACCACTTTCCCGTTTAACACAGCCCAAGAGATTGGGATGTGCACCTGTTATTTTTAGAATAGCACAAGAATTGACGTTAACGTAAACGTTAATTGGTGAAAAAAATTCAAGAAGGAGGAGGGGCTTAAAGTCGATTGTTGTTTAGTAGCAAGAACTCAGTGGTAGGCTGCATCATTGTATGGCAACTCTTGCGAAAAAACGTCAGTCATGCGGTGGCGCCTGATGCACAGAGTGGGAAACATTCGTTGCGAAGGTGAACCATGTAGGTGTGTGGCACCCCCTACGTGTAATGGCTCGTGTTTTGGGGCTCGCCTTGAACACATTGGATTCAGGTGAACCCAAGTTCATTAATTTTATTTCCGCGATCAGGCTTGAGTGTTCCAAGTGCAATACCTTCAAGCGACAAAAAGCCCCCCATTAATTCAAGTCGAGTCTCATTGGCAGGCATGAGCATTGACCACTTGGCCAGTTTTCGACGCTCTTTATCCTGGTCTTGTTGACTGGCAATCAGCCAACGGGGAATCAGTAGATTCATGTCTGATTTGCGTGCTTGACGGAGCCACAGCCCTTGGTGTATCCAGAGTTTGGCATCACTGTCTTGAAGAGACTGCGCCACCCATGACGCGGGGCAAGTTCGTTTGTTGCGGTCAGCAGCCAATTGTCTTACTCGCGGCAAAAGGATATCTAAGGCAAATCGATTTGCTTTGCTTCCAACAGCAGGATTCTCGTAGTATTGGGCACGATAACCACTTGCTGAGCTATGAAACTGATCTAGCGCTGCTGCGTCAACATGAAGCGTAACTACTGCGCGGTAGTAACCTGGCTTTTCCGTCGATTGCTCGCGTTTAACACCTAGGCCAGAAAGTCCAAGTAGAATATTGTGTACTAATTGATCGTATGGCGGACTGTCAAGCAACCAACTTCGGCGTTGCAAATCCAAAGTGTCGTTCAGTTTCCATTCCGCATCTCCAATGCGCACAAACGGTAAAGTCATCACCGATTTTTCCATATAAATTGAAATCGGACACTCAGCATTATCCAGAATGGACTCATTACAATCGTTGGATGAATTGCACTGCATTACTCACTCATCGTAGAGTGATTGCGTTGTTGAAAGGAGTGGTTTTAGCTTCGAGCATTATGTTACATGAGTTATCCGTCGTAGGTGTTACGGGTACAGTCTGTTCGCCGCCAAAGCTGCTCCCACTGGAGCGTTTTATGGTATGGCTAGGTCAGGCTTGTTTCAATGGCTTCAATGACCCACGTCTATGCAGTGCCATTTGCATCGCTGCGGGGGATCTGACTTCAGTACTTCGCCGACCTTGTGTGATCTGCGCTTTTCAGCAATACAGCATTGCTACGGTGTTGAAACCTCGCAAACATTTCTGCAAACAATCATGCTGCAACTGGCTGGTGCTGGCCCGGTCGTTTCTGGTATGTGCTGTACTTATTTGGGTTTGTAAATTCCTGCACCCACCGTATATTGACCTTCAGCCAGGCGGATATAGGATGTTTTGTTTTCCAGGGCTTTGGTCGTGGGATTGACCCAGACATAGTCAACCCATCCTGGTTTCTTTGACTGCGCAACGTCCCTCATTTCTTGCACAAAGGCTTTCCCGTTCGCATCCTTCATTTCTGCCATGTCTTTACCATTCATCTTGGGGGTCACGGCATGACAAATCATGGTCATCTTCATGTCCTGGACAAATATATAAAGATCGCCTTGAATGAAGCCTCCCTTGGGATCAGCAAAATCCTTGCAGGCTTCGGTAATGCCTTTTTTCTGGATGGTCGCTACGGCTTTGTCGACGAGTGCAATGGCATCAGCTTTCGTGGCAGTCTGTGCCAAGGCGGCTGTATTGAAGGTAAGTAGAACTGAAATCAAGATGGCATGAGCATGTCGGGACATAGCATTTCCTTCTGACGCAGATATGATGAGATCAGCTTAGTTCATTTTAGAGAAGTATGCTACTGCTGAGCAGGTTGATTCGTGCAATTCGGCTAAAAGTTTTACATTTCGGAAATGATCAGAGGGAAGTTTATTTTTAGCATTGATGCCTCGGATAAAAGACTTTGCCAGCATCCGTGGCGCGCGCTGTAACGTCGCTGAGCTGGGCGAACTGGAGGAGGGCTGTTACCGTGAGCTTGAAACCTGGCTAATCATGTTTGAGTGTGCACGCCTGAACCTGGAGCACAAGACGGCCATCATGTTCAGCTGATGTGCAAAAAAATCCAGCATCTATTCCCCGCTCACCCGCTTCACCTTCACCGCCGTGACCTTATATTCCGGCGCATGCACCAGGTTGTCGCAATAAGGCGAAGTCAGCGCATTGACGTTCAGGTCTGCGCGGTGGAAGCTGCAAAACAACTGGCCGTCCTGCATCTTGTCTGTGATGTGCACTGGCAAGGTGGCTGTGCCATAGCGGCTGCAGACCTGGGCTTGCTGGCCTTCTGAAAGATTCAAATACTTTGCATCGGCGGGGGAGATGTCCAGGGTGTCGGTGGGTTTGAGTTGCGCGTTGGGGGTACGGTAAGTCATGGTGCCTGCATTGAAGTGATATAGCTCGCGCCCGGTTGTCAGTAGCAGGGGGTAGTCATCATCGCAGACTTCTGCCGTGGGCTGATAGGCGATGCAGGCCAGGCTTGCTTTGGGGCCGACACCAAAGCCTTGCTGGTGCAGGATGGCGGTGCCGGGATGATTGTCATCGGGGCTAGCGGGGCAGGGCCATTGCAGGCTTTCGTTTTGCAGGCGCTGGTAGCTGAGACCGGCGCTGGCGGGCCAGACGCTGCGCACTTCGTCCCAGATGGTTTGCGGGTCATCGAATGTGAAGCCCTGTTCATGGCCCATGTGCCTGGCCAGTTCTGTGATGATCTGCCAGTCTGGTTTTGCCTCACCGGGGCTGTTGATGACTTGCCTGACTCTTTGTACACGGCGGTCGGCATTCATGAAACTGCCGTCTTTTTCAAACACACTGGCAGCAGGAAAGAAGACGTGGCCCGCCGCCTTGGCGGTTTCGTTAAGGAAGAGGTCTTGCACGATGACGAGTTCCAGTTGCGCCAGTGCTGCCAGGGTTTGAATGGTATTGGGCATGGACATGGCGATGTCATAGCCCATGACCCACATGGCCTTGAACTTGCCCATGCTGGCGGCAGCCAGCATGGCAGGTAAATCCAGCCCTGCACTTGTTGGCAGGGTGGTGCTCCAGGCTTGCTCGAAGTTGGCGCGTACTTTGGCATCGGCCAGGTTTTGCGCGCCTGTCAGCGAGGCAGGTTCGCATCCCATCTGGGCTGAACCCTGGACATTGTTTTGCCCGCGCAAGGGGTTGATGCCGCTGCCGCGCTTGCCCAGGTTGCCAGTCAGCAGGGCGAGGTTGATCAGGCTCATGATGCCTTGCGTGCCTTGCAGGTGTTCTGTCATGCCCAGGCCATGAAAACACATGGCGGGTTTGGCATGCGCATACATGCGGGCAGCGCGGCGTATGTCGTCTGCCTTGACACCGCATTGGCTGGCGACCTGTTCCGGAGAGTAGGCAGTGATGAAACTGCGGAAGTCTGGCAGGCCATCAACGCGCCTGGCGATGTAATCATCATCCTGCAAACCCTCTTCCAGCAGGGTGGCGGCCATGGCATTGAACAGCAGCACGTTGGTACCAGGGCGCAGAGCAAGATGTATATCGGCACAGGCTGCCAGCTCGGTACGGCGCGGATCGATGACGATGAGGCCAGCCCCGGCGCGCACCGCTTGCTTAATGCGTGCGCCGACGATGGGGTGGTTTTCTGTCGGGTTGCAACCGCATAGCATGAACAGGCTGCTGTGTTCTATGTCATCAAATGAATTGGTCGCCGCACCCGTGCCCAGCATGGTCTTCAGGGCTTTGGCAGACGGCTGATGGCAAACCCGGGCGCAGCAATCGACATTGTTGGTGCCCAGCACCACGCGGGCGAATTTTTGTGCGAGGTAGTTTTCTTCATTGGTGGCGCGGGCTGAGCCCAATACGCCCAGACTGTCTGCGTCGTACTTGTTGCGCAGTTCTTGCAGGCGGCTGGCGGTGAAGTCCAGCGCTTCTTCCCATGAAACCGTATACCAGTCACTGCCCCTGCGCAGCATGGGTAGCGTGACGCGTTCTGGTGAATGGGTAAAGTCGTAGGCATAGCGCCCCTTGACGCACAGGTGGCCATGATTGACAGGGCTGTTTGCCGGTTTGATGGCGACAACAAAGTTGTCGTGGCTGGCGACTTCCATCTGGCAACCGACGCCGCAATACACACAGGTGGTTTTGGTCCAATGATCGACTGGCCCTGTACTGCGTTTGTCAAAAATTGCACCGGTGGGGCAGGTGTCGGCGCAGGCACCGCAAGAGACGCAGCCGCTGCTGAGCAGGCTTTTGCCATCTGCCGGGGCGATATGGGTTTGCTCGCCTTTGCCCCAGACTTTCCAGACAAATTGTCCCTGTACTTCATCACAGATACGCACGCAGCGCTGGCAATTGATACATCTCTCCATCGCTATGCCCAGATAGGGATGGCTGTCATCCTTGAAAATCGGGGCATGATGCTCGCTGCCGGCGCTTACGCTGTTTTGCTTCAGCAATTGATGAAAGGGGTGTTCAGCCTGTTCGCTCACTGCCGTGGCAGGATAGCTATCCGCCAGTAGCGACAGGTTGGTATGCAACAGCGATTGCAGGTGTGCTGTCGCTGTATGCACGACCATGCCATCAGTGACTGCGGTGGCACAACTGGGGACGGGGCGGGCTTGCCCTTCGACTTCGACCAGGCATAGCCTGCATGCACCTATGGGTTTGAGTCTGTCGTCATGGCAGGGGTGAGGTGGCTGGCAACCATGATTGCGCAAGGCTTGCAAGAGGCTGCTGCCTTCTGCCACTGTGCATGCCTGGCCATTTATGCTGATGTGAAGCATGTCTGCAACTCCGCATGGTAGTGGCGTTGAATTGACTGGGCAAATTCTGCCAGACCGCGCCCGTGGCCGCACAGGCTGGCGTCGGCAAGGGCTGTTACCAGGGCTTGCCAGCGACTTGCATTCCAGTGTCCACCTTGCAGTATGTCGTCAAAGTGGCTGGTGATTTCTGCTGCGCCGTGATGGCAGGGCGTGCATTTACCGCAGGATTCAAATGCGCCAAAGCGAAATACTTGCGCCACCAGTTCAGCAACGCTGCAACTGTCATCAAAGGCGATGACGCCGCCATGGCCGACCGCGCCGCCAATTTGCTGCAGGCTTTGATAGGCGAGCGGGGTATCAAGCAATTGCGACGGTATCAAGCCCGCCAGTGGGCCGCCTATCATCAGGCCCTTGAGCTGGCCTTGCTGCAGGCCCAGGCCGAGCTTGTCGACGATATCACGCAGGCTGATGCCAAATTCGACTTCATACAGGCCAGGCCGCTTGAAGACGGAGTTGAGTGACAAGAGCTTGGTGCCCGGGCTTTCTGGCGTACCCAAAGCTGCATATGCGGCAGCACCATGGGCGATGATCCAGGGTATGGCGCACAGGGTTTCGACATTATTAACCAGCGTGGGTTTGTTGTATAAACCCAGTTCGGTGATTTGCGGTGGGCGCAATCTGGCTTCTGGTCGCCTGTCTTCGATGGCATTGAGCATGGCGGTTTCTTCACCGCACAGGTAACTGCCTTTGCCGATGACAAGACTGATGTCAAACGCATGTGCACTGCCGAGTACATGCTGGCCCAGCCAGCCCTCCGCCCGCGCCTGTGCTATTGCCGACTGCAAGATGCTTGCTGCTTGCTCGTATTCACGACGCAGGTAGATGTAACCGAGGCTGGCGCCAACGGTGACGCCAGCAATGAGCATGGCTTCTATCAGGCGGTAGGGGTCTCTTTCCATCAGCAGGCGGTCGCTGAAGCTGCCGGGATCACCTTCATCAGCATTGGCGACGAGGTATTTGCAGTCAGCTTCTTGCTCTGCCAGCGATTGCCATTTCAGGCCAGTAGAAAAGGCGGCACCACCACGGCCACGCAAGCCTGAAGTAGTAATCTGCTGTATGACTGCGGCGCTATCCATGTGCAAGACCTGGCGCAATGCCTGTCCGCCACCTGTACTGCAATACTCGTCCAGATCAAGCACCGCTGCTCTGGCGACATTACCTAGCAAGACTGATGCGCGGGCATGGCTGGCAATATGGGGAAGTGCATCTTCACCTTGCCGTGCCGGGCCACGATAGCACTGGCCCAGGCAATACACAGTGGGACTGCTATGGCATGCAAGTTCCCATCCCGCCGGGTCTTGCCGCTTCGCGGCAAAGCAGGCCAGCCCCTGACAACGACTGCCTGTCAGGGACGTATGGGATAAGTGATAAAAACTATCGCTGGCAAGCCGTGCAAGGATGTGGTCCATATAAGCCAATATGAAACGCTGTACGGGCATAGCGCCTATGCCAGCTTTCAATATGGCATGGTTGCCAGCATTGTCAATTGAGGTGCATCAAGAAATACCAGTTTTAACATGGCTGGCAGCCTTATCAACAACAACCCTGATGCTCCTCATCATCCACTGCCACAGTCGCTCGCAGCAACTTGGCCGCCTGCACCATGTTTTCCAGCGCAGCTATCGTCTCTGGCCAGTCGCGGGTTTTCAGGCCGCAGTCAGGGTTGACCCAGAGGCGGGCGTCGGGGAGTACGCTGCGGGCTTTTTGTAGCAGCCTTTGCATTTCGCTGACTTTGGGTACGCGTGGCGAGTGGATGTCGTAGACGCCAGGGCCGATGTCGTTGGGGTAGGCGAATTCGCCGAAGCCGTCGAGCAATTCCATGTCCGAGCGCGAGGTTTCTATGGTGATGACGTCGGCATCCATGGCGGCGATCCAGGGCAGGATGTCGTTGAATTCTGAATAGCACATGTGGGTATGGATTTGCGTATCATCCCTGACGACGGCAGAACTCAATTTAAAAGCGCGTACTGCCCAGTCGAGGTAAGTGGACCAATCTTGCTGTTTCAATGGCAGGCCTTCGCGGAAGGCGGGTTCATCGATTTGTATCATGCCTATGCCGGCTTTTTCGAGGTCGGCAACTTCATCACGCAGGGCCAGGGCGATTTGCAGGGCGGTGGTGGAGCGTGGCTGGTCGTCGCGCACGAAAGACCATTGCAGCATGGTGACGGGGCCGGTGAGCATGCCTTTCATGGGTTTGCTGGTGAGGCTCTGGGCGTATTCGCTCCAGCTGACAGTCATGGCTTCTGGCCTGTACACGTCGCCATAGATGAAGGGCGGTTTGACGCAACGTGAACCATAACTTTGCACCCAGCCATTCAGGGTGAAGCCATAGCCCCAGAGTTGTTCGCCAAAATATTCGACCATGTCATTGCGTTCTGGTTCGCCATGGACCAATACGTCGATGTCGAGCTTTTCTTGCTGCTCGACGACGAGACGGATTTCTGCGCGCATGGCTTCAAGGTATTCGAGGTGCGACAAGTCTCCACGCTTATAGGTGGCGCGGGCCTGGCGTATTGTTTTGGTTTGTGGGAAGGAACCTATGCTGGTCGTGGGGAACAGTGGCAGGGCGAAGCGTTGTTGCTGCTGGCCTATGCGCTGCTTGAATGTATTGTGGCGGGTGACATCCTGCTCGGTGATGGCGGCCAGGCGTTTTTGTACGATGGGGTTGTGGATGCGTACCGATTTGCGGCGGCTGGCGATGGCCTGGTCGGCGGCTGTGAATTGATGCGCGACTTTATTTGCATTGCCATTCAGTGCTTGTTTCAGGGCGACGACTTCATCAAGTTTTTGTGTGGCGAAAGCCAGCCAGCTCAGGGTCTCTGCATCGAGCGCGGTTTCTGTGGCGAGGTCGACAGGTACGTGCAGCAAGGAGCAGCTCGGGGCTAGCCACAAGTTGTCGCCGAGTTGTGTATGGGCAGCTTGCAAGTCGGTGAGCAAGCTGCTCAGGTCGGCACGCCAGATATTGCGGCCATCAATGACGCCGGCAGACAAGACGCGGCCTTGCGGCCAGTTGGCCAGCAGGGTGGTCAATTGTTGCGGTGCGCGTACCAGATCCAGGTGCAGGCCAGCGATGGGCAGGGCATGCAACAGGGTAGCGCGGTCTTGTACTGATTCAAAATAAGTCGATAACAAAACCTTGGGCGTATTTTGCGCCAGGGCATTGTAGGACAGTATAAAGGCATCCAGCCAGGCGTTGTCGAGATCTAGGGCCAGGATAGGTTCGTCTATCTGTACCCATTCCACCCCTTGTTCTTGCAGGCGTGCCAGCAGACGCTGATAGGCGGGGATGATCCTGGGCAGCAAATCCAGTTTATGTGTCAGGCCACTCTTGATTTTGCCGAGGTAGAGCAAGGTCAGGGGGCCGATCAAGGTGGCTTTGCTTGCATGGCCCAAGGACTGGGCTTGTGCCAGTTCTTCAAACAGCCAGTCTGTGCCGCCATCAAAGCTGCTGTCTGCCGTCCATTCTGGTACGAGGTAATGGTAGTTGGTGTCAAACCATTTGGTCATTTCCATCGCAAAATGCTGGGGGGTGCCACGGGCGGCGACGTAGTAGTCTGCCAGCGTCAGTTGTTTGGCATCAAAGCCAAAACGGCGGGGCAGGGCACCCAGCAGGGCCAGCGTGTTCAAGACTTGGTCATACCAGGCAAAGTCGCCAACGCTGACGAAATCCAGGCCTGCCTGCTTTTGCAAACCCCAATGGCGGGTGCGCAGGTCGCTGCCGGTTTCACGCAGGGTGGCTTCGGTGATGTCGCCGCGCCAGAAGGATTCTTGTGCAAATTTCAATTCTCTTTGTGCGCCAATGCGGGGGAAGCCAAGGGTGTGGGCGATAGTCATTTGTTATTCTCCAATCATAGGTAGGACTTACGCAAAACCGCCCCAACTGCGTTGCAGCTCCTAGCCGTACTAAAGTACTGTCTCCGTCGCTGACGCCTTGCTGGGACAATTTCGCGTAAGTCCTACAGGTTTTAGTATGATCGGTTAGAATTGATTATGATTCAAACGACATATTTTAAGAATTAACTTGAATTTCATTCATAATGCAATCGATCCTAGAGCTACGCCACCTGAAAACCCTGCATGCCCTGCGTGAATCCGGCAATTTATTGCGGGCAGCGGTCTTGCTGAATGTCACCCAGTCTGCCCTGTCACACCAGATCAAGTTGCTGGAAGAACATCATGGCACGCCACTGTTCGAGCGCAAGACCACGCCTATACGCTTCACGCCAGCGGGCGAGCGCCTGCTGCAACTGGCCGACAGCGTCTTGCCACAAGTAGCCAATTGTGAGCGCGATCTGGCACGTCTGGCGCAGGGTGTAGCGGGGCAGTTGCGTATTGCTGTGGAATGCCATACCTGTTTTGACTGGCTCATGCCTGCCATGGACTTGTTCCGCCGGCGCTGGCCTGAGGTGGAGTTGGATATTGTTTCCGGCTTCCAGGCTGACCCTGTGGGGCTGCTGTACAGCCATAAAGCTGACGTGGCTATCGTGTCGGAAATGGATGCGGATGAAAGCGTGGCTTATCATCCCTTGTTCCGTTTTGAGATTGTCGCTTTGATTGCCAAGGACCATGCGCTGGCCAAACGTGATTATCTGGTGGCGCAAGACTTTGCGACGGATACCCTGATCACCTATCCTGTGCCCGACGAAATGCTGGACGTGGTGCGTCAGGTCCTGAAACCGGCAGGCGTGGATACTGCCAGGCGCACGACTGAACTGACAGTCGCGATGTTGCAACTGGTCGCCAGCAAGCGCGGCATTGCCACCTTGCCAGTGTGGGCAGCACAAAATTATGTGAACCGCGATTATGTACTGCCCAAGCGCATTACTAAAGATGGTTTGACTGGCAGATTGTATGCCGCCTGCCTCCCGGATTTGTCTGCCAAGGCTTATCTCAGCGATTTTGTGACGACGATACGGGAGAGTAGTTATTTGAATTTGCAGAGTATAGAACTGATTTGAATGCGCTGCGATTGAGTGACAGTTCTGATGTCCGTATGGTTGGATGTTTTTAGCACTACGTCTTGTTCTGTAGTTTTTGCATTCCAGACTAATGTAACTGCATCCTGTCCCATTCTTCTTGTTTATCCATACGCTATCCCCTACATTCGCGAGATTGATTTCTCTGAGGGCATGACATGAAGCAATGGGTAAAACGGATTTTTTTTGCAGGTGCAGTGATGCCGATTCTGGCGCAGGCGCAGATTGATCTGACTGTGCTGGATCGTGATATGACCGGGCCTAGTGCGCAAGTGCTGGTGTTGGGGACGGTGCATTTGAGAAGCGTGCCAGCCAGTTTTAATCCTGCATCGCTGGACGGTGTGCTCGATAAGCTGGCGAAATTCAAACCAGAGATTATTACGATAGAAACTGAGTCTGGTGAAGAGTGCGATATGGTTGCCCGTCATGTTGCCAGGTACGGTGCCGACTATTGCGCATCAGTCGAAGTGGCCAGGCTGGCTACCGGACTGGATGCACCAGCGGCGATGGCCGAAGCAGACAAGATGCTCAAGGCGTGGCCGCAACAATCAATGGTAACGGCGGCGCAGCGTCGTCGTCTGGCTGCCTTGTTCATGGCATCGTATGACACGGCGTCTGCCTATGTGCAATGGTTGCAATTGCCAGAAGCTGAGCGACACGCAGGCGATGGTTTGAATGAGGTGTTGGTGGATAAACTCATGCAGACCGGAAAGCGCAAGGACGAAAACTATCAGATCGCTGCCCGCCTGGCCGCACGTCTGGGTTTGCAGCGTGTTCATGCGGTGGATAATCATACTGGTGACCGTATTGATGTGCCAGACATCAAAGCCTTTGTACGTTCCATAGAGTCGGCATGGGCAGCAGGCAATGCGGCTATGAATGTACGAAGAAAACGCCAGGAGGAACTGTCGCAAGCATCAGATCTTTTGCCCTTATACCGATATATCAGTGAACCTGAAGGTTTGCGCATTTATGCCGAAGCCAATGTGATCCCTGCGATGCGCGCCAAGTCAGCAGAAGGCTATCCGCAGATATGGGTAGCCGGGTGGGAGATTCGCAACCTGCGCATGGTCGCCAATATTCGTGAAACTTTCCGCGAGCGTCCTGGTGCCCGCGTTTTGTCTGTCGTAGGTGTCTCCCACAAACCCTGGTTTGACAGTTGGCTGGGACAAATGCAGGGGGTGGATATCGTGAATGCGTTAGATGTACTGAAGTGAGGTGCTCATTATTGTTGGTGTTGGCTATTCGCAGGAGTGGCTTTAGCCGCGAATGCATTGTTGCATGGGCCATGTGTGGTACTGGCTTTGCTGCAATTGCTGTTCGCGACTGAAGCCGCTCCTACAGAAGGGGGGGCGTATTTTATTGACTGGCCATTTCTGTATTTGCGGCTTCATCTTCTGAGAATTTTTCCAGCCCGCGTGCCAGCGATGAGACGCTGGGGTTTTCTACGAAGACGCAGCGTTTGCCTGTGCGTTTGCAGAAATCCTTGACGCGCCAGTAGGCGGTGTGGCTGATGCAGCCTGTCTGGCAGATGACGAGGTCGGCGGCGGCCAGGCTGGCGTCGAGCAGGCTCTGGTTGTCTTCGAGGCCGCCGTCATGGTGGGCGAAGCGGCCGCCTATACGTTCTATGAGGTCGCGGTAGGTGGGTACATTGCCGCTGCGACCACCTACACACAGCACGGTTTTTTGCTTCAGGTGCAGGGTGATGGGGTAGACTTTTTCTTCTGGCGGCTGCCTGCTTTGCTCGGTTGCCTGTTCATGCATGTCGGCGGCGGTTTTGGTCGCTTCTGCCAGTTTTTGCTTTAGCTCGCGCACCTGGTTTTCTGTTTCAGCCTGGCGCTCAGCCATTTGTTCGATTTTCTTGAGCAGGCGCTGGCGGGTTTCCAACTCAGGCACTTCTGCCTTGAGGGCGGCGATGTCGCAACTGAGGAAATGGATGCTACTGTCCTTGCCTATGTTTTCTGCACGCAGTTGTATCAACTGGGTGTTTTGCTTTTCGATTTCGCGGGTTTTTTCTGCCAGGGCGCGGTTATGCCTTTCCTGCACGCGACCGAGTTCACGGGTCAGTAATTTGTTTTGTTCTAGCAGTGCATTGAAGCGGTTTATGTCTATACGCACGCTGGCACCAGCCTGGTGCTGCAGCATGTGCATATCGCGGCATAAGCCATCTTGCAGGTCAGCGTCGCAACGCGGGTGTGTCAGTGCGGCCCAGAATGCGCCGGCAACATCACCCTTGTCGATGGCGGCCAGCCACAGGCGGGTGACGGCTTCTACTGTTTTGGCTGCACGAAACTCTTGTATGGTGCGGGCATAGCGCTGTTCCAGCTCTTGCTGTATGGCTTCTGAGAGGCGGTTGCGGCGACCACATTCAGAGATTGCGCCGACATGGATTTCATAGTCTTCGGCAATGGCCTGGCCATTCATGGCCTTGTTGACGATGCGTCGCAAGGTCGTCAGTGGTATGCAGACACCGATGACGGGGCAATGGCATTCATGCGTCAAATCCCAGATACGGCGACGGCGTGAACCCGCTGGCGTGGCTTCTGGTGTTAATGCAATACTATGTTTGTCATGTTCACACATACGGTAATCCTCTTGATACTTCTGACCAGGTGATGTTGCATAAACTTGCTTGATGATTTGCTTAATGCATTTTTTTACCCGGTGCTATTTCAAAGCCGGTGACGTGAGGCGCTTCCGGGGTTTTGGGCAGGCGGGCTTCATAGCTTTCTATGTTCAACTGCGCTTCTGCCAGCATATAGGCGAGGACACGGAAGCCCTCGACATCAAAGCGCAGGGATACATGGTTCAAAGACAGGTGAACTACCCCGCATTCCGGGCAGATCATGACTTCGCCTACTTTGCTTGAGGCCAGACCCAGGTGCTGGCAAGCGTTGGCTGATGGCTGATGTTTCATGTGTTCCTCTGAGTATGGATTAAGATGTCGCCTTGGGTGCAGGAATGCTGGCGCACGGGTCAGCACGGGTGTGGGCCTTGACGACATGGATGCTGTCATACATGCCGTTTTTTTCTGCTGCAGTTTCAGCCGATATTTCTACATAGCCGTGGACTTGCAGGCTGGTTCGCTGGCTTGCTGGTAGCCATACCGGTACACCGAGATCACGCCTGACGTGGCCATTGCCGGCCAGCAGGACGACACCTCGGTCAGCGTTTTCAGTGGCGATTTTGGCCATCACGACATCACGCGCGACTTGTGCCCTGACCATGCTGGGGACGATATTGTCCGGCATCTTGCCGCAATGGCCGCTTTCCATTGCAGCACGCTGGCCATCGACTACCACGGCGGGCAAAGGCTGGTCAAGTTTGTAGCTGGTGATGGTGTTCTTGTCGAGCACGGCAGCATAGCCTTCACGCATGACACGGGCGGCATCGGCGCGGGACAGATTGGCAGCCAACAGCGGCAGCTTGTAATCGATGGCAAGCTGGATGACGGGGCGGTAGTGCGGCCATTCCCAGCGCTTGTTGCCGAGCTTGCTGATGATGCAGTCTGCATCTGTACAGCTTGCCTGAGCCTGGGTAAGTTCGGCCTGGTTTTCGCGGTCGAACTGTTCCATGGCGATGGCGGGGTGCCAGCCTGTGACGACCATTTTTTTCAGGTCGGCATAGCGTTGCGCATGTCCATCAGGATTGTCGTGGACTTCGCCCAATAGCAATATCTTGCTGCCACTGATTGGCTTTTCAGCCTGGGTCGCGCATGCTGATAAAAGGCTGGCCGTGGCCAAGCCTGTGAGTAGAATTAAATTACGCATTGCTACATGTATCCATTTCTTCACCAAAGAACCACAAGACGCCACTGGGGTCAGTCAGGGTAAAGTCGCGCATGCCATAAGGCTGCTCAACGACTGAGGTCAGACGTACCTGGTATTTTTCTGCAATGCCGGATGAGACGATGAACTGGTGCCAGACTGCGGCATCGTCCACCAGGATATGCATCATGAAATTATTGGTGTGATCAGCGACATAGAACTCTTGCAGCATGAAGCTGCATTGTTCATATTTGAGATGGGCATAGCCGTCATTGCTGAAGACAAGTTCAAATCCCAGATCCTGGTAAAAAGTCAGGGAAGTTTCAAAATTTTTGGCAGGCACAAAGGCCTTGATTTCTTGCATCTTCAGTTTTTGCATGATCTCTCTCATTCAAATATGTTGTGAATTGCTATGCGCTTTTCCTGGCGCGTGACGAAGCGCGCAAGGGGGTGACCAGTAAATCACCTTCTTCATTATGCATGCAAGTCAGGGCGATATCGTATAAGTCTTCCAGCGCTGGCACTGCTTCGCGGTTGCTGGCGATATCAGCAACGAGCTGGCCATTCTTGACTAACAGCAGACGCCCGAAAGCCTGCATCGCATGGTTGATGTCATGCAGGATGGCGACGATGGCATGCTGGCGTTCGGTCGCATATTCTTCGAGGCTGGCGAGCAGGTCAAATTGCAGGCCGGGGTCGAGTGCGGCCAGCGGTTCATCGACGAGTATCAGGCCGTCGCGCTGGTCCCAAAGCTGGGCAAAGATGCGCGCCAGTTGTATGCGTGCCTGTTCACCGCCAGATAGGCTGTCAAAGCGGCGGCCCAACAAATGAGCCGCATGAGTCATGGCCGCTGCTTGCCTGACGATGCTTGCCAAATCTGGATCATGGGCACGGCTGACACGACCCAGGCTGATGACCAGATCAGTCTCCAGACCAAAGGCCACATCACTGTTTTGTGGCAAGACGGCACGCAGGCGGCTGAGTTCCATCAAGGACCAGCTTGCCAGCGGGCGTGACTGGAAAGCGATGTTGCCGCTGCTGGTTTTCAATTCACGGGACAGTAGTTTCAGCAGCGTGGATTTGCCTGCGCCACTGGGGCCGAGTATGGCGACTTTTTCTGCTTTGGCTATGCTCAGGCTGAAAGGCCCAAAGTCTTTCTTGCCCAGCCTGGCGCAGACGGCGTCAAGCTGGAGCAAACCCTGTTGTGTGGCGGTTTTCATTAACATGATGCGATTCTCATAAATGCGATTCAGGCTAAGCGACCACGTGCATTGCGCAGCAGGATCAGGAAGAAAGGGCTGCCCAGCAGGGCGGTGAAAATACCCACTGGCACTTCAGCCGGGATGGCGATGCAGCGTGCCACGGTGTCGGCCAGCAGCAAGAGCAAACCACCCATGAGCATGGAGCGTGGTATCACCTGTCTTTGATCTGGCCCGCCCATGGTGCGCACCAGATGCGGTGCCACCAGGCTGATGAAGCCTATCATACCGCACCAGGCTACCGCAAACCCGGTCAGTACCGCGACCAGGACAATAACCTGGGTGCGCAAACGGCGTACATCGATGCCGACATGGGCAGCCGCAGCTTCGCCCAGTGCCAGGGCATTCATGGCGCTGATCATGCGCCTGATCCACCACCAGGCTGGCAACAGCAATGCCAGTAACAAGCCAGCAGCCAGCCAGCTGGCACCTGCCAGGGAACCCAGGGTCCAGAAACTCAGGTTGCGCAATTGTTCGTCCGTCGCCAGGTAAGTGCACAAACCCAGCACGGCGGCACCCAGTGCATTGAGGGCAATGCCAGTCAATAGCAGGCCAACGATGGAACCGGGTGAAATCCAGCGTGCCACGCGATCAAGTGCAAAACAAACCAGCAGCGCACCGCTGAACGCAGTGACAGGCAAGATCCACATGCGCCAGGACATGGGGATGGGCAAATGCATGCCTGACAGGACAACGATACTCAAACCCGCAGCCGCCGCCGCACCGGCGGTAATGCCTAGCAAATTGGGATCTGCCAGCGGGTTGCGGAACAGGCCTTGTGTCAATGCACCTGACATGCCGAGCGCAGCACCGACCAGCACGGCAAACAGGGCACGTGGCAGGCGAATATTCCACAAGACATAGCTGCTGCCTGTCAGTGTCTGGTCGTCGCTGAAATCAAGCAGTGTCAACCAGTCTTGCAATTTGACAGGCACGGCACCGAATTGCACACTCAACAGTAAAGCTACAAGTAGGGAAATGCCCAGCACCAGCAGCAGGCCAGGCCTGCCGCCTTGCAAAAGCTTAGCGTGCAAACCTTGGTGTAAACCTTTTCGCAATTCACCAGACACGGCTACTGAGGCTTTCATGCCTGCATGGCCTTGATGATGGCGCTGTCCAGCTGGCTGATCGCCGATGGCAGACGTGGCCCAAAGCCCAGCATGAGCATGGCTTCTTGTGACAGCACGCGGCGCTTGCGGCCTGCCGGTGTTTGTTCTACACCCGGCAATTTCAGCACAGACTCTATGCCGCCCGAGGCTTTCAGACCCTGGTCAGTCACGACGATGATGTCGGGCTGGGCTGCGATCATGGCTTCTGGTGTCAAAGGCTTGTAACCACTGAAACCGCTGCTGCCATTAGTCGCGGTCAGGGCATTGCTGGCACCTGCATATTCAAGCACGGCATGGGCAGCGGTTTCACGACCGGCTACCATGATCTGGTTAGGTGCATGGGCGAGGATGAATACGGCTCTGGGGCCCTTGCCTTTGCGCTGCTCTATCGGTGTGCGGACCTTGGTCCATTCCTGCTGCAGGCTTTGCATCAGGGTGACGGCTTGGGCTTGCGTACCAGTCAGTTCACCAATCTGCTTGATGCGGTCGAGCACGCCTTCAAACTTGTGATGCGCAGGCAAGACCGCCAGTGGTATGCCGGAGGATGTCAACTGGCGTATCACGGCAGGCGGGCCTGCATCTTCGCTGGCGATGATCTGGGTAGGGGCCAGGGCCAGTACACCTTCTGCCGACAGGGAGCGGGCATAGCCGACATTAGGTAGTTTTTGCACGCTCTCAGGGAAGTTGGAGGTGGTATCGACGGCGACCAGGTCATTGCTGGCGTTCAGGGCGAAGATGATCTCGGTGATTGCTCCGCCTACGGCGATGATGCGTTGCTTGCCTTTGCCGGTTGCTGCTTGTGCAAAGGATGGCAACAGGCTGGAGGAAGCCAAACCCGCCAAACCCGCCAGTTGCATCAAAGCCTGCCTGCGCAGGCGATTGTGCTGGATTTGTGGGCTTATGCTGCGCATGTCTGGCTTTCTGACAAGAGGTTATCGATCAGTGCGCGCCATTCGCAAAGTTCTGGCTTACCGGGTTTGCGTTCACCAAAGAACATGGCGATGGTTTCGCCATCCGCATCAAACAATTCCAGTGAAGTGACGAGGCCATCCGTGGTTGGTTTTTTGACGACCCATGCACTGGCGATATGGTCTTCACGCAGGTGCAGGTTGAAGCGTGGGTCGAGTACATTCACCCATGGTCCCATTTTGGCAATCTTGCTGACCGGGCCGGAATGGATTTGTATCATGCCGGCATTGCCAGTAAATACCATGATAGGCACGGCTTCAGCAGCGGCTGCCTGCAACAGGTCCTGGCAGCTGCTGACATCAATTTGCTGGACAAACTGGGCATCAGCCAGACGCAATGCCTGGGTGCGTGTCACGGCAAATTTTTTCATGAGACCAAAGAACTCATGAGTATCACGCAAGGACGCCCAGGCCTGACGGAAGCCGGTGACATCGATGTCCTTGTCAGCCAGTTCCAGCAGTTTTTCTGCGGTGTCTTTTGTTTGTATGCCGGTTTGCTGTTCAACAGCGGCAAAGCTGGCGACCAGGGCTTCATAAGCTTCTACATTGCTTTGTGGCTTGATGAAAATCTTGTGGATGGCAGTGCCGGTGGCATCATAGAATTGCAGGCTTTTTTGCTCGCTGCGCTCTTCACCATTTCCTGTTTTCTCAGTAACGGCAAAACCAAACGCCCATTGCTGATAAAAAATCCGCAAGTCGATTTCACCTGCCAGCACCAGGCCAATGTGATTATTATTACTGATCTTGCTGTAACTGCCAGTTTTTTCATGGACGCAAGAAGGATTGCGTGTCAGGGCCATGACTTCGCCCAGGCTTTCTACTGCGACGATGATTTCTGGCCACTCTGCGCGCAGGCAGGTGGCACGCAGCAGGCAGTTGCTTTCTATGGCTGCTGTGCCTGCGTGGGCGGCGATCAGCTCGCCTTCACTGATCTCCAGGGTTTCGGCGATGTCACGATGTCTGGCTTTTTTTTCGCGGCGCATGCTGGCGAACTGTTCACGTACATGAGCATTTTGCTGCGGGGTCAAATATTGGGCTGGCATGACGAATCCTTCAATTAAAAGTCGTAACGAACTGATACCTGGGCATTCCGGCCAGGGGCGGTGTAAGCATCTTTGACGTTGGTGTTGTCAGCCAGGCCGCGTACATCAGACCAGGCCCAGTATTTGGTATCAAAGACATTGTTGAGGTTGGCATTGACTGTCAGGTTTTGCATGGGCTTCCAGTACACACCGAGGTCAACGACGTGGTAAGAACCTGGTGCAAACTGTGTTGTCGCTGCTGGTGCTATTCTGTCTAGCTGCTTGCCTTGATGATGCTGGAGTTGCGCGCGCGCGCCCCAGGCCGCTGTGTCATAGCGCAGGCCTGCCAGGAATTTCATCGGGTTGATGGTGTCTAGCGGTGTTTTGACGCCAGCAACTTCGCTGTCACCCTTGGTGTATGAGACACCGGCAGTGGCTTGCCAGTTACTGTCGATTTGCAATTCTGCACGGGCTTCTGCGCCACGGATCTGCGCTTTGGCCAGATTGATGTACTGGAATACCAGCGGGTCAACTGCAGTGCCAGTGCCACGCACTACTTGCTGGCTGATGAAGTCTTTGTAGCTATTGTCGAATGCGGCGAAGGAATAACGCAAACCCTGGACCTTGCCGCGGAAACCAATCTCAAAGCTGTCAGCACGTTCTGCTTTCAGTTGCGAATTGCCTATGCTGGTGTAGCCAGATGCCAGGTTGGTGAAGCCATTATTGACTTGGTCAGGAGTAGGTGCTCGGAAGCCCTTGGCGAATTGTGCATAAGGTGCAAAGGCCGCGTCGAGTTGCCATACCAGACCCAGGCGTGGCGTGACTGCACTATCAGACAGGGTAGCAACTGTGCCGCCTGTGTAGCCTGCACTGGATGGAGCAAGTTTGTAATGGTCATAACGCAGGCTGGGGATGATGCTCAGCTTGCCTGCTTCGATTTCATCCTGGATGAAGGCACCTGTGACTGTGTAAGTCGTATCCGGGAAAGGCTTGGCCGGGAAAGTTTCGCCAAATGGCGCTACCGTGCCATCGCGCAGGCCGGTGACTTCAGTGCGGTTCCAGTCAAAACCATAGCTGAGTTTTTGTTCAACAGCACCGGAGAAATTGCTTTCCATGATGTTGGACAAGCCGATGATCCTGGTGTTGTAGTGATTGTCGCGGGTGCGGTCAGCAGCGGTGTTCCTGTCTTCGGCAGAGTACTGGCTGACCTTGGCATCTTGCCAGTACAGGCGTGTCTCGGCATTGTGCAACCAGCTGGAGTTCAGGTTTTTATAGCGGTGTGCCAGGCTGAGTTTATTGCGCTCTACCTTGTCACGGGTATCGAGGTCCAGGGTGCTGGTGGATGCCAGTGGCGGCACGGCGCGGGCTGAATAAACATCAGTATCCTGCGTGCGTTTTTGCGCTTCTACACTGGCTTCGATTTGCTGGTTGCCATCGATTTTGAAGATTGCTTTACCCAGCAGGTATTGGGCGTTGAAATCCACTGGATTTGGTTTGGTGCGGTTGACGTTTTTTGCGTCATTGTCGGCACGGTTTTCTGTTTCATGACCACGGCGGTCGCTGACCAGCAGCAAACCTTGCCAGCTGCCATTGTCGCCAGCGATGGCGGCAGTATTGCGCCATGAGCGGTCTACTGTGGCATAGCCAGAACGCACGAAGCCGCCAAAAGACTGGCCTTTTTTGAGCAGATCAGACGGGTCCAGCGTGCGGAAGCTGACTGCACCAGTCAGGCCATCGCTACCGAACTGTGTGGAGGTAGGTCCACGCAAAATTTCTACTGCCTTGATGCCATCGAGTTCAAGGAAATCACCACGGCCTGTCGCAAATGCGCCAAACGAAAAACTGCCCGGTACACGCGTGCCATCCACCAGCATCAAGACCTGATTGCCTTCCAGACCACGAATATTGATGCCTTCATTACCAGCACGACCAGTGGAGCTGCCAGCCGCCGTAAAGCGGGTAGGGGCAACGCGCACGCTGATATCGAGTTCATTGCGGAACAAGTCCTTAATGTCGCGACCACCTTCTTGCTCTATCCTGGCAGCAGGGATGACGGTGACGGTATTGGGCACACTATCGACTGTTCTGGCTGTACGCGTAGAGGTGACAGTAATATCTTTGAGGGTAGTAGCTTCTGTTGGTGGGACCGGGCCGGGAGTTTGTGCAAAAGTTGTTGCCGGAGCTATGCCCCATGCCATACCCAGCGCCAGGGCGATTTGCGTCTTGCTTAGCATCGTGTTTCCTAATTTAAAAAATTGGACACTGGCTAGCGGCGACTGGCTGGTGTGTATCGTGTACAACTCCCTGGCCGGCATGGTTATTGCACCGTGCATAAGGCTGGGAGCATCGCAAAAAGGGGAGTTTTTACGATTAATATATTTTAATTGAGCTCATTATAAATGAGAATCATTCTCACTTGCAAGTGTAATTGTGGTTTTCTTTGTGAGTCCTTTTCCCAAATTCTGCTGCCTTCTTTTTACATTTCCCTGATATGCCTCTCATACTGTGGTGACAAAGCGATGGGCCAACGTTGCTCCTCAAAGACTGACTGTTCGTCAGGCATACACAAAGTAGGCTGGTGGTGGCAAAGCGATATAGAATCTAAGCGTACTCAAGCTACTGAGTCTCCACTCAATGAATCCCTATTAACTGCACGTTATGACCTCAGGACCCAATAATGTTTTGGTTCAAGTTACGCAAGACGCCGATAGAGAGCGCATTAGTTTTATTTGATGGTTTTTATGCTTCTGGCGCTCGAGAATGGGAGGAGTGGCATGCTGGTGTGCGCATGCATGATGTTCGTTTTCACTACATGCGCTACTACGCAAATGGCGACTGGATTAGCTGTTACCGCGATCACCCGTTTGATTTCTGGGCTTTCACAGAAACTGTTACTGACGATCTCTGGGGACTTGCTAAACGTGGTCGTGCGCCACAAGTTGGAGATTGTGACCCAAGTTGCTCCGCTGGGACATTCACGGTAGAAAAAGACACTTTGATTGAATCATTTTCCCCAGATATGTTTGGCGGTCGCACTCAAAGTTGGAACCGGGAGATTGCGGAACGAAAAATAACTAGCGTCAACGATGGGAAAAAAGCTTTCATACTCGAGTTCTCGCCGCGACCTGATTAAGCAGATGAGGATCAACGATATCATGTCGAATTACAGTGTCGTTTTTCGCTGTTACCAAGCGCTGACACATTTTAATTTGTGATAGTGCTTGATAGTCGGTAACGTGAGTAAGTAATAAGCACGGTGTGCTTATTTATCCTGGTCGCCAAATAATTGCTTGCTCCCTTTTTGTGAAGCATGCAGGGCAGCAAAGCTGTGTTGCCTTACTTGGTTTTCATAGTTTCTGATAGCGTACTCTGCTGAGATGACGCCTGCGTGTATCTGCTGGATTGCGTTTGCAAGGGCGGCGGCATCATGCAGGGCGGAATTGGCACCGAGGCCGCTGGCAGGACTCATGGCGTGGCTGGCGTCGCCCAGAGCAGTGATGCAATGCGTACTCCATACGGGCATGTCGCTGGCAATCTTGACGGGGAGCAGGGTGAGGGCTTCTGTTGGTGTTAGTTGGAAAACGGCTTTTAATCCTGTGTCCCAGGTCGCTGTCGTTTGCTCCAGGCAGGCACGTATAGCTGTGGATGTGGCAGGCAAGGCTTGGTCATTTTGCAGACCAAAGCTGCTGCGTTTTCCTATCAGGGCCCAATAGACGTAGTCGCCGACTGGACTGATGGAGCCTGTATTTGTGCCGACGATTTTTGTATCATGACCAAATAACATGACATCGATGACGGCTGCCATTTCATGGGCAAAGATGACGGATGTGCCGGTTTGCAATTGCGCCGCTACTTGCTGACGCACTTGACTGCTGTACGCGATTTTGCCATAGATGCAGATAGTGCCTGTGTCGTGCGGCGTAAGTTCAGGGAAGCGCAATTCGCGTACTTGAGAATGTACGCCGTCGGCAGCGACTAGCATGTCGGCCAGAGTGCTGCTGCCATCTTCAAAGCGTACAAGGATTTTACAGTCCGCCTGTTCGCTATAGTCAATCAGGTTTTTATTGAAGTGCACGTGCTCCTGTATGCCACTCAGCAAGACTTCACGCATGCTGAGACGGTTGGCTTTGAGGTCTGGCACTGACGCTGATTTTTCCTCTGCTTTGTCATGCTGCCAGTCTTCTACCCACTTTCCCGCCAGGATTTCAAGTTGTGGATTGAGGGTGTTGACCTGCTCGGATGGCAGCGCGCAAGTATGCTTGAACAAGTCGTACAGCGTGGCGGGCAGGCAAGCGGCGAGAGCAGTTTGACCAAGCTGGTCTATACGCAGGCGATAGCCCTGGCTGCGGCTGTCGGATGCGGCATCTTTTTCATGTACTTCAAAGCTGATACCGTTTTTCTTCAAGCCTTGTGCGAGGCAGAGTCCGCCGAGTCCGGCGCCGATGATGCAGACATGTAGAGGAGTATTCATTTTTCGCTTGGCTTGGTTTGTCTTAAGCCAATTATTGGACAAAAGTGCGGATGCCTGATAACGTTGTTTTGACTATATATACTGAATTCTTGCCGTGAAATTACAATCAGCACCTGACTATAGCGACTGGCATAATGGCCCGACCCTGATTGCCCTGCGTAGCGATAAGGGGGACGAGGCTGATGCTGATCATCAGTTTTTGTTGGGCACGCGGGAATATGACTGGCATAGCCATGCGCGTGGCCAGGTATTCTGTGTCGAGAGTGGCCTTGTACATGTGCGTACCGCACATGGCTCATGGCTGTTACCACCGCATCGTGCTGGCTGGATACCGCCGGGGCAAGCGCATAGTGTCAGTATCAGCGGGGCCATGAGCGGCTGGAGTGTCTTGATTGCTTCTGCCGCAAGTGTGGATTTGCCGGCACAGCCTTGTGTCGTCAGCATCAATGAGCTGATGCGTGCGCTGGTGGTACGCGCCGCCAGTTGGTCTGCCTTGGAAGAATTAAGTAATGAACAGAAGGCAGTGATGACAGTGTTGCTGGATGAATTGCGTCAGGCTCCGTGTGAGGCTTTGCATTTGCCCATGCCTGCCAGCCACCGTTTGCGCGGAGTGAGCGCAGCCATTCTCGCGCAACCGGGTGCCAATCTAAGCTTGCCTGAACTAGCTAGTCTGGCTTGCATGTCTGTGCGTACACTGAGCCGTCTATTCCTGGCAGAAACTGGCATGAGCATAGGACAGTGGCGTCAGCAGGCTCAGCTCTTGCACGCGCTGGAGCGTCTTGCTGCTGGCGATGCAGTCGCCACAGTTGCCGATGCCTTGGGCTATGCGACACCGAGCAATTTTATTGCAATGTTCAAGCGTTATCTGGGGCAGCCGCCAGGGCGATATTTTAGTCAGGCTTGATTTTCTTTTTGTTGACTCGTAGCTTCAATATCTACAGGCAGGGTAAAGAAGAATTCACTGCCCTGGCCGATGACGCTGGTGAAACCAATTTGTCCGCCATGATGCTCTATGATGGCCTTGGAAATACTCAGGCCCAGGCCAGTGCCGCTTTTCTTATGGAAGTCGGAAGAAATCGCCTGGGCAAATTTCTGGAAGATGCGCTCACGGAATTCCTCCGCAATGCCTATGCCCTGGTCGATGATGGCGACGCGTAATTGTCCTGGCTGGGATGTTAATAGTACATCGACGCTGGCGCCTTGAGGTGAGAATTTGGCGGCATTCGAGAGTAGGTTAATGAGGACCTGGGTGATGCGGTCGGTGTCTATCCTGACAATGTCATCCTCAACTTCTGTCTGCAGCCTGAGACTGACCTGGTGCTGCTCTGCATAGGCGGCAGTAGCGGCGATGGCCTGTTCCAACACGGGAATCAAATGTACGTGGGCGAGATTGAATTCCATCTTGCCTGATTCTATTTTTTCTACGTCGAGGATGTCATTGATCATCCTGACCAGGCGCTGGCAGTTCTTGGTGGCGATGTCGAGGATTTTTTCCGCGCTGTCGGGCATTTTTCCTAATGCGCCACCCATGAGCAAGCCAAGTGCACCGCGTATGGATGTCAGTGGGGTGCGCAATTCATGCGAAACAGTGGAGATGAATTCGTTTTTCATGACTTCGACTTTTTTGCGCTCAGTGATGTCGTAGGCAATATTAAGGAAGCCGGAAATTTCTCCAGTGTTGTCTTTCAAGGCCGTGACTGAGAGCATGACGGGAAGGCGGCTGCCGTCTTTGCGCCTGTATGTCCATTCGCTTTCATCCGCCATGCCATGCAGGGCACGCAAGGCAAAGACAGCAAATCCGGCGGTTACCGTGGTATCAAATTCAAGACTGAGTTTTGCCGCCCGGATGGCCAGTTCTTCGGCAGCATGCAAGCAGACTGGGGTTTGCAGGCCTATCATTTCTGCCGCGCTATAGCCGAGCATGAGTTCTGCACCTTTGCTCCAGACCTGTATCAAGCCTGTAGTATCGGTAGCGATGATGGAAAAATTAGCGCTATGGAGTATGGCATTTTGCAAGGCTGTGGTGGCAGCCAGTTGCGCATTCAGGGCGAGGATGGCCTCTTCGGATTTTTTGCGTTGGCTGATGTCGGTGCCAACGGTGCAGACACCATAAATTTCACCCGATTCATTGCGCAAGGGGGTGAGCATGAGGATGTGGGTGGTGTTGATGCCGCCTGCAGTCACGGCGACCTCGGTGCGGTGTATAGTCCCGTTTCGTATCACTTCATCGGACATGCGCATGTATTGTTCTGCCTTGTCCCTTGAGAAAAGATAGTACACGCTGGTGCCAACCAGACTGGGAATATTGGCGGGTTTGAAGAGCCTGTCATATTCCTTGTTGGCGTAGAGATAGTTGCCATTTTTGTCGCGCAGGCAGACTGCCGATGCTGTGCTGTCCATGACGGCTTGCAGCAGCATGAGGTTTTCATACTGGGCAACTTCATCACGTTTGCGCTGGGTGATGTCAGTGCCGACACCGCAGGCGCCGAAGACTTCACCATCGGCATTAATGAGCGGTGATCGTACAACGAGGTACGTATGCATGCCATCTTTTTGCTGCACCATGGCTTCGGTGCGCAATGCTGTCTTGGTGGTGATGACGGTTTGCTCTGCGCTGCGGTATTTTCTGGCCAACTCGTACGGAAAAACGTCTTCGATGGTTTTACCTATTAATTGCTCGCGCTTCATCTGGAAGAGGTTTTCATATTGCTTGTTGATGTAGAGATAGCGTCCCTCAAGGTCACGTACATGGATATAGGACTCTGTGCCTTCCATGACGGTTTGCAGCAGCAGGCCACTGCGTATCAGTTCTTCTTTGCTGGCTTGTAATTCCAGTGTGCGTTGCCTGACTTTGTGTTCGATATGAAAAGCATTGCCGCTGACGACCAGCAAATACACGCTGATGAGACTGGTAAAGAATAAGCCGCCTATCAGAGTGGCCCAGGCTGACCAGGAATGATGCAGTTGCCAATAGGCGGGCGAGGGTTGGGCAGTGAATTCAAATTCATGGTCGCCAAACAGGATGACGCTGCGGAAACCCATTGTTGTCTTTTGCTTGTCCAGAGTATCGTAGACATCGGCCTTGTCGGCGGCACTATTGAGATCACGCAGGCGAAACAAGACCTGGGCCCGTATATCTTCGGTAAATACATGCCTGATCAGGTCGTCTACTTGTAATACGCTGAGCACGACACCGCGAAAAGCGGTGCGTCTTTCTTCCATTGTAGATATGGGGCTATGGCGCGCATACACGGGCGCAAAAATCAGGCTGCCTGTGACTTTTTTTGCCCTGTCTGTACTGACGATACTCAAGGGGGAGCTGGTGCTCAGATGGCCTGTGTCACGCGCTCTTTCTATGGCAACTCTTCTGCCCGGCTCAGAGAATAGATCAAAACCCAGGGCGGGCCGGTTAGCCAGGTATGGTTCAACAAATTCTACAGGCAGATAAAACTCACGTGCTGTTGCGGAGCTGAAAATTTTGTTATCTACGTATTGTTTGATGGAGAAAGAGGCATGACCTTCTTTTCTTAACCGGGCTTCAAAGTCCGCTCTGTCGCTATGCAAGACCAAGGGGGCCCAGTCGACAGCAATGATGGTACTTTCTCTTTGCAGGGTAGAGCTGACAAAGCTTTGGAAATCTGCTCGAGACACATGGTCTGTGCTGGCGAAGAAGCGCTCCAGATTGCGCAGTAGTTCACTCTGGAAATCGAATCTCTGCTGCATGGCTTGTACCATGCGGCTGGCTTCGGTTTCGAATTCCTGTTTTTGCCGGTCCAGCTCAGATTCGCGAACATAGAGGAAGACGGAAACAACAACAGATAATGTCAGTAGTAAAGGCATGCCTACATTGAGGCGACGGGATTTCCAGATAGTACGCGGATGGCCTATCAATATCATGACCAGCGGCGCGACAATGAGGACGCCGAGGATGTCACCTATCCACCATGTGAGCCAGTTACCAAACATGTCAACTGCTGGTAGCAAACCCAGAGTGAACAGGGAAAAGATGCCGACACTGGCATTGACCAGACAGCCAACCGGACCTGCCAGCAGCAGGAAGAGGGCAACATGACGTTCATCATCCAGCGCCGCAGGATAACCGACAAAGCGTTTTAGCAGGTAGGTGCTGCTCATGGCCTGTAACATGGCACCGCTGGCAACCAGCAGCGCAAGACAGATATTTGTTGCCGTCAATTGCCCCTGGCTCTCCCAACCTATCCATAGATTGAAAATACATGAACCCAGGGCCACACCAGGCAATAGACGATAACCGCCAGTTAATACGGTGGTGACAGCAATGCCAGCCGGTGGAAAGACGGCAATGGCGTAACCGGGAGGAATCGCCAGCAGCAAGGCTATACGTCCCAGTAATATGTAGACGAAGGCAAGTAGCAGATTCCTCATTACCACGGATGAGAAATTGTTCAAGGACGATGCGGGCAAAATACCGTACTCCCCATGGCGAACACCTCATAGCGAAAAATTTGCTTTGAATAATTATATGACTGAAAGCAAGCCATTGTGATTTTATTCATCTTGCGAGATTTGTGTTTTTATTTATGTGTTCGTTAGCGCTGGTTTTACGATGTTTTTCTTTGAGGTATTTAAAGTGAAATATGTGCTTAAGAAAAATTTGTACTGATTAAATAATCAGTGTATAGTGTTGTTCAGGGCGAGTTGCGCCCTGTTGCTATACTGTAGTATCCCTCAGATAAAACCACGAACCCTGCTTTCAAAGAAGCGGGGTTTTTGGTTTTTAAGTCTTTGTTTTTATTGATTATTTAATTTTTATCAGCGCGTGTAATGGGCTGAATTCAGATATTGTTTTCTTGCTGCGCTTGCGTACTTTAATTTAATAAGAAAAATTTGCACTGATTAAATAATCAGTATATAGTGTTGTTCAGGGCGAGCTGCGTCCTGTTGCCATACTGTTGTATCCCTCAGATAAAAAACCACGAACCCTGCTTTGTAAAAAGTGGGGTTCGTGGTTTTGAGCTGCAGGATTTTTCTTAAGCTTTTGAGTTGTTTTCAGGGGATTTTCCTGTTGGTGCCGAGTTTAAGAAAAATTTGCACTGATTATATAATCAGTATATAGTTCTGTTCAGGGCGATTTGCGTCCTGAAGAATTTGATTTGTTAGATTTGATCTGGCCCCGCTACTGTAAAGCAGCGGGGCTTTTTGTTTTCTGCGCTTTGTTCACAAGTCTTGTTGACGGACCTTGTCGATGAATGCAGAAAATTGAAAGAATCGCGCCACACGATTTGTTCGTGCTGGCGCTCAGGCTTTTACCTGTTTGTGATTGTAAGCGTATCACCCTATCACATAGTGCTGACCATACTGAACGCGAAGCAGCAGACAGGTAAATCTTTTTGGGCGTTGACGGGAATCATGGGAATGTGCGCCTGCAAGTGCAGTCCTTGCAGTTGCGCTGCCCGTGATTCCCGGGCGGGCCAATGCTGATCAACCTGGAGCAGGACAAGCCGCAAGGCATCCTGAAAATAAATGAGTGAAAGCAAAATTGTGAAGGTTGCTGGTGTATCTGAGATGGTGACCAAGCCTGCTGCCAAGACGCGCGGAAGACCAAAGAAAGCAGTCAGTCAATCTACATTGACTGTCAGGGATGCGATTGCCAAAGCGGGGGAAGAACTGGGTGGTGCCTTGCGTCTGGCGCAATGGGCAAGGGAAGACCCAACCAATGAAAAAGCCTTCTGGACGGTGTTATATCTGAAGATTTTGCCTCTGCAAGTTAATGGGGCTGGAGAAAACGGCGAACATCTGATTAGTGATATCGCCATCAAACTGGTCAAGCCCAATGCAGATTGAATGTGAGTTTCCTGAAAAGCTGGAATTTTTATTCCAGCCAGCGCGTTACAAGGTCGCGCGTGGTGGCCGTGGCAGTGGCAAGTCCTGGGGCTTTGCCCGCGCCTTGTTGCTGCTGGGTGTGCAGAAAGTGGAGAGAATCTTATGTGCACGCGAATTGCAAAAGTCGATCAAGCAATCTGTACATCAGTTGCTGCGTGATCAGATTGCAGCTTTGGGACTAAGTCATTTCTATCAGGTGTATGAATCAGAAATTCGCGGCATGAATGGCACGCGTATTTATTTCAGCGGTTTGTCTGATCAGACTGCTGACAGCATCAAGTCTTTTGAAGGTTGCACCAAGGTGTGGATAGAAGAAGGCCAGAGTGTGTCAGATAGATCATGGAGTATTTTGATACCGACGATACGCACGGCAGGTTCAGAAATCTGGGTGACTTATAACCCGGAGCTGGAAACTGATCCTACCCATCAGCGTTTTGTTGCAAGGCCACCGCATGATTGTGTCTCGATTTTGATGAACTGGCGGGATAACCCGTGGTTCCCTGAGGTGCTGGAAAGAGAAAGACAAACCTGCATGCAGCGTGAACCTGAAGCTTATAAAAATATCTGGGATGGTGAATGCAAACCGGCAGTGAGTGGGGCGATTTATTACCACGAAGTTGCTGGCGCGCAGGGCAGGATTTGTCATGTACCGTATGACCCCATGCTGAAAGTGCATGTGGTGGTTGATTTGGGCTGGAATGATGCAATGGCGATCAGCCTGGTGCAAAGACAAAGTTCGGAATTGCGGGTGATTGAATATCTGGAAGACAGCCATCAGACGCTGGATTATTACTCGGCTTTGCTGAAGCAAAAGAATATGAATTGGGGAAAATTATTTTTACCTCATGATGGTCGCAACAAGGACTTCAAGACTGGCAAGAGCGCAGAAGAAATCATGACGGCCCTAGGTTGGGATGTGGCAATCACGCCGAGTATGAGTGTCGAAGATGGTATACGTCTGACGCGTATGACATTTGGACGCTTGTGGTTTGATGCGGACAAAACTGCGCGCCTGATTGAATGCGTAAAGCGTTATCGCCGCGTGATTAACCAAAGCACGAATGAAGCTGGTGCACCCTTGCATGATGAGTTCAGCCATGGTGCAGACAACCTGCGCTATATCTGCATCAATGCAGAGGCGATGTCGAATGAAGAATGGGGCGGCAAACTGACTTACCCTAAATTTACTTATGCATAGAGGATGGAATGGCTAAAGCTTTATCTCAAGACGAATTGAAAGCACTGGTGCAGACAGAAATGCGCCAGAGCCTGGGTTATTCATCTTCGCGTTTGTCGCAAGCCAGGCAAAAGGCTGAATATTATTATCTGGGCCTGGCGGTTGGTGATTTGTCACCGCCAGAAGTGGATGGTCGCTCGTCGGTAGTATCTACCGATGTGCGTGACACGATAGAGTCGATGCTGCCGCAATTGATGGTGACGTTTTGCGGTGGTGATTCGATTGTCGAGTTCGAACCGCAAAACCCGGACGATGAAGCCAGAGCCAAGGCTGCGACTGAGTATATCAATTACCTGTTCTTTAAAAAGAACAATGGTCACAAGATAGCTTATGTGTGGATGAAGGACGCTTTGCTACAAAAAAATGGCATCGTCAAGGTGTGGTGGGATACTCGCTTTGAAGAGGCGAAAGAAGAATACAAAGGTCTGAATCAGATAGAGTTGGCACAAATTCTGGATGACCCTGAAATTGAGGTGATAGCCCAGCAGACTTATCCGGATGAGGATGATGCCAAACAGCGTCAGCAGGCGGTTGAACAGATCAACCAGCAAATCAGTCAGCAAATGCAGCAGGCGATGCAGGCGCAACAAGCACCTCAAGCGAATACCCAGCAACCAGGCCAACCGCCTGGGCAGCCGAATATGCGGCCAGCAAACGCGCAAGCTAATCTAGCTGTGCAACAGCTGCAAGCTCAGCTACAGCAAATCCAGTCACAACCACCTGAAATGTTTTATGACATTACTTGCAAGCGGGTAAAGACGGGAGGCAAGATACAGATCGACAATGTACCGCCTGAAGAATTTCTGATTGCGCGCAATGCCAAGGATATACAGACGGCCAAGTTTGTTGGACACAGAGTGCAGCGGACAGTGTCTGAGCTGAAATCCATGGGTTACAAGAACGTTGACAATATCAGTGGCGAAGATCAGGGGCAGGCCTTGAATCTGGAGCGTATTGAGCGACTGAGCTGGAATGATGAAAATGCCTATTTGTCTGATGAAGTGATGACTGCCGATGACAGCCAGCGCAAGATCTGGATCACGGAAGCTTATGTGCGTTGTGATTTTGACGGTGATGGCATCAGTGAATTGCGCAAGGTGACGGTAGCTGGCAATGAGCTGCTTGATAATGAAGAGGTGGATTTCATCCCCTTTGTTGATATCACGCCTGTGCCATTGCCGCATACTTTTTTTGGTTTGTCGATTGCCGATCTGGCGATGGAAAGCCAGAAGACCAAGACCAGCATCTTGCGCAGCCAGCTTGATAATCTTTACCTGAATGTAAATGGCCGCTATTACGCCGTGGAAGGTCAGGTTAATCTGGATGATTTGCTGACTTCACGCCCTGGTGGTGTGGTGCGTATCAAACAACCTGGTGCGGTAGGCAGGCTGGATCAGGCGCAGGGCAATACAGGTGAAGCCATGGGTTTGCTGGATTATATACAGCAAGATCTGGAAAACAAGACAGGCTGGACACGCTATAGCCAGGGCAATGACTCTGATGGTCTGAATCAGACTGCGCAGGGCATGAATATCATCACCAACAAGGCAGACATGCGTCTGGACTTGATCTCGCGCAATTTTGCTGAGGGCTTCACTGAATTGTTCAAGCTGGTGTTGAAACTGATATGCCAGCATCAGGATAAGAAAGCACAAGTCAGGTTATCAAATGGCTGGGTGGATATTGATCCGCGTGAGTGGCGTAACCAGTTTGACGTGAGTATCAATGTTGGCATAGGTTTGGGTAATAAAGACCAGAAAGTGAATCATCTGATGGCTTTGCTGGCGCAGCAGGAAAAGGTTTTCCCGTTGGGAATAGCGAATCCGCAAGGGATTTATCAATCCAACTCTGAACTGGCACGTCTGCTGGGCTTTAAGAATGGCGACAAGTTTTTTAGCGACCCGGCCAAAAATCCACCAGCGCCACCACCGCCGCCTGATCCTGCACAAATGCAGATGCAGGCTGAGCAGCAAAAGACGCAGATGCAAATGCAGGCGAGTAAAGAAAAGCACATGATGGACATGCAAATGCGCGAACGTGAATTGCAGCAGGAAGCCATGCTGCGTGAACGTGAACTGCAACTGGAAGCACAAAAGCAGCAGGCGCAGTCGCAAAATGATATGCAGGAACGTCAGCATAAAGCGCAACTGGATGCGCAGCTTGCCCAGCAACGCATGGAGTTTGAACGTTGGAAAGCGCAGCTGGAGGCGGAAACCAGGATGATGGTTGCCCGTATTGCGGCAGAGGCGAAGATGCAGCCACAAGCTCAACTGGATGCTTGTATGAACGGTTTAGCTGCAGGGGGGACCGATGGATTGACAGGAGTGAACGATGAGCACATTTGAACAACGCGTGCATGCTGCCAGCCGCGCCAGGGAAGTACTGGAGAATGAAGTCTATCAGCAGGCATTTGCTGATATAGAAAACGAGGTCACAGAAAAATGGAAAAACTCACCAGCACGCGACGCCGAGGGGCGGGAAAAACTCTGGATGTATCTGGCCATGCTGAAGAAACTCAAAAACCAGCTCGATACAACGCTGGAAACCGGCAAGCTGGCGCAACTGGAAGTGGAGCACAAGCAAGGTCTGATGCATCGTTTGAAGAATTGGTGACGGCGGTACAGGATTTCAAGGGCTGGAAGGATTCGGTTGCTATGGCCTTTCATCCGCATCCGACGGTGGCGATGATACAAACAGCCAAGGGCTGGGTCAGAGTGGAATGTGGTGAAGCTGCTTATCAGCTTAATAGTGGTGAAATAGTAAAAGTCTAGTGGTCGTCCGGCACACTGGATGGCCGCAGTAGCGGTTTCTCTGCTGGATAAATCTTAACGCCGCGAGGCGCCGGGAATGGGTGGAAGTCCCATTCATTGATTGGAGATGGAATATGGATAATCAGGTAACTGAACCCACAAGTAGTGCTTTGAATGTAGATGGTGCAGCGCAGGCCATGGGCGCTTTTCTTGAACCGCAGGCACATGAAAAAAGTGCCCAGGCTCTGGAGAGGGAAGTGCTGGATGATTTGAGTGGCCGGAGAGACAGGAATGATACTTTGTCTGCCGAACCCTCCGTTGAGGACGCAGAGCCGGACTTGTATGCCGGAGATGATGAGGCTGTCACCATTGTAGTAGATGGCAAGACCGTCAATTTGTCGAAGGCAGAACTGGCAGATGCCTATAAAAATGGCTTGCGTCAATCCGATTACACCAGAAAGACCATGGAAGTGGCTGAACAGCGCAAGGCTGCCGAAGCTCAAATTCATAGAGCCACCCAGGAGCGCCAGGAATATGCCAGCAATCTGCAAAAGATGGCGGCGCAAATCGAAGGCGCCTTGAACCAGCAACAGCAGATAGACTGGGAACATCTGCTGGACAATAACCCCGCTGAATATCTGAAACAGCAGCACCTCTATCAAAGGAGACAAGCTGCTTATCAGAAAAATATTCAGCAACAACAGCACCTGGTGCATATTGCCCAGGCAGAGCAGGCACACCATCTGGAGTCTGTGCTCCATACGCAGCAGGAAGAACTTCTTGCCAAGCTACCGGACTGGAAAGACAGCAGAAAGGCTGAGGCCGAAAGTAATGCCATTCGCCGATATTTACTGGAGCAAGGTTTTGAACATCAGCTGGTAGACAGCATTGCTGACCACAAGGCAGTTTTGCTGGGACGCAAAGCCATGCTGTACGACGCCATGATGTCCAAAGCCAATGCGGCAGCCAAACGTGTGACGAGCATCCCGCAAAAGGTAGTCAGACCGGGTGTGGGCGAATCACCCGGCGGTGATGGTCGTCAGGCTGCCATGCAGCGTCTTGCCAAATCTGGCAGAGTTGAAGACGCAGCATCCCTTTTTGCAAAATTTATTTAAGGTCGCGAGACCCCGGAGAAATCTATGACAGCACCAAGCAATACCTATGTAACGACCAGCGCAATCGGCAATAAGGAAGATCTCAGCGATATCATTTATCGCATTTCGCCCACTACTACGCCTTTGATGAACATGGCGGCCAAGGCCAAGGCCAGCAATACTTTGCATGAATGGCAAACGCAGGACCTGGCCAGCGCAGTCACTACCAATGCGCAAGCTGAGGGTGACAATGCTACGGCCAAGAGCGTGACGCCGACTGTGCGTTTGAGCAACCGCACCCAGATCGCATCAAAGACCGTCATCGTCTCTGGTACCCAGCAAGCGATGAACCCGGCAGGCCGTAAGGATGAACTGGCTTACCAGTTGTCCATGGCCTCGCTGGAATTGAAACGTGATATGGAGTCGGCCCTGTGTCAACTCGATGTTGCTGCAACTTCACCGCGCCAGGCACGTGGCCTGGTCGGTTGGGTGGTTGATAACGTCGATAATAATGCCGGTACTTTGGCATCTTATACCGGCAATACTGGCCGCACTGTCGGTACACCGCGCGCTTTTACTGAAGCACAGTTGAAGAACGTCTTGCAGAAATGCTATAGCGCTGGTGGTGAGCCCGATACCATCATGGTTGGCCCTGCGCAGAAACAGACTTTCTCTACATTTTCTGGTAATGCTACACGTTTCGATAAATCGGAAGATGCCAAGCTATATGCGGCGATTGACGTGTACGTATCCGACTTTGGTTCCTTGAAGGTAGTACCGAACCGCTTCCAGGCAGCACGTGATGTGTTTGTCTTGCAGGCCGACAAACTGGCATTGGCTTACCTGCGCCCGTTCAGCACTATCGAACTGGCGACGACCGGTGATGCAGTACAGCGCGAACTGGTGGTGGAATACACGCTGGAATGCCGCGCACCAAAGGCGCACGGTGCGATTTACGACGTCTTGTAATTCTTGACGTTCGAGTATGCCGTCATTTTTTTTTGATAGCGGCATAAAAAAGCTGGCGGGTGCAAGCCCCGCTTTTTTCAATTGAATTAAAACGCTGTGAAGCGCAGGAGGTTTTATGAATGGTGGATATATCACCGTTTCGAGTCAGACCACCGGAGTGGCAATCGCTACTTCGGGTACGTCTGCATCTGCAACTATTCCAACAATGTCCAGTGGTGAATTGCCGCGTTTTATCCGTGTCGCTGCGACCGCGCCCGCTTGCGTGCGCCTTGGCAAATCATCAGCGACCGCCTTGAGCACGGATTTGCAAGTACAGCCGGGTGATGCAGTCATCCTGAGTGTGAATGGCAATGACAGGATCGCTGCAATACAGGTGGCTACTGCAGGAGTTGTGCAGGTTTCTCCGCTGGAGAACATGTAATGACAGTCACGACCAATATCCATGTCGAAGGTGGTGATGTCACGTTTGAGCGCGTACAGGATTGCACGGCCATTGCTGAACATACCCAGGCTTTGCATAAAGAAGGAAAGCATGGTTCGAGTGACATGCGACATGCGGCATCTTTCCCCATGGTGATCGTGGAAAAATATCTGAATGACAAAGGCATCAGTTTCCAGGAATTCATGGCGGAAGCGGTGCATGTAAAGAGCATGCTGGCAGACCCGGCATTATCTGCCTTTCGTGTATGGGGAGGCCGGGTATGAGCGCCATCACTGATTATGCAAGTTTGCAAAACGCAGTAAGTAGCTGGTTACATCGTACTGATCTGATGCCGTTTATTGCTGACTTCATTGCTTTAGCAGAAGCCAAAATGTCGTCAGACATCGTGGCTCGGCCCATGGATATACGCAGCAATTTACAGACAATAGCTGGTAATGCCTATGTGAACTTGCCGCTTGATATGTTGGAAATGAGACGGCTGATCTTGCGTAGCGACCCGGTAACAGTATTGCGTTATGCCTCACCAGATCAACTCAGTGCTGATCATGCAGGTGCAGCGACTGGCAAGCCAGTGGCATTTTCTGTCATTGGCCAGCAACTGCAATTGGCGCCGGTACCAGATGCAGCTTATCAACTGGAATTGACTTATCAGCAGCGCATACCAGCTTTGTCGACCATCAATACGACTAACTGGTTGCTGGCGGCTTTTCCCAACGTGTATCTGTACGCTGCTTTATGTGCAGCGCAGCCTTTCATCATGAATGATGCGCGTATTCCTACCTTTGAGAAACTGTATCTGCAAAGTGTGGATGCCATCAATTCCATAGACTGGTATTCAGGTTCAACCATGCAAGTGAGGGCTAAATAATGGCATTGGAAACTGCAAACTATATCAATGATCTGACGATCACAAATCCAACAGCATCTGACCCTAAATCCCAGGGAGATGATCATATCCGGATGCTGAAAACGGTATTGAAGGAATGCTTTGCCGGTTTTACCGGTGCGGTGATTATTACTGCTGCAGAAACAGGTACGGCTGCGGCGCATGTCTTGAATCCGGCTACTGCCTTGCTGACTTATACGACAGGGCTGTTGCTGTTGTACCGGCCAGTCAATGCGGGTACAGGTGCTTTGACAGTGAATGTTTCTGGTCTCGGCGCGAAACCGGTCAAGACTTTGCTGAGTGCGGATCCTACGGCGGGTGACATTGTCGCCAACCAGCCATTACTGTTGATGTATGACGGCACAAATTTCGTCATTGTTGCTGGATCGGAGACTTTGCTGAGGACTGGGAATCAGACTTTGACGGGGAACTTGACTTTGACCGGTAATCAAACCGTAAGTGGTTCTTTGGACGTGGGCGGAGCATTGACTGGTACAAGTATGAATGCCAAAGCGAATAAAACTGGTGAAAGTTACGCCGGTACACACGACTTTTCAGCTGCAGTGCTTAACGTCGCAACACCAGTTTCTGCAACTCACGCAGTGAGCAAAGTGTACGCAGATGGATTGGTGTTTTCTGCAGTTTTACCTGGACAGAGTGTTGCGACAACGGGTCAGACTATTTTGAGTGATGGCAGTACTGCTTTTTGGGGGGATGCAGGCTCGGTGGGTAGTGATCTGTATTTATACAATAATTTTTAAGGAAATCGTATGGCAGCGAATCAAAAACCTATATTTCCCTTGACACCAAAATTTCCGGGGACAATGCCGCCAGTAATTACTGCGGCCAATACCGCCAAAGATGGCACTGGTACGGTGACACAAATTTCTGCGCCAGCGGGTGTCAATGGGGCATTCGTTGAAAGCGTAGAAGCACTTCCAATTGGTACGAATACTGCGTCAGTTTTACGTGTATTTTTGAATAATGGTGCATCTACATCCGTAGCTATAAACAACATATTGTGGGAAGAGGTAAATTTACCAGCCACAACCTTGACAGAGATCGCAGCCCAGACAAAGGTTGTGATTCCTATTAATCGTGCTATTCCTGCTGGGTACACACTGTATGTCACGATTGGGACATCGGTAGCTGCTGGCTGGCGTGTGCGCGTACATACTGGAGACTATTAATCATGTCATCAGGTTTTCCAGGAATTCCAGGGGCACCAATGCGCTCGCCAAATTACCAAGTATTCAAAACATCTGGAAATTTCATTGTACCTCAGGCGCAGAATTTTATTGTCGATGTATTTGGCGGTGGCGGTAGTGGCAGCGGTGGCTACACAGCAAGTTCTGCTGCAGCCTCAAGTGGCGGAGGGGGAGGTGCAAGGAACAGACAGTTTTTCAATACTGTGACACTCAAGCCAGGAAGAAATATTCCTATCTTGGTTGGTGCCGGCGGAGCTGCAGTGACATCACCGGGCAATTTTATAGCGGGAAATGCAGGTGGAAAATCTTCATTTGGTAATTCAATATTGGGATTTTTAATTGAGGCTTATGGTGGTGCCGGTGGTGGTGGGAGTGGTGCTGGTGGTGGCGGAATAATGAGCGCAGGCTCTGGTAGCAGTGGAGGGAATCCCACAATAGGTGGTACTGGATTATCTGGCGGTGTAAATGCAAATGCATCCTCAGACTATGGTGGAGCAAATGGGATGTCGTCTGGCTCAACAATACCAGGTAATGCTGTATGGGGCGGCGGCGGTGCTGGTGCCTCGAATCAAGGCGGTGGCAGTATCTTCTCTGCAGGTGGTGGTGGTGGCTACCAACAAAATGGCGGAGCATCAGGACAGTATGCAACTGGTGATTCTTGGTCTTTTCCGGCAACAAACGGTATTTTGCACGCATTACAAGGCGGTGGTGGTTGGGGTGGGAGGGGCGCAAGTTCGCCTGGGGCAAACGGTGTAGATGGTGGGCTTCCAGGAGGTGGTGGCGGTGGAGTCGATGGAACTGCTGGTGCTGTTACTGGAAGAGGTGGCGATGGCCTTGTTGTCATTTACTGGTGGTAAATATGAAAAGTGCAGAAATTAAAAATGACATCGTAGTAAATATCGTTTTAGGTAAGGTACCAGGATATATTCCTTGTGATGATACTGTATCCATAGGTGACTACTGGGATGGTCAGGTTTTTACTAAACCGAAAGACTGAGGTTTATCATGACACAAAATAATGCTATTGAAATTGGTGGTAATCCCACTAAACCTGCTAATCAGCTAAGCAGAAACAAATCAGCTGACTGGTATACACCATTTGGACGAATCGGTGACCAGGCTGGCATGGATTACTGGGACAATGAAATTGCCAGTAAAGGACCTGACGTCGCATATCGCAACTTCCTTACGGCCACTGCGCAGAATATGGCAAGTGGTAAGGGGGTTGGTGCCGATAGTGTCTCAGATCAGAAATTCACTAATAAATCAGCTGATTGGTACACGCCATTTGGACGGATTGGGGATCAGGCGGGGATTGATTATTGGAATAACGAAATAAAAAACAAAGGTTACGATGTTTCTCATAATGCATTCCTGGTCGCTGCTGCACAAAATCTCACGAATGGCAAAGGCGTGGGATCTGCAAATATTGAAACTCAGACACCGGTAAAACCGGATCCGATTCAGGTACCATCTTTAAAGGCAACACCGGAACCTGTTTACAACACAACGTCTATGGACAGGTCTTCCAGTTTTGACAATGGAGGAAGTAATGATTACTTGTCTCAGCTGAAAAACAAATATGGTCGTTACGTCACTGGTGACGTTAATCCATTTTTTAATTTGAATAGCTCGGCGGCATTCGTCAGCAGTCTCATGAATGGTGCTGGAGCTGGGGCCAATTTCAGTGATGCGCAAAAAGCTGAAGTCAGATATGACTACCTCAAAGCCAGTCAGGAAGCAGGTTTGCAAGGTAAGGTCAATGATCAGGACGCACAATGGTTGAAACTGGCTGGTGAGAATGGCTATGGGTATACCCAGGACAGTGTCCTGGATACCGCAAACAGGAAAGTCTTTGGTGGCAATGCCAGCCAGGCAGATCTGGATGTGCTTAATTATTTTCAGCAAGGGCCTGATGCATGGAAGAAAGGTGCTGGCGTATTTGAAGGCCTGGCTGATAAATACGGCGCATCGCCGCAAATGCGGGCGTGGGCAAATGAGATGGGCTACACGCCACTACAGGCTTCGGGCATGTACTCAAATGATCCCTATCAGGACATGCAAAAGAGGATAGAGACTTATGGTAGTCTCAATTCTGCGCAGCAGTCGTACTTGCAAAAACAATTGCAAGGGCTGTCATCCACGCAGCGTCAACAAATGCAGCAATTTTTTCCACAACAGCAAGGTGCGTCACCGCAGCAACAAACGCAGCAACAGAACCCTTATTTGCAGCCATTTCAGCAAGTCCCTGCATATAACCAGGCATTAAATACGAACTGGGCCAGCTCCAATCAGCCAAAAGGCAGCCAGTATTGGGGGCAGAATAGTGCTCAACAAGAAGCGATAAACACGCCAAATGGAAGTCAAAATTTTCCGGCGAAACAATCGAATGGGAATCAATTCCCAGCGCCTGGGCAACAATATAATAATTTTTCTCCATCCTGGGAAAATCCATATCAAAATCAATCTTCGTCATGGGGACAGGCAAATCAAAGCCAGCCATATAGCGGTGGCTTTCAAAATAATTTTCAGCAGCCCAGAGGATTGCTCAATCAGGGTTTTGGGCAGCAGCAACCTGTCAACAGTAATCAAAACCGCTATGGACTATTAAGCGCATATGGCTCTCGTTAAAATACAAAATGTCGGACAATTCGGAGTGAATAAAGATTTGTCTCAGCATGAAATCCCCGTTAATGCCTGGACAGATGCGCGTAATATTCGATTTCTTGATGGCTATGCCTACCAGTTTTATGGACATGGTGAAGTGTATAACTCCCCGCCTGTTGTGCCGCAATATGTGCTGCCAGTGACGATATCCGGCAACCGCTATTGGGTATATATGAGTGCCACAAAGTCTCATGCTGTTACATACTCTGGCGGTGTTGTCACCCATACAGACATCACACATGCAACGCCCAGAGCGGGGGTGGTTAACCAATGGACCCATGCCTTGCTGTCAGGTTTGCCAGTATTAAATGTAGGTGATACTTCAAAAGCACCTATGTCGTGGGATTTGAATTTGGTTAATAAATTTGTTGATTTACCTAACTGGCCAGCAAATACTTATTGTAAATCCTTACGAGCCTACAAGAATTTTTTGATCGCCATGAACCTGACTGTGGCTGGAACGAATAAGCCATTCCTGGTGAAATGGTCGCATCCGGCTGATCCAGGTGCTTTCCCGGCAAGCTGGGATGCTGCAGATGCAACTAAAGATGCAGGCGAAGTTGATCTGGCAGAAGCAAGCAGCCCTGTTGTCGATGGTTTATCTTTGCGCGATTCTTTTATCATTTATACAGAAAATTCTACCCATCGTATGGATTTTGTGGGTGGGCAGTCGATGTTCCGGTTTTCTAAAATACTGGGCATGTCCGGTATGCTCAACCGTAATTGCGCAGTTGAATTTGATGGCTGGCATTTTGTGGTGACGGGTTCTGATGTCATCGTTCATGATGGACAGACAGCGACCTCAGTGCTGGACAAACAGACGCGCAGATTCTTTTTTCAGAACATTGATGTCAATAATCGCAGCAATGTTTTTGTTTTCAAGAATCCATTCCTGAATGAAATTTATTTGGCGTATCCGTCTATAGGCTCTAACGTATGCGACAAGGCCATGGTTTACAACTTTGTCGACAAAACGGTTTCATTTCGTGATCTGCCTAATGTTAACCATGCAAATTACGGTGCAGTATCGAATGATCTTGGTGGTACCTGGGCACAGGATTCTGATTCCTGGGATTCTGATCTGACATTCTGGAGCGGTCCCGACTATACGCCGGATACTGCTCGAGTGGTTATGGCATCGAATGATCAGAAACTGTATATGCTGGATGCCTCTGCCTCATTCAATGGCAGCTTGCCAAGTGCTTTCCTGGAACGCCGGGGTTTATCTTTCGATACGCCAGAAAGTATTAAACTGGTCAAGGGCGTGCGCCCTCGTATCGTTGGCAATAATGGTGAGACTGTCATGGTCAGCGTAGGATATGCCAATACGCCCTATGATGAACCGGTATGGGTTACTGGCACTTACACTATAGGCTCGACTGTTGCAGTAGACTTGTTTGCCAGTGGTCGTTATATCGCACATCGCTATGCATCTGGCTCGGCATTTCAGTGGCGACTTGACTCGGTTGATCTTGATGTTGAAACAATGGGGGTATGGTGAGAATAAACAATTCAAATACGGTGGTTTATGCGCCATCGCAAGTACCAGACGACGCTGCAGAAATGCAGCGTTTTTTTTCGTCTGAGTTACAGAAAATAGCCACGGCTGTCACGGGCTTATCTCTGGGACACCTGGATAAGACTACAGTTGCGCCAACCAAGCCCAGAGACGGGGACATTCGCTACGCTGACGGCATCAATTGGAATCCAGGTTCCGGTACAGGTATGTATTACTACAAAGCCGCAGCATCTTCGTGGATATTTTTAGGTTAGGAAAAAGCATGAAAAAAGGAATACTTGGCAGCCACCATATGACTAGTGGCGGGCTTTTACAGCGAGCAAAAAACAAAGCAAATGCTTTGCGATTAGCCAATGCACTATTGAACGACCAAAGCGCAAGAACGATGGCTGCTGTTATAGCTGATCTAAAGAGACATCACGTCCATGAAACAAAAAAAATAATCCAATCGCTTGAACAGATGGCAGGAAAGCCAGAAATGATCAAGCAATTTGCGGCTGCAATAATACAGAAATTTGGGTGACACATGAATACACTCATCGAGCAAGAAAATTTTTTCTCACTTAATACGCACAAGACCAAGTCAGAAATACGCGAATTAATTTTACGACTGCAAGATCAGATGCTTTCTGCAAGAGATACCGGTAATTTTACAGAGATGGATTTCCCTGTCCGTCACTTCTTCGCTCCAGGCTCATACGGGCGCGAAATGACATTGCCTGCTGGCGGCTTAATCATCGGGAAAATACATAAGCATGCGCATTTGAACATCATCTCAAAAGGACATGTTTCAGTGTTGACAGAAGATGGGCCTGTTGAATTTCGTGGCCCCCACACCTTTGTTTCTTCTCCAGGTACCAAGCGTGTTGTGCTAGTGCATGAAGGAACAATCTGGACAACCATTCATGTTACTGACGAAACGGATCTTGAAAAAATTGAAGAGGAAGTTATCGCAAAAAATTTTGATGAAATTGATGCATTAGAAATGATTGCGAGCATAAAAGGAGAATTGACATGACATGGGGATATATCGGTGGTGCTGCAGTAAGCGTAATCGGTGGAGCGTTGCTCAAGGATGATCCGAAACCCTCGGGCCAAAGTGGCCAGGCGCAGCTGGATCCACGCATCGCCAACATACTCTTTGGCACAGGCAGAGTACTTAAGCCTGGTGCAACGCCAAGTGAAATAAATGAATCGGGCGTTCCAGTTTATGACGAAGGCGACTATATCGACGACAGTGGCTTGTTGGGGCGCTATCAGGGTCTGTTTGATAAAAAGCAAAATCAGGGACTAGCCAACTATGGCCAGGCTGCCGACAATTATCTTGGCACCAATTCTGCCTGGGATATGGGGGAAGCGAGGGATTCCGCCTTCAGATTGATGAAGAACGCCTATGATCCTGTCAGCATGCAGGCAGCACAAGGTGCTTATGCCACGCCTATGAATGCTGCCTTCAGCCAGATGCCACAAGCTTATCAGGCGGCGACTTCTGCCTTGGCACAAGCAGGTCCGGCTGCCATGATTAACGTTCCCGGGCAAAATAATCTTGGCCTGGGCCGGGCTTTTCAAGATGTGATTTATGGCGATCTCGGGAATAATCCCTATCTGGCTGGCGCTATCCAGAAAGGCTTGAATCAAAGTTCTTCACAATTCCAGAATTTGCAAAGCGATGCCATGCAACAGTTCAAGGAAGACATTCTGCCTTCTTTACGTGGCGATGCCATTATCAATGGCCAATATGGTGGATCACGCCAAGGCATCGCAGAAGGAAAGGCGGCAGATTCTCTTGCCCGCAATATGAGTCGTGCCTTGTCACAAGTCGGGCAAAACATGACAGACACTGCGGTTGCCGCGCAATCCGGACAATATAGCCAGGACAGGCAAAATCAGCTCAATGCAGCCATGGGGCTGTCAGGCCAGCAATACAATGTGGCGGGGCAGGATGCCGGTGCCAAGAATCAGGTCAATCTCAGCAATGCACAGATGGCTAACAATAATAATCAATTCAATGCAACGGCACAAAATAATGTGTTGTCGCAATTGTTTGGAGGGGCTTTGCAAACCAATTTGGCCAATGCAGGCTTCCTGCAGCAAGCCAATCAGAATAATTATCAGGGCATGCAAGCGACCAATATGGCAAACCTGGGTAATCGCCAGCAAGCCAATATGCAAAACGCAGCATGGCAGTTGGCGAATAACCAGCTTAATAGCCAAAACAAACTGAATGGCCTCAATGCGGTTACTTCACTGATCAATAATGCCTATGGAGTTGCCAATAATCAGAATGATTATGCATTGAATCAGGCTAGCAGGATCAATGGCCTCCTGTCTCCTTACATGGGCATCAGCGGCTCTTCAAGCTCGAATGGCGCATCCGCTAAGTATGGTCAGGGAGATGGTATGGGATCTAATCTTCTGGGTGGTTTTGTCAAAGGAATCGGCAACGTTTTCAGTGGCCAGGGTGCAGGCAAGGCTGGCAATAATAGCAGCAATCCTGTTTGGAGCAATTCTTCCGGCGATGCCGGGTCAAGCGACTATCCCATATGGGAATCAGGAGAAATTGTCTGAAATTTGATTGGCGTGAACACACGTCAACCTTGCTGAAAACTGGACTATGTTGTGGATATTTGCCTATCCAGTCCAGCTTCATTGTCACTATCCTGATTGAAGCCCACATATTTATAAGGACGCTATTCATGAATATTCCCAATAACGCCGAAACTGCTGCTAGTCAGGTGGTAGAGGCGATAGCCAACAATCCTAAAACTGCGTTGGCCGTGCCAGCGATCACGACCGCAATCGCACCCCTTACTTCGATTGCTGAAATACAGGGCTACCTGTCGATTGCTTCGATGCTGATAGGCATAGCCATTTCACTCATCCTGCTGCGCCAGCGCTGGGTCAGCCTGCAAACAGCAGAAATTGAAAGACAAGAAGCAGAACAACGTTGGAAAGAACATCAACATGAACAACTTTGATATTTGCATTACCCCGGTACTGAAAAACGAAGGTGGCACCAGTAATCATCCGCTCGATGCTGGCAAACTCACCAAGTTCGGTATTAGCCAGCGCAGTTATCCCAAGCTCGATATTGCAGCACTCACGGCAGAGCAAGCCAAAGCGCTTTACAAGCGTGATTTTTGGGACGCCAATCAGCTGGACCAATTCCCGTTGGTAATCGCCTTTGAATTCTTTGATTGTGCAGTTAATTGCGGCACAGGCACGGCAGCAAGATTGCTACAACGTGCAGCCGGTGTGGCTGAAGACGGTATTGTTGGCCCGATCACTCTGGCAGCAGTTGGCAAATTCAATGCTGAGAAATTGGCCAAACGCATGCTGGCTCACCGCATGCAGTTCTACACCAAATTGTCCAACTGGCCCAGTTTTGGCGCAGGTTGGGTCAACCGGCTGGCAAACAATGTTTTATGGGAGACCGATCATGTTTGAAAAAATCAATGCAGTCATTAATCTTTTTCGCAAAGGCAGCGAGGTCAGCAATGTTGAGCTCTGGAAAAACGGCGGAATCTCAGTCGCCGCTCTGGCCGCAGCATTGGGTGCGCTGGCACAATTCGGTGACACATTTGGCATTCACTTGGCCATTACGCCAGAACAGCTCAATGGCCTTGCTATTGGCGTCGTCAGTCTTATTGGCATCGTGCTCCCAGTCATTACCTCTAAAAGAGCCGGTCTATTGCCAGCAAAAGAAGGGCAACCCGCTCCAATTGAAGATCACAGCTTCATCAACGGCGTGCCTGCGATATCAACACCTGTGGCAACAGCCGCGCTGCAACACCAGCCTGACACCACAATTGTCGATAGCGACAATCCGCTTGCCGGGCTCGATACAACTTTCCGTGGTTGACTCGACCCGCGACTATCTTAAGTCAATTGATGGCATCACCCTGAAATATAAATGTCAATTTTAAAGGACAAATCATGCTGCAAATCGCCGCAACCATATTGCAAGTCATCAGCTTTCTGGCTGAACAAAAAGAGCAAATCAAAAAACTGATACTCGACATAGAAAGCCTGATCCCTGCGACACCAGGCAATAGCAAGGCTCTGATCATACGCAATTTCATCGCCACAAGCCTGAATGTGGAAGCGCAAATTGAACAGGCCTGGCCTTTCATCAGTGGCTTGTTTAATGATCTGGTCGCTGCTACCAAACGGCCAGGTTAGACAAGGAATTTTCGAAGTATAGCGAGAAAGAGGCTGTCCAGTTTTGGGCAGTTTTTTTTCACAAAAAAAATTAGTGGTTTATTGAAAGCTATGCATAAGCACGCACAAGAACAGGCATAGCGAATCCATTTTTAGACGGAAACAAACAATGGCAAATTTTCAAAGAATTTTTGGAGAAGATGGACTTCCCTATCTCATCGATACATCAAATGAAGGGGCTAATGAAAGTTTTTTTCCTTGGAGTACTGGCAATAATGATCTCGAACTAAGGTCAGATCCCCCACCATTTTCTCGTGGCATGGGTATGAATTTTGGTTACGGGCAAGATATGGCCCGCTTCAGGGAATTTCGACCGGAACGCCTGGAGTTAACTGGCGCAATATCTGAACCGGGTGAATTGGCGAAATCAGATTTTCTGCGTGCAGAAAAGACTGGATATCGGGATGGTGATTTTGCCAGACGTGACTCGGGATTCAATAATGATGCTCCAACTTTAATGCAAGAATTAACAAATTTCCCAGATGCCAGATCTTTGGATTGGTATCTGGGAGGGCCGGGAGACATTGGTAGCACGCGAGAGTTGAAATTTAAGTGGATGAATGCCCAGGCTCGCAACGATCCAGAATTTACACAAAAAATTAGAGCTAAACAAGGCTTGTTGGGGCGAATTTCGGCGAGACTGGGATTGAATGACGAGCCTGAAGAAGTCGTTATGAATTATGCCTTGCCTAAGGCGTCTAAATATTCGGATCTGAACGCAAAGAGAAATCCTAGCACTAGAAATTTAGAAGACGATATTAAGAAAAATGATTTCTATAAAAACGCAGAAGAACATTGTATTCCAATCGGCGTGTACTCAGCTGGTATCACAAATAGTCCCTTGCAGTCGTATTCAATGGGGCAATCTTTGGCTGATGAACTTGAATTGCAGGGAACGCCATATATTATGACTAACGCATATAACGCCACTCAAGGAAAGGTGCGGGATGGAATTGAATCAGCCTTGGAAAAAATGGGCATGACAAGCAACGCTGAAATTGGGACTCGTCTGGCAATTGAAGAAGCAATTGCTCATAATAAAAAACTTAAGGCTTGTTGGGGAGATGATGTTAAAACAAAAGTATTTGGGCATAGCCAAGGTACCATCATAGCAAATAAAGCGGTTGGTGCGCTTGATGATGACCAAAGGGCCAATGTTGATCTTGTGAACTTTGCACCAGCTACGGCTTTTGTCCCCGCTGGCTTAAACTCCTTTAATGGTATTGGAAACATTAACGACTCTGTGTACCGAAATTTTGGACGAAATTTCATGACCTCCGGAGGCATACAGGCATCCGATAATTTTAAAAAAAGTAATCTCCAGCGGCCCGGCTCTTACCAATTTCATGAAGTTAATTTTAAGGTTGCCAGAGACGGTCAACTGTTGAAAGATAATGCGAATCACAGTTTTCCTTTCTATCGCTGCAACTCTGAAACTAGACAGGGATTGCGGTGGCCTCAACTAGCTAACGAGCAAAAAGCGGATTGTAGATTGGCTCCATGGGTAGACACCGAGTAAAGCACCCAGTCTGGATGTGGAAGTGAAAATCGACCAAGGCAAACCTTTTCGTCAACGTCTGGTTTCATGATCTGATTGCGACTATAGAACCACTCTGTTGAAAAAATTACTTGTAAAGTATGGTTGGAAAGAGATTGACCGGACTAATATGCAGCGGGCGGCGACATAAGTTGACGCAAATTATATTTCCGTCCGAATAGAAAAGGAACATGACCTTTATCCGCGTGAATTAGGATTTAATTTGATTGATGCGGGACTGGGGCTCGGAAAACTAACTGCATCAGCATATGACTCGGCAATGAATGGCACATTGCAAAATGACGCCAAAGACGCGATTGGTGGAACGATAAAGAGAATAGGCGAAGGATACGTGACACCTGATACCGTCAGGCTGGCTATCAAGTATGGTGATAAGAAATTCATGATAGGGAACGATGGCGTCGGCTTGCAATACAAGAGCAGGAAGGCAAATGGCTTGCTTGATCAAGTTAGTCGGTTTACCTATGGCTGGGGAGATTCTGCACCAAAATTTGACAATGTTTTGGAAAAAAATCTTCCCGCCATTCCAATTCCACTCCCACAAAGTGTCAGCGTTTTAGGACAGCCTGTAAAACTGGAAGTTGTGCCGGGTTTACGTCAGAATTTGAGTGGTGATAGTATGATGACACCATCATCAAATTTTGAACTTTCTTCAAAGGCTTTTCCTGGCTTTGGTGTTTCTTTGGAGCTAAGGAAACGTAAACAATAAAAACTGAGGCGTCATAATGTGGATTGAACTGGGTAGAACATCATTTTTTAACGGTAAATTAAAATGCGTATCAGATTCATTTGATGTTAGTTCCTATGAATTCATCTGGAAAGAGCAAAGACTGGATATTCGCAAAGGTGACCAGTTCATTATGTCCACCGATGCCCGCTCCTATTTTCGATTTGGGACGACCGAGTACAAATTCAAAAAGAAATATTTTTTCATCCAGACCGGCTTCTATTCCAGTCAGGATACGTATGAATTTGGATGGGAAAGAAGTGAAAATGAACGCGGAAAAGTAGTCACTTGGGTGATCAGACACGTGGGCCATCCGGATGAGATTTATGAGCTGGTGGATTCACCAAAAAAGTCGGCGTCAAGTACCAGAATGCAGACAGCGCCGGGATGTATAGCCTTCAATCCAGAGATGTTGCTGGCATGTGTAGGGTTGATGTGGGTGACAGCAGAAATCTCCAGAGGCTAAATTTATGCTTGAGGTGACTTTGCCATTTTAAGCTCAGCTGTTTTAAATACCAGATATCCACCCGCACTCTTTTCGCGATGCACAGCTTAAGGAGTGCTAGACATGAGGGTTACTGGTTTGCTTGGACGCACCGTGACCGATGCAAATGGTAATTCCGTCCGAATAGATAAGGAAAGTGATCTTTATCCCGTGGGGGCAAGTTATGGCGTGCGAAAGTTAGTATCCGATAAACCACACTGGTCAGATAATGGAAATTAAAAATACACTCATGCTATCAATGGGATTATTACTGTCCCAGTCAATAAACGCGGCGACAGCTCTTGATGGAATTGTAAAAATATTCCCTGATAAGCCTCCTGTGTTATTTACTGCTGGAGTTTTATCTGGAGCAGATGAAATTCAGGCTGAATTTGCTGGGAAAGATGGCAAGGCGCAATGCTGCACAAAAGCAATAATTGAAAAAGAAATTCAATTAGAACCTGACGATGTTGTTACCGATGAGATGAGCAATCGGAAAATACATGCGTATCGCTTGAAATTCAGTAATTCCGTATCCTATCCAGATCCTTTTATTGGTCTTGCTGTTATTGGGAAAAATGTGAATGTTCAAGTCAAAGGTACGCAATATCAAATCACTGATAAAAAAGTGGTTTCGACCTTGTCAACTTGTTATAGCTTAGAGGGAATGCATTTGATCAGACGTGAGGGAAAGAAGAAACTCAGTCATTTGTATATTCCTCTGGGATATGATGTTGAGCCGAATTGCCCGAAAAAAATGTAGATCCAACGTAATTCAGAAATTTCTTCCCACCCAACTCCATGGAGCAAATAAAATTGGATAGAAGATTGCTGGCAATAATCCCGATCGTCAATGAGCTCAGATCTTTGAAGTCATATTTGTTAAGCCTTGGAGATGAAGATAAGTGGGGGCTAATTATTAAGTGGATAAATTCAGATTTGGAAATAATCGAACCTCTGTTAAACGATCATTTCTGGCCGCCAGTTTGGTGGCGATTTATGCACATAGATGCTGCTTTAAGTGGCACAGTCAACAATTTTCATAGACTTGACTGTGACGGAAGCTTTCAATTTTGGGAAGAATTTCGCCCAGGTTTTATCGACGGGAGTTTTCCCGTACGTGACGAGATCATGGCTTGGGTTGATAAAATCAAAGCAATGCGTCTAAAGTCCAAGTAGCATTTCAACTACTCATATGCAATTCTCAGGGGGCAGCGAATTTTTTCTCAGAGTAAACTACAATTGTCGTTTACTGATCAACGACGGGTTGCGGTGATAAGGTAATTATTTTTCACTTCTCTCTTCACCTTCATTCTTTTGAAATTACCAATCAAACCGCCATCACACATATGACAAAGTGATGGTGATCGTTGTTCTGTACTTAATGGTTTTTTGCGGGCTTTGACGTCTATGATAGAGAAGAGACGCTTGATCCAGAACTTAATCGCTATGATCCAAATAAATTAGAGGGTTTGAAAGAACTTTTTGATAAATATTATTTTGGCGTTGGTGACGATCTCAGTAAGGAAATTAAGGTGCAGGCGTTCCAGGCGCTAGCGGGTGCTCTAAAAGACAGCGAATATGATTTTGCATCTTTGCTATGCAATCAGGCAGATTTCAATTCAATTTCTTTGCCTTCACATTGGAACATTGAAAACCCAAGACAATTTTTCAAAAATATTTACTGCATTGTAAAAGATAGATGGGAAAAAGATTTTTTTGCTTCAAGATATTTCCCATTAGCTTTGACTGAATTCGATTGAAGTTAGTTTTGAAATGCTGCGGAAAGATATGTTGAGGGTGTTGAGGGCAAGTCGCATGAGGAAGAATTATTTTCAAGAAGGCGTTACAAGTGGATGGCTGAATTTGATCGAAATTTTGAAACTCTATATGCAAGCCATCAGCATTATTATTGAACACAAAGAGCAAATCAAAAAAACTGATACTGGACATAGAATGCCTCATCCCTGCGACACCAGGCAATAGTAAGGCTTTGATCATACGCAATTTCATCGCCACCAGCCTGAATGTGGAAGCACAAATTGAACAAGCCTGGCTTTTCGTCAGTGACTTGTTTACTGATTTGGTCGCCACAACCAAACGTCCGTACTAAATCGTAACAGTGATGTGAGTATTGAGATTGGCTTCTGTTTCACAGATTGTCGTCTTACATCATTTTCACCACGCAAGAAAGTCCTCCACGCCGCTTTTACGAACATATGTCGAATGGCAGGACGATGTGCGTCCACTCTGTCAGAGCATATCAACTACACCACCTGCGGGATGCAAGGGCATGCTGCAACCAATATCAAGAGGAAAATATGGCGTACAAACTTTACGAAGATGAATCTGACTTGTCTGATCTGTATAAAGATTTGAAGCTCGATGAAGACAGCAGTTACTTAAATGATCTGAATACACCCAGGGTTGACCCAAGAACGTTGCCGGGTTATGCGGAAGCACAGCGTGACTTTGGCTACAGCCTGCCTATCTCTGACAGCAGCAATTTATTTGCCCCCGTTGCCATGCCAGGCCGGGGCGCGATAGATGACGATGTTGATCTGGCCAAGTCCAACTTCTTGCGATCAGAAAAATCTGGATATGAAACCGGAGACTTTGACATACGAGACCTGAGCCGTACTGGCGACACCATGACAGCGCTTTTCAAAAAGAACTATGGTTATACACCAAGCGCCGGTGAGTTGATTCAGTATACCAATCTGAATGGTATGGGTAGCCCACATGAGTTGAGTGTGAATAGAGTAATAAATAGTCCAGGCTTGGATAGCTTGCATCAATCCGATGTGAGCCAAGCACAGTTAAATGCATTCTGGTCAAAAAATGCTGAGTTCAAAAAAAATCGGGATGTCAGAGACGCCATGCAGAGTGAGCAATTGCGCTTGATAAATCGAGGGCAATCTGCCAGTGCTGCAATAAAATCACAAGATATGGAACGTTTTTTCGCAGATCGCGCTGAAGATGACCGAAAAGAGTTACTTTATTTTAGTAACCAGGGGAAAGATGCTCCAGTAGCAATCCCATATAATGCGTTTCCAAGAGATAGTTTTCCTGTTCAGTATGCTCAATCATTTGGTGACCATTCAAAGTCACGTAGTACCTACCACAACTATGCAGAACTCTCACCGGCTAGTTGTGATGTTAGTGAAAAGTGGTGCAATATCCCAAATATATACAATGAAGGACTCTTGTACAATGGCGCACCAGGGCAAGAGGGTAGAGCGGAAACAGGGAAAGCTCAGCGATTGACCGGTGGAAATAATATTGTCCAGGCACTCGATCCTGAAAACCATGCGCTTGTTAATATCACCTTACCTGGACATGCCATGCGAGACGGAATCGTAACGCGTGCGCCGGTTCAAATAGGTAATAAAATCAGAATGTTAACGTGGGGTGTCGGGCAGAACGTTGAAATGCCAATTATACCTGGCATAACATTGTCATCTAAGGACATGGCTGATTTAAATACCACGGTTGGGAAACCAAATAATCTCTGGTATATTTTTAAGAACAATGACGAAAAAGCTTTCGAAAGGGCGAAGCAAGCATATGAATTCAAGAAAAAGTAAGGTGATCTGGCCTTTGGTTTGGTTCATCGGGACACCTATAGTTCTCGCGGTGATTATTTTCTTGTTTTTTTCAATGAGCCATCAGGTCGTTAAAGAAGAAAAGCCTGCGCTTCAATATAGTTTGACTCTGGATGAAAAGACTGGCTTAGATTTTGAAGAAGCGTTAAAAGAAAAATCAGCCTCTAAGTCCTTGCAGTATGAGAGAAATACTATCGTGACCCTCTTGAGGGATGACTCTTTGCAAGAGCAACTGCACTGTTTCTCGACTAAAAAGGGACAGTTCGATTGCTGGTTACAAAGCCCGCACAAACCGACTTGCGAAACTACAGCCAGCAACTTGCAAAATTTTCTTGTGAATATCGCCCAGGAGAAAAATATTAAGTTCATATGCAAGGTAGGAAGCTCAAGCGAAAGTAAGTCTTAAAACTTGTTTTCGATCTTCTGTGTAAAGGTGGATGGGCTTAGGGTGGAAAAGCTGCACCCCAAGTCATGCTGAAACTCGCGGATCATATGCAACTTCACGACCACCAGGGTTAACTAGGAAGCACAAATTGAATAAGCCTGGCCTCTCGTCAGTGGCTTGTTTAAGGATCTTGTAGCCACGACGAAGTTACCTGGCTAGACAAAGTATTTGCAAAGCATGTTGGAAAAGAGGCTGCCCTATCTTGGGCAGCCTCTTTTTTTTCCATAAAAAATTAGCGCTCTGCTGATAGCTATATAAACCCAGGCAAGGGCCGCTACGGTAAACGCCAAATATCCTGGATTGAATGTACATTTTGTAGATAAACATGGGCCTGATATTCCTTTGAGACCTAATCTTGAGCAACGAGCGATAGACGGAACACACCCTAGAACGGGAATTACACCAAACTCTGTCTCGCCGAGAAAGAGTAGTCAGTTTTTGGACTGGCTTTCAATGCGGAGTACTTTAAATGAAGCGATTACAAGAGAAGCACGTGGACTTCCTCGCTACAACGCTGGTAGCATTGATAAACCTATGGTTAAAGGCGATTTTTATGACGGTGGTGGGCAAGGATTTAGACCTAACTCGCAAATGCCTACCGCACCGATTTTCAATCCCAACCTATCAAAATGGTCGGTTGGTTTTGATAAAAATTTAGATGTTCCATTTACTACATTTCCAAACTGGTAAAAACTTATGAGACTAAAACACATTAACAGCAGCGCAGATTTTATGGTCGACCCGAAAGACTTCTTGAACTGTTTTGATGTCTCTGATAGAGAAGAAACTTTGGGTGAAGAACTCAATCAATTTGATCCAAATGAACAAGGACAATTGGAGGATTTATTTGAACGCTATTTTTTTTGTGGAGGAATTTTAGCGCTCACACCTGCTCATAAGGTTGAATTAGTACGCGTGCTAAAGGACGCGTTGGACAATAAATATTTCGATTTTTCTGAGATATTTCACCCAGATCATGACGCGCCCGACACTATTTACTTGCCAACAGCTTGGAATATTGATAATCCAAGAGGTTTCTTTGAAAATATTTATCGCATTGTCGTCGAACGATGGAAAGAAGATTTAATTTCTGCCGGTATAGATATTTCTTCTTGAAGGAGAGGAAATTCTCTGGCTTGTATTTAAATGAAAAATTCACCGCTCACCGCAGCGATAAGAATTTTTATTAATTACGAGAGTTTGTTTTTGGTAAATTTCGAGATACAGTTGGACATGGATTTATGCCTGACCCTTTAATACCCCGGAGTACAATATTTACTCCAAGACTCGAAAATTGGTGGATTAATTTCGACCGAAATTTCGACGTACCAATTACGGCGTTTCCAATTGAGTGAAAAATTGATGAATTCTAAATGCAGTAATATTAATGGCCTCGTATTTCCTCTGGATGGTTTTTTGGTGGGCTTTGACGTCTATGATAGAGAAGAGATGCTTGATCCAGAACTTAATCGTTATGATCCAAATAAATTAGAAGATTTGAAAGAACATTTTGATAAATATTATTTTGGTGCTGGTGACGATCTCAGTAAGGAAATCAAGGTGCAAGCATTCCAAGCTCTAGCGGATGCTCTAAAAGACAGCGAATATGACTTTGCATCCTTGCTATGCAATCAGGCGGATTTCAATTCAATTTCTTTACCTTCATCATCTAAGGATATGGCTGATTTAAATACCAAGGTTGGGAAGCCAAATAATCTCTGGTATATTTTTAAGAGCAATGACGAAAAAGCTTTTGAAAGGGCGAAGCAAGTATATGAGTTCAAGAAAAAATAAGTTGATTTGGCCTTTAGTTTGGTTTATCGGGACACCTGTTATTCTTGCGGCGATTATTTTCTTGTTTTTTTTAATGAGCCATCAAGTCGTTAAAGAAGAAAAGCCTGCACTTCAATATAGTTTGACTCTGGATGAAAAGGCTGGCATAGATTTTGAACAAGCGCTGAAAGAAAATCAGCCTCTAAGTCCTTGCAGTATGAGAGAAATACTATCGTGACTCTTTTGAGGGATGACTCTTTGCAAGAGCAACTGCATTGTTTTTCGACTAAAAAAGGGCAATTCGATTGCTGGTTACAAAGTACGCACAAACCGACTTGCGAAACTACAGCCAGTAACTTGCAAAAGTTTCTTGTGAATATCGCCCAGGAAAAAAATATTAAGTTCATATGCAAGCTTGGAAGCTTGAGCGAAAGTAAGTCTTAAAACTTGTTTTCGATCTTCTGTGTAAAGGTGGATGGGCTTAAGGCGGAAAAGCTGCACTTCAAGTCATTCTGAAACTCGCGGATCATATACAATTTCACCACCGCCAGTGTTAACTTCTAAGTACAAATTGAACAAGCCTGGCCTTTCGTCAGTGGCTTGTTTAGGGATCTGCTAGCCACGACGAAGTGGCCTGGCTAGACAATGTATTTGCAAAGCATGTTGGAAAAGAGGCTGCCCTATCTTGGGCGGCTTTTTTTTGTCCATAAAAATTAGCGTTCTGCTGATAGCTATATAAGCGCAGGCAAGGATCGCTGCAACAAACTCATTATAAAAGGAAAAAAACAATGCCAAATTTTCAAAGAATTTTTGGAGATGATGGGCTTCCTTATCGCATCGATACTTCAGGTGAGGGAGTCAATGAAAGTTATTCTCCATGGAACATGGGCAGTGATGATCTTGAATTACGGACAGAGCCGCCACCATTTGCCCGTGGCATGGGTATGGATTTCGGTTACGGACAAGACATGGCTCGCTTCAGAGAATTTCAGCCGAGTCACTCAGAACCTGTTGGCGTGATATCTGATCCGGGTGAATTGGCGAAATCGGATTTCCTGCGTGCAGAAAAGGCAGACTATCAGGATGGTGATTTTGACCGGCGTTACGTGGGTAAGACTGGTGACACGATGACAGCGCTGTTCAAGAGAGAGTTTGGCTATACGCCAAGTGACCATGAGTTAATACCTTTTGCAAATATGAACGGGATACGCAATTCTCCCTCATTACAAATGCAAACGAGCGATGCCAGCAATTTTTTGACGCCTGCTTTAAGTTTTGACAAATTCTACACGTCAAAGAAACCAGCTCAATTCAGCGGATTATTAAATAGATACCTGGGAAATAATGATGAAAATGGCTCCTCAGGAAGGGTTTTTCAATTTTTGACCGCCAATGATAGTGGTGGTACGAGAGAGGTGGGTGATCAAGACCTATATGGTAATCCAGCATTGGACAGAGATTCCGAGAATAGTTGGGAAACTCCTGATACGAATATATCGCTGCAAAACGTCGTTGCACTCAACAAAGAATCAGGACGAAGAAATTTATTTTCTTCCTATGACCCGGCGGAATTACAAAAAGCTGGCTATAAACGGAATGCTATATTTGTTGAAAGTCCAGAAGACCGGGATGGTCGAGTGATTCGAGGTATTTCAGATGTGGATAAATTTCAGCGCGAACAGGCACGCGCAAGATTAGCTCATGACTTGGACACTTCTATTTCTAAGAGATCTATTAACGACTATCAAACCTCAATTGGTTTGCGTAAATATGCGCAGGAAATGTATGCGCAAGGAAGAATGCAAGAGGCTTATGCAGCGAATCGACGAATAATTGCATTACAAAATGAACGAACTTCTGAAGCACTTAAAAGCGCATTTCCCGCAATGCCGAAAGAAGATGCGGAAATGTTTGGAAGCATGATTTTTTCTGAACCACAGATGGCCCAGGCACCGGTCAGATATGGGCAATCAACAAACTATACAGATACTTTAAGAAAAAATGGGGGCATTACCAATACACCAAATGCAACAGGCTTTCATAAATCTATAGTGCCCGGTTTTAAAGAATTTGTCGGGCCAATGACGAAGACCGATTTTAAAATATTGTTTGGCGAAGCCAAATCAGGAACAAACCAAATTATTGGCGGGCATTCGCCAGATGTCTTGAGATCACCGCTATATACTATGCATCCCAATAAGGTGATTAATTCTGATGATACAATTTCAGTTGATAAGTTCAGGGGGCCTGTGGTTCGAAAAGATGGAACATATGCGCTGTCAGCAGCAAAGTCGCCGAACATACACACTATTGCACCGCCAGATTGGAATAATGTAGAGGTTTTAAGGGCTGGTCAAATGACGGCGAATGCACCAGGAATCCTGCTTCGTGATATTAATGGCGTGAAGACCACTTTGCACACTGATAATTACAGAGGTGTGCAGTGGCAAGTGATAAAGGATAACGGCGTTATTACGTCTTCATTTCCTGCCGGGACACGTCCCATTGTACCTCCCACACCTTAAGGAAAATAAAATGGATGAAAATAGAGTAGATTTATTTGAAAAACTGATAGGAGCAGAAACCTTTTCATGGCAGGAATACAGCATGGGGATTGCGTCAGAGGCCTTAACGCCATTTTCTAAATATGATTGGGAGGTCTTGTTTGCCATAACATTGACCAAGCCGCTTTACTGGCAGGAACGCTGTGCTGAAGCCATTGGTTGTCTGGAGCACAGGGAAGGTCTGGCAATTTTGATGGCTTTGCTGCTGTCCCCATCCAAGGACATAGCAGTGACTGCAGTCATTCAACTTGATTACATGTCGGCGCAATTGCCGCGGAGATTTGAAGTTGCCCTAAGGAATTTGCTGGTCTATGTAAATGAAAATGAGATACCGCTCGATGATGTGGTAAGGGGTTTGATTGATCGTTTAAAATAAATTGCAGAAGAACTTCTGATGAACGGTGTTGATGTAGGCTAGCTTTATTTGTTCAGTGTGGTCGCCTATTTATCCGTAATGGTGATTTTAAGGAAAAAAAATGGATGGAAATAAAGTAGATTTATTTGAAAAACTGATAGGGACTGAAACCTCTTCATGGCAAGAATACAGTCTTGAAATCGCCTCAGAAGCCTTAACGCCATTTTCTAAATATGATTGGGAGGTCTTGTTTGCCATAACACTGGCCAAGCCGCTTTACTGGCAGGAGCGCTGTGCTGAAGCCATTGGTTGTCTGGAGCACAGGGAAGGCCTGGCGATTTTGATGGCTTTGCTGCTGTCCCCATCCAAGGACATCGCAGTGACTGCAGTCATTCAACTTGATTATATGTCGGCGCAATTGCCACGGAGATTCGAGACTGCTCTGGAGAATTTACTGGTGTATGTAAATGAAAACGGGAGACCGTTCGGTGATGAAATAAGAGGTTTGATTGATCGGTTAAATTGAAATTAACCAGAACGGCGCATGGCATTTGTATCGCCGACGTATTACGGGAGATCATTACATAGCGAAATCCCCTGTGGCATAGCCGAAGGGCTTGGGTGCGAAAATTGAAGCAGCCTGGTCTTTTTGTCAGTGGTTTGTTTAATGACCTGGTTGCGATTATAAAACGGCCCTGCTGAAAAAATTACCTGGAAAGTATGACAAGAAAGAGGCTGTTCCATTTTGGGACAGCCTCTTTTTTTGTCCAAAAAATTGCGTTCTGCTGATAGCTATACATACGTCCAAGCAAGGATATGTATAGAAAAATAAATTTTAAAAGGAAACAAACAATGGCATATTTCCAAAGAATTTTTGGAGATGATGGACTTCCATATCTCATTGATACATCAGGTGAAAGGGCTAATGAAAGTTATTCCCCGTGGGGTATCGGCAGTGATGATCTTGAATTAAGATCCGAGCCGCCACCATTTGCTCGTAATGCCGATATTGATTTCGGTTACGGGCAAGACATGGCCCGCTTCAGAGAATTTCAGCCGACTCCCCCGGAGTCCAATAGTGTGATATCTGATCCGGGTGAACTGGCGAAATCGGATTTTCTGCGTGCAGAAAAAACAGGCTATCGGGATGGTGATTTTGACAGGCGTTATGTGAGTAAGGCTGGTGACACGATGACTGCATTGTTCAAGAGAGAGTATGGCTACACGCCAGGCGCGAATGAATTGATTCAATATGCCAATCTGAATGGCATGAGTAGCCCACATCAATTGTCTGTGAACAGGGTGATTACCAGCCCTGATATTGGTCGATTGCGTCAGGCTCAAGTGAGCCGGGATCAGGTCAATGACTATTGGAAGCAAAATGACGTTTTCAATGAGAGAAAACGTATGGCTGTCAGAGATGACCCACTGACAAGCTGGGCCCATATCACTGGCACTCAAGAAGAGAGATTGGCGGATCGCAATTATTTGGACGCCATGAGAGCCGCGGATCGCAGACCAACAATGGAAAATGCAAGAAGACTGGGGCTGTATTCATCTACTGATTCTGCGTCCACTCCCTCAAAGCGTTGGCACCCGGAAGTTATGCCTACCAGTGACCCTGGATCTGGTTTTGCAAATGGTGGGACGGAAATACTAGCAGTAAGTGATGAGCCTCCCATCGGTTACCGTAATGAAATGAGAAATGCTGTGAATGCCAGCGGGCAGTTTATTAACGGAGTTGGAAGAGGCGCGGTCAATGGTACTCCTAAACTGTTGGCGTCAGCGGTGAATGGATGGGGATACATTGGCGCAGGCTTATACGATCAATTCTTGGGCGGCCCTCAAAGCAACCGCCTTGGTCAGGCCTTTGAGTTTGGCAAGAAATATGATGGTGAATTGCTGCCTTATGATAGTGACTTGAGCAGATGGGGTGGGCACATTGGTGAGTTTTTAAGCCCTGCGATTTCCACCAAGGCACTGACACTCGGCAATGAGGTGAATAACCAGCTTCGTATTGCATCGACGGCTGCCCGGGACTGGAAATATGGTGCGATGGAACGACAAATGTTGAACGACGCAGGGCTAGGTAGGCCAGCATTAGCTGACGCTAGCATCCCATCATCTGATGAGTTAAACTATCTGGCAAAAAGTACATTGGATTTTAGTAGCAAACCGAATGGTGCCGTTTTTTGGTCAGGTGGTAATATGAATCACGCTCAGCGGTTCGGCCGCATGACTGGAAAAACTACTCTTGAACAAACATCTGGTGGCAGATATCTTGATGATCTTCAATTATTTCCAGTGAAGCCTAATAAAGGGGTGAATGTCTCTGCGGAAGACTTGATAAGGTCAGAAATGGCGGCAAAAGATGCAGCTAAAGTGTTTGATGTTGCTTCAGCGAGGTTTGCTCAGGAAGCAAAGGGAAATGTAAATGCGTTTACTTTTGGTGCTAAGCGGACAGGCCCGCATGGTGAGCGTACCTGGTGGCGTGTTGAACAGCCTATTTTAAGAAATCGAAATCCCGACTTTCCAAATCCAAATATAAACGCCATTCGTCAATGGCGGTTCCCATGGGAGCTTGAACAATGATTATTTTTCCATTTTGCATGTTGGATCCAGAATGGTATTACTTTCGACGGCAGATAAGAGAGCAAAAAGAATATCCCCCGAGTAGAGACGAGCATGGCTGGTACCATATCACTATATTGTATAAAGGCGAGGCCCTGCTATACACAGATAAACATGGTTCAACAATGATCGATTTTGAGATCAGGACACCTTGTTGGGTATCCGCAAGTTCAATCAAGCGGTGGAGTTGCTTTTGGAAGATTTCGGACCAACAGCGTAAACTGATTTTGGATAGAGTCGTTCATATGTTTATTGCCGATGAGGGAGGGTGTAAAATCATTGACTGACGTGATCTGGGTATTGGACACAATCGTGCGTGTTGGCCTGCTTGTGTCCTTGCTTTTGTATTGCTTGAAGTATGACGAAGACGTTGCTGACCTGACAAAAAATAAGAATGCAAAAATTATTATGTCTTTGGTGAAATCTCTTACTTCAACTGCTATCTGTTAAAATACTGTTTTTGTCAAATAAATGATTTCAAACAGGTGCATTCAAGCTTCTTCGCGTTAGCCGCAAAGCTTTGATGATTGCCGCAACCCTGGTCTGGATTTGTTGTCTTGCATGTAACTCCCCCTTCTTTCCTGAATTCCTGTATGTCTGATTCCAAACCTGCTGACGGTGTGAAGCCGCTGTTTTATGATCCTACTGAGCGCCGCATCCGTAGCTTTGTCACCCGCGCCGGGCGCTTGTCTGATGCGCAAGCCAGGGCGATAGAAAACCTGAGCCCGCGCTTTTGCATCCCTTATCAAAAATCGCCGCTGGATGTCGATGCGGCATTTGGCCGCCAGGCGCCCACAGTGTTTGAAATTGGCTTTGGCATGGGCGAGACCAGTGCCAAGATTTCTGCCAGCATGCCGGAGAAAAACTTCATTGGGGTCGAAGTGCATACCCCTGGTGTGGGTAGCTTGCTCAAGCTGACGGATGAAATGGGTTTGCAAAACCAGCGCATCATCCAGCATGATGCCTTTGAAGTGCTGACAAACATGATCGCGCCAGCGTCCCTGCATGGCATACACGTGTTTTTTCCCGATCCATGGCACAAGGCACGTCATAACAAGCGTCGCCTGATACAGGGGCCGCTGGTAGCCTTGCTGGCCTCGCGTCTGGCACCTGGCGGGTATCTGCATTGTGCAACAGACTGGGAAGAATACGCCGTGCAAATGCTGGAAGTATTGAGTGCCGAACCTGCACTGGAAAATACTGCTGAAGCTTATGCGCCACGCCCAGATTATCGCCCTGTGACAAAATTTGAAAACCGTGGCTTGCGCCTTGGTCATGGCGTGTGGGATTTGGTATTCCGTAAAAAATAATCCTGGCTCAAGATAAGTCCAGCGCTATTGCAAAACCTGCAGCGCTGGCTTGGTACGCAGGTCGCGCCAGCGTGCTTCTGTTTTCCAGCGTACTGACCAGTCAATAAACTGATCTGCCGGCATGGGGCGGGCGATACCATAGCCCTGTGCCAGTCGGCAGCCCAGTTCCAGCAACTTGGCACCATGTGCCATGGTCTCCACCCCTTCTGCTATCACTTGTCGGTCAAAGGCACCTGCCAGGCGTATCACGCCTTCGACGATGTCCATATCCTCCACATCAGTCAGCATATCGCGGACAAAGCTCTGGTCTATCTTCAAGGTGTCGACCGGCAGCTTGCGCAGGTAAGTCAGTGATGAATAACCGGTACCAAAATCATCGAGTGAAAAGTGTACCCCCAACTGACGGCAGCGGTTGAGTATTGCGACGGCTTGTTCCATATCGGCGATGGCGGCAGTTTCCAGCACTTCGAGTTCAAAATTACTGGCCTGGAAGTAAGGATGAACGCGTAAGGCTGCTTGCAGGTAATCGCAAAATTCCGGTGCCAGCAAATGATGCGCACTGATATTCGCACTAACGCGTATGGCGATGCCGCGCAATTGCCAGTGATAGGCTTGCTGTATCGCAGCCTTGATGACCCATTCGCCCAGAGGCTTCTCTAGTTTACTGCCATAAATATGGGGCAAGAATTCAGCGGGAGAGAGTATGCCGCGATTCGGATGTTGCCAGCGTATCAGGGCTTCAGCACCGACGATTTCACCGCTGATCAAATCGACCTTGGGCTGGTAATACAAAACGAATTCATCCTGATCGAGTGCAATTTCCAGTCTTTCCAGTATTTGCCTGCGCTGTTGCGCCTTACGGTCGTTTTCAGGGTCAAACAGGTGGTAGCGGTTCTTGCCAGCTTCCTTGGCCAGATACATGGCATGGTCGGCATGCCGTAGTAAAGTGTCGGCATCGACATTGTCATCAGGGTACAGGCTGACACCGATGCTGGCCGAGATACTGATCGATTTTAAATCTATCTGTATGGGTTTGCTGACACCGATCAGAACACGGTCCAGTATCATGGCGCTTTCTTCTGCGGACGAGATGTCAGACAGCAGAACGGCAAATTCATCGCCACCTAAACGCGCCAGAGTATCGTCGGCGCGCAAGACATGCTTGAGGTTCTCTGTGACGCCCATCAATAAACGATCACCGGTAGTGTGGCCATATTTGTCATTGATCTCCTTGAAACCATCCAGATCAAGAAAGCACACCGCCAGGGACTTGTTGGTGCGATTGGCACGGTTGACTGCCTGACTCAAACGATCTGCCAGCAGGCGACGATTTGGCGCACCTGTCAGCGGGTCATAGTGGGCCATGCGGTCGAGTTCTGCTTCATGGGTCTTGAGTTCGCTGATGTCGGTGAAGATACCAACATAATGCTGGATTTCGCCAGAGGCATCCCGTACTGCCGAGATGGATAACAGTTCAGGAAAGATTTCGCCATTCTTGCGTTTGTTCCAGATTTCACCGCGCCAGAAATCATCTTCTTTCACTGCTTTCCACATCTCGGCATAAAAACTGGCATTGTGGCGGCCGGATGCCAGTATCTTGGTCGGTTTACCGTAGGCTTCTTTCTCGGTATATCCCGTAATGCGGGTGAAGGCTGGATTGATCTTGGTGATGCAACCACGTGGATCAACCACCATGATGCCTTCAAAACTGCTGGAGAATACGGTTGCTGCTTCACGCTGTGTCATTTCCAGGATTTTTTGCCCCGTGATATCGGTGTGTGTGCCTGACATGATGAGGGGTTTGCCATTTTCATCCCATGCCACGATGGCACCTCTGGTCAGTATCCAGCGCCATTCGCCTGATTTGCTGCGCAAGCGCAACTCCATGTCATGACTGGCGGTTTGTCCCTTGATATGTCTGTCGAGTGAAGTTTGTGCCGCTTTCATATCATCCGGATGGACGTGATCTGGCCAATGCTCAGGGCTGACATCCATTTCACCTGGCTCATAACCCAGCATGGTTTCCCAGCGGGCGCTGACCTTGAAAGTATTGGTGACCAGATCCCAATCCCAATAGCCCAGGTCTGAACCCATCATCACACGCTCCAGCCTTTGTTCTCTCTCAAGCAACTCGGCTGCGATGATTTTTTTCTCATTGATGTCGGCCAGGGTGCCCACCACACGCAGGGCATTACCGTTGGCATCGCGGCTGACAACACGGCCACGTGTATGTACCCACTTGACTTCACCTTGCTTGGTCAACAACCGGTATTCAAAATCAACATCACCACAATGAGCAGTTCTATAGTTTTTGATGTGCTGCAAGACCAGCGCGACATCGTCGGGATACACCTGGCGCCTGATAAATTCCAGGTCCTGGGTGTCTTCGCTTTCTGCATAACCCGTCATGTCATAATAGCGCTGAGAGCGATAGACTTTACCTGTAGGGACATCCCAATCCCACAAAGCCTCACTGGTCGCGGCTATTGCCATTTGCAACCGCTCTTCGCTGGCTTGCAGTTGCATGGCAGCGACTTTGCGCTCGGTGATGTCTTGCACACTGCCATGCAGCCTGATCAAATTGCCTTCTGCATCCTGCACGGCTTCGCCGCGGGCGATAATCCAGCGGTGACTGCCATCAGGCCTGATGACCTCAGCATCACAGGTGTAGGAGGCAAATGTCTTAATTGCCTGTTCAACTGCGCTTGCCAGCCTGGCCCAGCTCTCTGGCGTAAAGTACTGCTGTACTTCAGGATAAACGGCTGGTGGCATGGATGTGTTGCGGCCATAGATGATATACACTTCTTCCGACCAGGTATGCACGTCAGTGCGGATGTCCCAGTCCCAGCTGCCGACTGCGGCCAGGCGTTGCGCCACTTTCATGGCAGCTTCGCTTTCCTTCAGCGCAGCTTCAGCCTCCTTGCGTTCGGTGATATCACGGGCGATACCAAACAAGCCTTGTACCTTGCCAGCCTTGTCCAGCATGGGACCCTTGGTTACCATGAACACCATGGACTTGCCATCAAAGGTATTTATATATTCGTCATGTGATTGTATTTCACCGCTGGCAATGACACCCTTGTCCACTTCCGTAATCAGTTGCGCCGATTTTTGCGGGAATAGTGCGTAGTCATCATGGCCTATGATTTCTTGCGTCGATTTGCCTGCAAATTTGGCAGCAGATTCATTAGCCAGCACATAGCGCCCCTTCAAATCCTTGACGAAAATGGCATCTGAAGTGCCACGTATGATGGCGTCGAGCAAATTGCGGTTGTTTTGCACCTTTAACAGGGATTCCCGCAGGGCCTCACTGAGTATGCTGACAGCAATGCCGTTGACGATCAGAAACCCCAGTTGCAATACATCCTGAGTTGTTTTGATCGCAAAACTGTTTTGTGGTGGGATGATGAAATAAGCCAGACCCAGACTGGCGATCACCGTTGATAGCAGACCTGGCCCGAGACCGCCCAGCATGGCACTCAGGGTGATGGGTAAAACAAACATGATCAGCATTGGACGGTTTTCAAAGCTGGGGGCTATCGCCAGGCGCAATATCAGTACCGACACGGGCAGGGCAATCGCCAAAAAATAAATGAGCCAGCGTATTTTGTATTGTGGGTGAAACACCTCGAGTAATGTGCTGCCCAAATCTTCTTGCCTACGGACGGGCAATTGCGGTACAGCCCGCAAAGCCAGAAAAAACAATGCCGTTGTGACGATCACAAAGAACACGCCCTTGACTGTTGACAGCCAGGTGATAGCCTCAATATTGCTGAAGCTGGCTAACAGACTGTCAGACAATAGTATCCACGCCAGTGCAAATAGCAGATACAGTACCGTGACGATACTGATATAGCGATTGCGTGTGGTAGTCATCATAAAGAACCTGCCGTTTCAACATCGGTGACGAAGATGAAGCCTGGTGTTATGTGTATGCTGTCATCAGCCTGGGATCAGTTGAGATGGGCTGAATTTGCAGCAGAGTCTATTCTTGTACAGTAATAAATATTACTAAATAGAATTATTTCATAAACGTAACACACATGAAACACACTTACTAATAAGATGTGCTATATGTGTTTTTTTGTCAATGTACAAAAAGGCAAATTATGTAAAATTGACATAAAAGAGACTGAGGGAAAAATCTCGTGCTCATTCTTAAACCTGTGGTATCGATACGCACGGGCTTCAGGTTACGGTTGCACTCAGTGGTGCCAGCAGGGCCTGCAAGTCTTCAGCGCTGAATTTACTGGCAAAAGCAGTATCACTGCCCAGCACGCCCTCGGCCAGCGCAGCCTTGCGTGCTTGCAAGCCCAGGATGCGCTCTTCTATGCTGCCTTCTATCAATAATTTGTAGATGAAGACGGCTTGTTCCTGGCCTATGCGGTGGGCGCGGGCATTGGCCTGCTCTTCCACCGCCGGGTTCCACCATGGGTCCATATGGATGATGGTGTCTGCCGCTGTCAGGTTCAAGCCCACGCCACCTGCTTTCAGGCTGATCAGCATGATGGGGACTTGCTTGTCCTGGAACTGGGCTACCACAGCACCACGGCTGGCCGTTGCGGTTTTACCGGTCAACATCAGGTAAGCCAGGTCCAGTTCAGTCAGCGCTGTAGCGATCAGCTCCAGCATTTCAGTAAATTGCGAAAACACCAGTACGCGGCGACCTTCAGCCACCAGCGCTGGCAGCATATCGCTGAGCATTTCCAGCTTGGCTCTTTCCATCTCCGGTGGCAGGTTCTGGCCCTTCAGCAAAGCCGGGTCACAGCATACCTGGCGCAACTTCAGCAGTGCATCAAGTATGGTGATCTGCGCACCGTCAAAACCCTTGCGTTGCAAGATACGGCGCACTTGTTCATCGGCGGCAACGCGCACGCTTTCATACAATTCGCGTTGCTTGCCTTGCAGTCGCAGGCGCTTGATGACTTCTGTGCGGGGCGGCAATTCTGTCGCTACTTCATCCTTGCGTCGCCGCAGGATGAAAGGGCGGACTCTTTGCGCCAGCAATTGCGCGCGCAGGGTCTCGCCATTGACCTCTATGGGTTTGCGCCACAGTCTTGAAAAACTGCGCATGTCACCTAAAAAACCTGGCATCAAAAAATCAAACTGTGCCCATAACTCACCCAGATTATTTTCCAGCGGGGTGCCTGTCATGCACAGCCTGTGCCTGGCGTGTATCTGGCGCACTGCATCGGCACTGCGGCTGGCGGCATTCTTGACAGTTTGCGCTTCGTCGAGGATCAGCAAATGAAATTCTTGCGCCTTCAACACTTCAAGATCACGCCATAACAGTGGGTAGGTCGTCAGCACCACATCAGCCTGGCGGATATCGGCAAACAAGTCTGCCCGTTCTGGTCCTTGCAGTGTCAATACACGCAGGGCAGGTGCCATGCGTCTGGCTTCGGCCTGCCAGTTAAAAATCAATGAAGTCGGCAAGACGATGAGGGCAGGGATGTCCAGCCTGTCTTCCTGTTTCTCTATCAGCAAATGAGCGAGTACCTGCGCGGTTTTCCCCAAGCCCATGTCATCGGCCAGTATGCCTGCCAGATGTTGCTCGCACAGGTATTGTAGCCATGCTACGCCATGCAATTGATAAGGGCGCAGCGTCACTCCCAGACCATCTGGTGCAAGCACTGCACGCGGGCTGCCAACCGTCTTCAGACGCTGTGCCAGGCTGCGCAAGCCCACATCTCCCTGTAATTGCCAGCCACCAAATTCACCGGCACGCTCAGGCTGGCTATCGAGCAGGCTGACACGCAGGGCTTCCAGTCTGTAGCTATCCCAGGCAGATAATTGTACAGGTCCTTCTGTCTGCGTCCGTTCGGTCAGCAAATCCAGCATGTGGACGACGATGGCTTTCAGCGGCGCTGCCATGGCATCAATACGCTTACCGCCAGGGGCGCGCAATTGTATGATGGCCATGTCATCAATCTGCCGTATCTGTCTGGCATTGAGCCAGCGGGCATCGCGTTGCAGCAAGTGTGCCAGCATGGGCACCAGGTCCAGCACCTCGCCTTCGATTTCTATTCCCAGGCTCAACATCCATGAGCCTTCACGCGCAGGCAGACCAAGTGGCGTGATGATCTCGTTACGGCCACGCATGCGCGACGCTACCTGCTTGCCGGTAATTGCGCCTGTGCTTTCATCGATAATGAGATGCCAGGCATCGACGGGCACGCTCTCGTGCGCAAAGCCGGGGCGCACCACGACTTGCCAGCCCAGTGCCTGCATCTCGGGTAATTTCTCGGCCCAGAAGTCGGCAAAAAATCCTTCTTGTACCAGACTCCAGAGTGGGCCAAAATTTTCTGCGATGCTATCTTTGCGCCATTGCAGGCTGGCAGCAGGCAGGGGTTGCAGACCTATATCCCAAACCTTGTCGAGTGCGTCTGCTTCCGCACCCAGATCGCGTAGCAGGCTCAGTGCCATGCCGTGTTCATCATGCAGCAATTGAGTGGAATGCGGTCTGCGGTTCAGCAAGGCTGTGGGCGCTGCAGTTTGCCAGCGCAAGCCAGTGTCGGTGTGATACAGCCAGTCGATTTCCACCACCGTCACACTGCCACCGCGTGGCCCAAAATCACCGCTGGGTTTCATACCCAGCAAGCCGTCGCCTCTGTGCAGGGTTTGCAGGGTGATGCGCGGGCGGAAATGTCCTGTTGCTTCAGGCAAACCACGTGGTGCTGGCTTATTTTCCTTCAAAACGCACCTGTATTGAACCTGACTGAGCCATGTCACCAAACTGTACTTCAATATCAGTTTCAACCGGCACTGATGGGCTGCCTGCATATGAACCGGTAATGATGGCCTGGCCTGCCCGCAGGCCCATTCCCTGGCTGCGCAAGAATTCTGCCAGCCAGTACAAGGGCAGGCGTGGCTGGCCAGCCGGATGCTGCCCATCCAATGTAACGCTTTCCTGACCGGCGATACACAACGTGATGGTGAGCTGCCTGGTTTGGCAGGCTATTTTTGTATCCACTACAGGGCCGAGCAGCAGACCTTGATTAAACAAGCCATCAGCAAAATGGTCATAAAAATTCAGTTGTTCCGCATGCGTATAGCGACTGTCGATTAACTCCAGTGCCAGCCTGGTTTCTGCCACTGCTGCATCGACTTCTTCTGATGTATAGGGCGCAGTCCTGGCAGGTAAATCATGGGCGAGTATGAAAGCCAGCTCTGGTTCTATCTTCACCTGGCCATGCCTGGCCCAGACCGCACATGGCTGCACATTTTTTTCTGCATTCGCTTCATGCACATCACTTGCATAGATTGGTGCCACTACCCATTTGTCTGCTGCGGGCATACCGCATTTCCAGGCAAGGATGGCTTGATCCGTCAGTTTGCTGACGGCACATTGAATGGCAAATGCTGCCTCCAGGTCACCTGGGCGATGTGGCTCAGGCAGGGCATTGCCCTGCGTACCGTTTTGTCGCCGCTCCAGCAAAATACTGGCTGCATAACTGGCACTGGCTTGATTCATGTTGGCGATTGATAAAAAGTGAAAGTAGGCATTTTATCCCGCCATGGTTTTCAATGCTGATTGTATATAGCCGTACAGGTGATTATCTATGCCCATGCGTAGTGCTGGCTGTTCGACAAAGGCTTGCTGGATTTTCTTTTGCAATGCTGGATTATTGCCTGCTTTTTTGAGTGACAGTGCTTGCCATGCGTTTGCCAGTTCCTGCACTTTGGGATCGCTGACATGGCTGCCTGCAGTACATTCCTTATGTAAGGCAGCGATCAAGACTGGCCAGGCGGCAGCATCTGCCAAACCATGCTGGCGCAATATCTCTATTTCATCTGGCTGACAATACGCGGTGTACAGTGGCAGGCTGGCGCAGGCTAGGGCGCGTACCATGTAATCCAGCGTGGCCTGATTCAGCCCCGAGAATAATTGCAAAGCCTTTTCTTCACTTTGCATCTGGTAAAACTTGATCAGTATCGCAGCGTCACCGCCGCTCTCATCCTGCATACGCTGCAACCAGCGCTGACTTAGTGATTGTGCCAGCGCATCTTCTGGCGACACTTGTTTTTGCATCAAGTCACGCAAGGCATGGATGAGTGCAGATTTGTCTGCCGTGTCCACAAATCTTCGCTGGTGGCGCAAAGCCTCCAGCTCGGCTAATGTGAAATATTTTTCGCTATGGACAGTCATCTCCAGCGCAGTCAGCCAGTCATCCACGACAGGTAACTGTGTATCGTCCAGACGTGCGGACAGGTTGAGCAAGTGATCGCGCAAGGCCAGTGCTTCACGTGCCTGTTTTTCCATCAGGCTGATTTGCTGCCTGACGATATCGCCCATGCTGACACTTTCATCATCAAGTATGGTGCGGATTTCATCCAGCGACAGTTGCAGGCGTCGCAAGGCCTGTATACGGTACAGGCGCAGTACGTCTTTATCGTCGTATAAACGGTAAGTGTTGTCAGCTCTTACAGAAGGGCAGAGCAAGCCTATCTTGTCATAATGGTGCAGGGCGCGCACTGTCAATCCGGTGCGTTTTGCCAGTTCACCTATTTTCAGTTTCATATTCTTCATGTATTCCTGGATTTGCTCATAAGTAATTTGCCCATGAGTAACATCAGGGATGATAAAGCCTTACCCTAGGTCAGGTGCAATCGAAAAGGCAATGAAAAATTAATTGCAAAAAATAACTAATTGGACATATTTGATACAGAATCAATCAAAAATTTAAAAAATTGTTACATTTCGTCGCAATATTGTCCTAATAAAAATTTAACTTTCTATAATACTTTGATCGGTAATGTTGAATTATTATTTTAGCAACATTTTTCTTTGTAAATTTTGTCGAGAGTTCTAAATGGCCAACACAGCAGCAGACATCCAAAAGCTTTACATCGCCTACTTCAACCGTCCAGCGGACCCAAATGGTCTGG
>NZ_JBYTAV010000013.1:0-133297 GCF_058788535.1 Undibacterium sp. FW305-107
GTTTCTTCATCATGTTGAGGCCTCTTTGTGATTGAGTTTCCTCTTATTTCACTGTCCTGGCAAATTAGACCACTACACCCTTTTTAGCGAAGCAAAAAGGGATGTAGCCGCCGGTCTACCACCGGCCTGCAATCGTAAAATTACATGTGCCAGTTTTAAAGAAGCCAGATTGGCTAAGAATCTGAAATTAATGAACTTCGCAACATGCTACGAACGTCTCTAGATTCCTGCCAAAAACACGCAGGAATGACGTAACTACGGTTGCTGTATTGTTGACGCGAAGGAATTCTGCAAGAGTCCGTACTATTTCCTCAACTTCAACACCCACCTCGGTAAAAGATTGAGCAGCGCAATCAGCCACTTCATCTGCCACGGAAACACCAGCCTGTCACGCCGCGCAGAAATAGCATCCGCAATCAAAGCTACCGCGCTCTGCTCAGGCATGATAAAAGGCTTATGACTGGCATCACCCTCATTCAAAGCGCGCAGCTTCGCGGTATCAATATAGCCCGGCACTATCGCAGTCACGGCAATGGAAAAAGGCTTGAGCGCAATACGGTAGGTATCAGACAAACTCAATACACTGCGCTTGGTCGCGCTATAGACAGAGGCACCAGGATAATCATGCAGCAAACCAGCGACGGATGAGATGGCAACCAGTTGCCCCGATTTTTGCAGCAGCATTTTTTCAGCTGCCAATTCAAACGCGTGGCTCAGGCCGCTGACATTGGTCCGCAGCATGTGCAGAGTAGCCGCTTCATCCAGCAAGTGGCTGCGGGTATTGAAATAAATGCCAGCTGTGACGATCAGCATGTCCAGGCCTTGTGCAGCAAAATCATCGAAGGCTTGCGACAAGGCGGCACGGTCTGCGATATCAAACTGGTAGCTGACTAAACTGGCAAGGCTATCCAAGTCAGCAGGCAGGCGCTGCAAGTCACGGCCACAGACTGCTACTCTGTCACCGCGCTGCAAATAGTGACGGGCAAGCGCCAGGCCTATGCCACTGGTGCCGCCTATCACCATGATGTTCATCATGCTCAGGCCACGCCCCTGCTGTATTTGTCGCTGCTGCGTATCATGATGGCTTCATCATAGGCGGCCTGTCTGGTAAAGGCTTCCATGCCACGCGCATAACCATACTGCCATTGCGCTTCCATATAGGCGACATAAGTGGCGTGGGTTTCTGGCATGCTCAGGCGTATGCGGTTATTGCGCCAGTCCAGTTTCTTTTGTACCGACTCCTTGGCCAATACCGTCGCCACGTCAGAAGTATCGATACGCACATCGACTGACTGACCATTTGCATAACGCAGGCGAGCATTGCCGTCCAGGCCCAATACGGTACGCCAGGCCGGGATGGAAAAAGCCTGGTCAAAGCTTTGCTTGAATTCCATCATGACTTCATCGGCCAGGCGTTTTGCTATTTCAATTGGGAACAAGTCCAGTACGCCACCAAAATAATTGCCATCGGTGTGGGTATGGCAGCGGAAATAAAACATGTCTGTGATAGAAATACGTGCTGCCAGACTGGTTGGCGTTTGTACGTCACACAATAGCTGCTCTGAAATGGCATGCTCACCCCAACGCGGGTCTGCTAATGGCGAAGACATACCGTCCAGCAGCGCTGCTGCTCTTGGATCACAAAACACGGTTTCTGCAAATAATTTGCGCTGGCCGCGCAGTTGCCCGACTTCACTTTCATTAAACAGCAGTTTGCCACCTATGATGGCGGTGGCGACAGACTGTGCACTTGCTGCGACAGGTGGTAAAGGCAGTTCAGCCGGGATTTCAAACAGATATTCATTGAACAAGTCAGGTATGGTGTTGGCAGAGTCACGCCCAAAACCGCGCTTGGCAGCCAACGCCAAAGCGCGGACTATGCCCGCCCTCGAGGACGATTTCAAACCACTCCAGTAGTGATACATCTCTTCAGAACTGAGCCATGCCTTGCGCTGTGCATCATCTGGAAACGCGGCGATAATACTTGCCGCAATGGCACCACCACAGCTTGCCAGCAGAATATCAGGCGCACGGCCAGCCTCGCAGGCAGCTGCGTACATTCCCAGATAAATACCAAAACGAAACCCACCGCCTGCCAATACCATGCAGCGTTTATATTTTTTAACTTGATTCATACTGCTAAAATATCACACTGTTAAGGCTAAACATACACCAAATGCCGTCCACTCCTGCAACTGTGCAACACCGCTTGCGTCACTGGTTGCTGAATGCCTTGACGTTTGCCCTGTGCTATCTGACCGCGAATATGCTGGCACAACAGCAAGGGATAGCACGGCACGCTGCTTTTTCATTTGAGGCTGGTATCCCGTTTTTACAATGGATGATCGTTCCCTATCTCAGCTCTGGCCTGTTTTTTTGTCTGGCTTTCATCATGATGAGCAACCGGGATCAATTGCGCGTACTCAGCCAGCGTCTCTTGCTGGCAACCGTAGTCGCATCCTTCATTTTTGTACTATACCCCTTGCAATTCAGTTGGCCCAGACCAGCCATCTCTTCTGCATGGTGCGCATATCTTTATGATTATCTGGCATTAATAGACAAACCATATAATCAATTACCATCACTACATGTCGCTTATTGCGTTTTATTTTGGTTTGGTTTGCGTGAACACGTCAGGTCTGCTCTGCTACGCATGGCTTTGGCAATGTGGTTGATACTGACGGCTGTCTCGACCCTGTTCACTTATCAGCATCACGTGCTGGATGTCATAAGCGGCGCATTGCTGGCCTGGCTCTGCATGATCTTTGTCAAACCGAAAAAGACTGAGCCACAGGTGGCATTTTATTATTTGATCTTTGCCAGCCTGTTTCTCATCATAGGAGTGATCGCCCTCCACAGCCTGTTGGCCTTGTATATCGCGTGCAGTCTTTTGCTGGTCAGCCTGGCATATTATCGCCGTGATCGTCATTTCTTGCATAAGAAAAAAGGAGGCTATCCTTGGTGGATATGGCTCTTGTATGCGCCCTATCTGCTTGGTTACCACTTGACCTGGCATGCTGTGGCCTGGCGTGAACGGCACAAACCTCTCATTATCAAACTGACAGAACAACTCTGGGTAGGACGCCGCCTCAGCAATGCAGAAGCAGCACAATTGCCAACCGCTTGCAGCATCATTGATCTGGCAAATGAGCTCAGCGAAAGTCCCGTCTTGCGCACACCAGCCAACCGGCACGTCCCTCTGCTGGATTTGTTGACACCGCCACCAGAAGCAGTCAGCGAAATACTGCAATATCTGCATGAAGAAATAGTTGCTGGCAAAACTGTTTACCTGCATTGCGCCATGGGTTATAGCCGATGTATATTGCTGGCCAAACTGTATATGTCACAAGGGGCACAAAGCAAGTCATGAGTTTTTCTATCTACCAACTGAAGCCACGCTTTCAGCAACTGCTGCAACCGCTACTGGCTGGTCTGGCAAAACGGCATATCACACCAAATCAGGTGACCTTGCTGGCAATGTGTTTGTCCATCATCTATGGCATCGCACTGGCTTGTTATCCGCAAAATAAAAGCCTGTGGCTGGGCCTGCCTGTCTTCATGTTTGGGCGCATGGCATTAAATGCGATTGATGGCATGCTGGCGAATTTTACCGGGCAAAAAACAGCTTTTGGTGCCATCTTCAATGAAATTGGCGATCAGGTTTCAGATGCGGCCCTGGTTTTGCCTTTTGCTTTGGTAGTGGGCATACAACTGCCCTTGCTGATTGCAGTGGCCATGCTGGGCTTGCTGACAGAATTTGCTGGCGTGGCAGCCTTGCTGGCAGGTTCAAAACGCCGCTTTGATGGCCCCATGGGCAAAAGCGACCGCGCTTTTGCCTTTGGTTTGCTGGCTTTGCTGGTAGCGTTTCAGTTACCAGCTATCTGGCTGAACGCCGTACTGATCATCGTCCTGCTACTCTTGCTCTGGACTTTGTTCAATCGGATAAAACGGGCGTTGCCGCATCACGCTGTGCCACCGACACCGTAAATATCCCGGCTATGCCAAGCTGGGTCGCAATCTTTTTGCAACCTATGCTGGCGACCAGGGCATCCATTTCTGCCTGTGGTCGCGGGCGCATTTGCCATGACTGACCCCGATGACTATTCAGTGTTTTGGCGATCATCAATAATTGTGGATGCCATGGCTGACCGGTGTAGACCAGGTGCCCGCCAATTTTCAATTGCTGCTGTATGCCGCGCAGGGATGCCAGTACCAGCACATTGTCGCTGAATAATTCATACAAGCCCGAGACGATGACGATGTCATAGGCATCTTCCTCGGCGGGGTAACTGGTTGCAGCAAAGGCATCGCGGCATTGATAGCTGATCTTGTTTTTCAACTGCAAACGTTCAGCCAGCAACCTAGCCTGATCCAGATTAGCCTGGTCAAAGTCACGCAGGCTGATTTCTATATTGCGGTTCTGGAAGCGCTTGATGGTTTCCAGCACATAGCGGCCACCACCAGCAGCAATATCGAGTATGCGTACTGTCTGGTCTGCCGGGCATCGCTGTATCAGATCAGACAAGGTCTGCTGCATCTGCGCCTTGCGCTGGCGTATGCCGCGCCAGCCTATGGCATCCAGATAACCACGGTCTATCATGCCACCGATGAGCAAACGACCACCCGCCTGATTGCGATAAACATAATCGAGTGAAGCACCGGAATCAAAGCCATGTTGCAGGCCAATAGTCATGCCATTGCTGAGTCTACCCAAATATCTCAACATAAACTTTTGCATGCCGTAAAAAGCGTTTTCCAGCGCACCACCCAACTTACCCTGTTGCAGTGCCTGGTATTGGCGCGCACTCTGGCTTAAGGTATCTGCCTTGAAATAATGCGGCAAAGGCAATAAGTCTTTACCATAACATTCGATGATGAAATCCTTCGCTGCCTGTATGGCTTGCTGCACCTGGTTTTCACTTTCATAAAAAATCGCGTGATGGCAGTTTTCTATGAGGACATAGCGTTTCAACGTAGATGAGATACTTTCAAAAAATTGCTTTTGCGGTGCCTGCTTGACGACATAATCCTTGTCGGCAACCAGCATCAGCACTGGTGCATCTATCGCCTGGGCGTCCTGCACTACCCGCCTGGCTGTATCAGCCAGGTCCAGCAACACCTTGGCAGAAATATTCTTGGTAATCAGCGGGTCTGCATCATAAGCCTTGGCCTGCTCGGCAGAATGCGTGAGCATCGCTGAGCGTATATAGCTGGTAACAAACAAGTCAGGCTTGAAGCAAGTGGCAAAACGCAACGCCGGCTTAGCCAGCGGCACATACAGATTGATATCAAATGCGGCAGCAGCCATCACTACACCACGCACCCGCGGCGCATAATCGTGCAGCCAGGTAGCTGCAATCACAGCACCCACACTGTTTGCCACGATAAGCATGTTTTCTTTGGCGATGCCGTAGCTTTGCTGGATATGATTGATGAAGCTGTCAAAATCATGCACCATGGTTTGGAAATCAGGCGCATCACCACGCTCACCTGGCGAATTACCGTGGCCGCGCGCATCCCAGGCAAAGGCCCAGTCCTGGGTAAAACCAAATTGTTCTACCAATGGGCCTATGCGGCCAGAGTGTTCATGACCACGGTGTAAGAATATCAGGGCTTTTTGTGGCTGATATGCTGGAATAGCCAGCGGTTGCCAGACGCGATAAAACAAACGGGTACTGTCATGGCTGTCAAAGCCGGATTCACTGCATAGCCATTTCGTTTGCAATTCTGTTGTCATGCATAGTCCTTATTAAATTCTTTTCTTCAAAATAACAATCCCAGATACAGTAGGGGTGCGGTCAGGACCAGGCTATCTACCCTGTCCAGTATGCCGCCATGCCCAGGTATCAGTTCAGAGAAATCTTTGATCTTCAAATAGCGTTTGGCTGCAGAAAAAATCAGGTCACCGGCAAAACCACCGAACGACAGCAAGACGCCCATCAACAGCAAGTAAGCAGGGCTGGCCAGATGCAGGTAGGTACCCAGGCCAAGTGATACGAGCATGGAAATCACCACGCCTCCCATCAGGCCCTGCACGGTTTTATTCGGGCTGATAGTGGGGGCGATAGTTTGCCTGCCAAAAATTTTTCCACTGACGAACTGGGCTATATCGTTGAGGGCAGTAACGACAAACAGATAAAAAAACCAGGCCAGCCTGACTTCGTTTGAAAACGGCAGCGTCAATAAATCCAGCATGAAACTCAAGCCATAACAGAGCAGTACAAACAGCATGAGGAGTAATTGATTGCGCTGGCGCCAGATGAAAAACTGCAGCGCTTGCAGACACAGTATGGCGGGTAAAATCAGGCTGGGATCAAAACTGTCCACATATTGCAAGCTTATCTGCAGCGCCACCAATATGAAGCACGGCAACAAAAAACGCCAACGCGGACCAGTATAGTGCAGGGACAATTCACGCACTGCCAGTAGCACGATGAGCAAAGCCATCAGGAGTGGCCCCAGAGGATACAAAAACAGGCTCAGGCTGACGATGGGAAAAATAAACCACCAGGCATTCACCTGTTTGCGCAACTGGCTTTCGGGCGAGCTATGCCTGCCTACTCCAACACTCGCAAAAGCCAGAAGCAGGTAAAGCATCAACATGGCAGCCAGAGTTGAATTGCCGAGAAGAAATTTTGAAAACACTAAGCAACCTGAACAGCAATAAAGATACTCCAGTGTACACTGAACTTTGTCTGCACTTGCTTTTTCAATATGTAAGCATAAGAAACAATGCCTCTATCAAAGTTGAGCCGCAAACAAAACAGGCCGCCATGGGCTCGGCCCCCTATGGCAGCCTGTGTTTTACTTGCTGCTCAGTAGATTAGAGCAGGTCAGGCCAGGCTGATACGGTTGCGCCCTTCCTGCTTCGACACATACATGGCAGCATCGGCAATATCGAATAAATCATCAGCATCCAGCGTAGATTCAAGATCGGCCACACCTCCAGAAAAACTGACGGAGAAATGCCCGCCTTCGCAATGCTGCTGTATCTTGGTGAATGCCAGCCTGACCTGATCCAGTACCCGGCGTGCCGTGGTGGCCGAGGTATCCGGGAAAATCACAGCAAACTCTTCGCCACCATAACGTCCAACGATATCACTGCGGCGCAGTCGTTGCCTTAAGAGCCTGGCCAGCGTACGCAAGACCTGGTCACCAGCGGGATGTCCGTAGGTGTCGTTGACATACTTAAAGTTATCAAGATCTATCATCGCCAGTGCCAAAGGCGAACCGGTACGGCCAGCTTGCGAAATCTCGGATGCGAGTTGCTCCTTGATGGCAGTGTGATTAAACAAACCGGTCAAACCATCGCGCATGATCAGGGCGCGCAAAGAGCGGTAGCGCTCAGCCCTTGAGGCGATGGAAGATTTCAGATATTCCGGCGCCACCGGCTTGGTGATGAAATCATCCGCCCCTGCCCTGACGGCATCGAGCTGCTTGCTGAGGTCTGCCTCACTGGACAGGAATACGATAGGCACATCAACATAGGAATTATCTTGCCTGATCAGACGCGATAGTTCGACACCACTGCAGACTGGCATGTAAATGTCCATGAGCAGCAGTTCTGGGCGAAAATCTGTCATCACCGTCAATATCTGCGTTGGGTCATTGAGCAGGTAGACATTCATGCCTGCATCACGCAGGATTGCGCCGTAAAACTTGGAAGTCACGGCATCATCATCAATGATGAGCACGCGATAACTCTTGTTTTCACCAAGTTGCAGCAGGGATTCTATGCGCTCAGTCAGGGCGACAACATCGACAGGCTTGGTGAAATAGCCGTCACCGCTGGCGCGTACTGCCAATAAACGTGAATCAAAGCTGCTGGAGCGCGATACAAATACCGTAGGGATACGGAAGCGTTCTATCTGTTTGATGCGTGAGATTTCTTCAGCCCCTGCGACTTTGCCTTCCGGGAAGCTCAGCTCTATGACGATCACATGCGGTCTGCGAGTAGCCACTGCTTTTGCCAAGGCACCGAGATGGTTCATGCGCACCACCTCATAACCGAAATGCTCAAGCTGTGTGGTGATTTCCTGATTTTGCGCTTCGTCCTCGTCCACCAGATAAATCAGATGGGGGTCACTTGATTCACGCTCTTCTTCCTGCACGCTCTCGGCCACACCATTAACAGGCTTATTGTCATGCTTTAAGGCGTATTCAAAATAGCGATTAACTTCATCTGAGTAAGCCTTTAGCTCAACCGGGTCCCAGGCTTTCCCCTCAAGATGAGGTTTTAGTGTGGATTCAAATACCCTGGCCTGCGTACCTATGTCAGCGAAGCCAAAAGTACCGGCTGAACCTGCCATGGTATGCAAGTGCCGGTGCAGGACAACCATGGAGTCTTTGTCGTCTGGACGTTCAACTACCTTTTGCAAGGTACTGGTAATCTCTTCGAACTTGGACGGCAGCTTCTGCATAAAAATTGCTTCGAGAGCAAGCAATTTTTCTTGCAGGCTATCATTTTTATCAGACATTTAAGCCTTCTCCTGCCATAAACCTCGCACCTGAGTTGACAGTTCCATAGGATCAAAAGGTTTTGCAATAACGCCTATGGCGCCCAGCGACTTATAAAAATCCATTTCTGAAGACTGCACCTTGGCAGTCATGAAGATGACTGGCGTAGACTCGGTACCAGGCAGTTTGCGCAACTCGGCCAGAGTGGTCGGGCCATCCATATTCGGCATCATGACGTCAAGCAGCAGCAAGTCAGGAACAAAGCCAGCATTGACTTCTGCAATGGCCTGCGCCCCGGAACTACAAGTTTTCAAACTAAAACCACCGACAACTTCCAAAGCAATTTGAGCCACGGTTTGTATATCAGCATCGTCTTCAACATACAAAATGCTGGCGAGCGTTGCAGAAGTCATTGCTACTCCTTATTGCGATAGATAAAACAGATGGCCTCAGGATAAATCAAGATTACTCGTAAAACAACAATAAATCCTGTTCATTATCAGAATAATCATCATTCGCAGAGCCCTCGACAACAAAGTCAGGACCTAAATCCCCTTTTTGTTCCCACTAAAAATGTATTTTTGAAATAATTATTCACTTATCCGTCAGACAATCAAGATTACTCTTACTATAAGGCAAATAATTAAGGGAAAACACCGCCGTTTCCAAGTATGTTGACCTGACATAGTTCATCAATATGGTAGCGTCCCTGTGAGACCTACATATCTTGTACTGCAACGATAATGGCTATTATCCTGCTTCTGTGAACCGTTGATATCTATTGGCAAATAAAAAACACCGACTTTGTAATATGATCTGGCGGCAAATCAAATCAATTTATAGGAATACTGATGCGCCTCGTGTTAACCGTCATATCCAGCATAGTTTTAAATTTTGCGCTGTCCCATCATGCTACACAGGCGCAGCAAGTGCAAGAAGCTCCCTTGCGTGCGCATCTGGCATTTTTATCTGACGACTTGTTGGAAGGACGTGGTACCGGACAACGCGGCGGCGATCTTGCAGTGCGCTACCTGGAAACGCAAGCGGCAGCAATGGGTTTGGTGCAGCTACCGGGCGCAAATGGCTACAGGCAAACTGTGACACTGGTTGGTAGTCAAACGCTCAGCAGTAGCCAACTGCGTTTTGAAACTAACAAAGCTACCCTCTCGCCAGCCCTGGGGACTGAGATTGTGTATGGTTCTTCCAACGGCAAAGCTGATAATGATTTCAATGCTCCGCTGGTATTTGTCGGTTACGGTGTACGCGCACCAGAAGAGCGTTGGGATGATTTCAAAGGCGTCGATCTCAAAGGCAAATTGCTGATCATGATGGTTAATGATCCTCAGCCAACCCTGGCGGAACCAAATCGTTTTGCGGGAAAAGCGCTCACCTATCATGGCCGCTGGACATACAAGTTTGAAGAAGCAGCACGGCAAGGTGCCGCGGGTGTGCTATTGATACACACTTTACCCTCAGCCAGTTACGCCTGGAACGTGCCACAAACATCTTTTAGCCATGAACGCTTTAGTCTTGGCAGCGACGGCAATAACGGCAATGCACTGGAAGGCTGGCTACAGGAAGATATTGCCAAGGCGCTGTTCGCTGCAGCAGGGCAAGACCTGGATGCGCTGCGTGCACTCGCCGAAACCCGTGAATTCAGGCCGGTCGCAATCGATGCAAGGGTTCATGTGACATTACGCAGTAGCGTGCGTAAAGTGGAGCAGCAAAACATCATTGGCATGGTCCCTGGCAAGGATGCAAAACTTAAACATGAGGCAGTACTGTATTCCGCGCACTGGGATCATCTGGGCATAGTACAAGAACCCGGCAAACCTGCACAAATCTGGAATGGCGCCGTGGACAATGCTTCCGGTGCGGCCGCATTGCTGGTCATGGCGCAAGCTGCAGTGGCACATCCGACGAAACGCACACAAATTTTCTTATGGCCTGCGGCGGAAGAACAAGGCCTGCTTGGCAGTGCATTTTACGTTCAACACCCATTATGGCCACTGGCAAAAACTGCAGCTGATCTCAACTTGGACAGCATGAATTTTGTCGGCAAAACCCAGGACATCGGCGTAGCAGGCAGTGAGCACAGCAGCCTGTTTAACAGCGCCACGTCCGTTGCCAAAAAAATGGGCTTGCGCATTGCACCACCCGTTCCCGATTTAGGAGGTGCCTTCTTTCGCGCCGATCATTTCAATTTTGTGCGGGCGGGTGTTCCGGCGTTTAATGTCGGTTCCGCTGTGTTTTCTGGTGATGGATCATTTGCCTTTGATCACGATGCAGAGCAAGAAGCAGCACAAATGAAAGCGTTTAAAAAAGACTACCATACCCCGCGCGATCGTTATAACCCGGCATGGGATTTAAGCGGCATGCTACAGCAGGCGCAATTTACTTTAAATCTGGGTTATGCACTTGGCAACGACACCGCGATGCCTGTCTGGAAAAAAGATGCGAGGTACAGGCGTGTAGCGCAGTAATAGGATTGTGGCAGGGACAACGAATACTCCAGTACAGATCCCTGCTTACCGTGCTGCTTCATTGCAAGACTAAATCGCTTCCGCCTTGTTCAGCCTATTTCAGCAAGAAATCCACCCGGTTCGGACTGCCCTTATCCTTGATGCCATCGGCACTGAGTCTGGGGGCAATCAGGAATAAGCGCTCACGTTCAACACCAGAAACATCTTCCAGATAATCACGCACGGCGTCAGCGCGTTTTTGTGCCAGAGAGCGCAAGGCTTCGGGGGTAACCTGGGTATTGGCGAGTATCATTTTTTCGGCCTCTGCCGTTGGCAGAGTCTTGGCGAGGCCAATGGCATTGCGTGGCTTGGTGAATTTTTCTGCCTGATAGACTTCTTCCACATACTTGGCTTTTTCAGCATCCGTAATGACGATGTCTTCTTTTTTGATCGTACGGTCTTTTTGATGCACGTCTTTCCATTTCAGTTCACGCATTTTTTGCAGCAGCAATATCTGGCGTATGCCGTCAGCATCACTCGCTGGCTCTACCCGACCTATGATGTCCAGTTTCAGGGCACTACGATTTTTAAGCGCCTTGGCGAGACTATCAAGCTTGGCAGCCGCAGCAGGCGTCAGACTGGTCTGGCCTGGCAAAAATTCGATATAAGCCAGCTCTTCCCCACCACCAAACATAGAACCTAACAGAGCGAATGGTGAAGTCACAGCCTTGGTAATCACGTTCATGAAGACTTTGAAGATAATGCCACCCACTGAAAATTGCGGATCAGACAGGGAACCGGTAATAGGCAAGTTAATGGCAATACGGCCCTGGTTATCTCGTAACAAGGCAACTGCCAGCATCACGGGCAATTTGGTTGCCGTCGGGCTGTCCACTCTTTCACCGAAAGTCAGTTGATCAAGGCGCACATCATTTTCTGCCTGTAATTGCTGATTCTCTATGCGGTAAGATACTTGCATGGACAGCTTGCCTTTTTCTATGACGTAACCAGCGTACTTGGCTGCATAGGGCGTCAGCCGTGTCAATTCCAGGCCATTGGCGCTGGCCTTGACATCCATGAACATGGGGCTGGCCAGAGGGTTCAGGCTGCCCGAGATCACCAGAGGCGCATCATCATCAACCTTGCCAGTCAGTTCTATGGTCGCTGGTTGCGGATTGTCGGACGCGATCGCACCTATGGTGCCTGTTACACCCGTCAGGTTGGCTGTGTAATTTGGCTTGACGAAATTGTCGGTAAAATTGATATTGCCACCCTTCAATGTGGTCTGGGCTATGCGTATCACGACCGGATTGGTTTTTTCTGGCTTGGCTGGCAAGGGCACGGTAACGATATTCGTCGTCGCCGTTTTGCTGGTGACGGCTTTTACCGCAGCATCGTCTGTCTGCGCTACTGGCGATGCTGCAGTTGCGGTTGCTTCTGCTTCTTCCGCATCAGCTTTCTTGGTACTGAGGATAGTCTGTATATTCAGCTTACCCTTGGCAGACAAAATGGCGCGCGCATAAAAATCATTGAGTGCCAGTTTTTTGAGGGTAACCAACTGCTTGTCGCCACCGATCTGTGCACTGATGCCATCCATGGCGATGTTTTTCCATTCCAGGAAATCTTCTTCAGCACCATTTTCCAGCAGGTGGAAGTCATTCAGTGCCAGCATGCCTTCGTAATTAATTTGCCTGTTACTGTCGAGTACATTGTTCAGGTTTAATTTGCCTTTGATATCTGCCCTGCCACGTGTCAATGCGGCATTCACATAAGGCGACACATACGGAAATAATGCCGACACAGGCAAACCCTGCCCATCCAGATTCATGCTGATGCTTTTTAGCTGGCTGGATGCTGTTGCGTCTAAAGCCAGTTTGGATTTTTTTCCTATATTGGTCTGCAAAGTCATTTTCACTGGCTGTGACATATCGCTGCTGAGTTTTTCCACATGCAAATTGAAGGCATCCAGCTTCAGCTTCACTTCTGGCGACATGGATTTATCATTGAAGCTGACAGCACTGTCCTTGAAATCCAGACTGGCAAGATTGACTTTCCATGTTGCCGTAGCGGCAGCGCCAGGCGTGCTAGTGGCGGCACTATTTACTGCGGCAGGCGCAGCCGGGCTGGTGCCTGCATTGGCACTTGAGCTGGATTTCAGCCATTTCTTCAGGTTTAATACCGCTTGTTCATCGCGCCGCACATCCGTCACCAGGCCATCAAACAGCACGCTACCTATATTGACTTGCCTGCTCTCCATGTTCAGGGTCAGCTTATCTACCGTCAATGCTTTCAGGTTGAAACTGCCATCATCAGCAGACTTGGGCTTGATGGCGAACTGACTGAGTTTCATGCCCAGATCATCAACTTGCACCAGACCTTTTTGCACTTGCAATTGCGCATTCACATCAAACTTACCACTGACACTGGCGAGCAGATAATTACTCAGCAAAGGCTGGTAAGTAGCCAGAGACCAGGAGCTTAAAGCCAGTTGCGCCTTGGCCGTACCATTCAGTGGCTGCATCTCGCCTTCCAGTTTCAAGCTCTCATCGTTTTCACCACTGAGTGCAAACTTGAACGCAGCCGCTTTGGCATCTGCTGCAGAAGACAAGCCACGCGCGGTCAGACTGATATCTTTGAGGTTGACGGTTTGTGCAGGGTTAGCGTGCTTGGCATCACGGAAATGCAAAACCCCTTTTGACAGCTGCAATTCTGCCAATTGCTGCAAGGCAGCGACCGGTTTTGCCACGCTCACTGCCACGGATGATGCGGCAGAAGCGGTGCTAGCCGTTACAGGCACTACCGTATTCTTAGTGTTCGTTTTGCTATCTTTGGACGGAGTAGCGGGCGCAGGTGGAGTGGCCAGGCTAGCCCAGTTCAATTGCCCCTGCTGATTGATATCCAGCCAGATTTCTGGTGAAGACAATTCCAGCTTGCTGATGCTGGCTGCGGCTGTCATGACATTCACTTGCTTGATTTGTGCATGCAAACTGCCCAGCTTCAACAAGGGTGTACCCGCCTTATCGTTGACATGCACGTCATCCAGATTGACATCACCCGCCAGCAACAATTCGGCATGGGCATTCTTGCGGCTGAAAATCAAATCCAGTTTGGTCGACAATTTTGCGTTCTGGATTTTCACAGGCAAGGCTACGGGCACATAGGGCAGATATTGTGTCAGGTCCAGTTTGTCAAGATCAATTGCGAGAGAAGTGTCCAGGCTATTCGTGAATGGCTTCGCCCTACCCTTGAGCACAAAGTTTGAACCATTGACCTTGGCCGACAGCATGGGTTCGACAAAACTCTCTACCTGATTAGGGAAGTTGGACACAAAGGGCACGCCGATTTGCAGTGCTTCTATCTTGAATTGCTCATTGACGACCTTGTCATCTATCTCTATGCGTCCACCTGCGAGCTGCAGGTTTGCCAGCGAAAAGCGTGCCGTCGATTCGCTCTTGGGCATGGCTGCAATTTTCTCCAGTATATCGCTGAAGTTGTAGCGACCGTAGCCCTCACCCGGAGTACGGACAATATGTACATAAGGTTCGGTGAGCCTGACTTCATCGACGATCAGGGCCTGACGAAACAGCGATGCCAGCGACAGATTCAGTACCAGCTCCCTGACCTTGACTGCCGGTGTACGCTGGTCAGCCTCATACAAATTCAAACCTTCTATCGTCAGCGCCAGTTTGAAGGGTGAAAAGCGGATATCCGTCATATCCAGCTTGCGGCCTATCTGTTGCTGCACTTGCTCAGCTGCGACACGCTTGACTATACCCGGCAGAAAAGCCCAACTCAGCGCTGCCAGCAAAAATACCAAGCCAACCAGGCCTGCGGCCCAGCGCCCCAAGTGCCAGCGTTGGTTTGCATTGGTGATTTTCTGTTTTATTGTCGTCATGTCAAGGCCTGATGGTTCTGTTGCGTTTGTTTATAGCTAAGCAAGATTATAGTCGTCAACGACAGCGATCAAAAGAAAACCCCGTCTAAGCGGGGTTAAAGAATGTCAATCAGCAAAGATTCCGAACTCTCTAGGCCAGCAACTTCCCAGCAAACACCTTGGCCTGCGAAGGATTACCTGCAATGTGATAAGCCAGGTCTGCCGGTCTGGCGATGTCCCACAGCGCAAAATCAGCAGTCTTGCCAACTTCCAGACTGCCAGTTTCGACACTCAGGCCCAAAGCTTGCGCCGCATGGCAAGTCGCGCCCTGCAATGCTTCCAATGGCGTCATGCGGAACAGGGTGCATGCCATGTTCATGGTCAATAACAGCGAAGTCATGGGTGAAGTACCCGGATTGCAATCCGTTGCCAGAGCAATCGGCACACCAGCCGCACGCATGGCTGTCAATGGCGGGTATTTGGTTTCTCGTAAAAAATAGAATGCACCTGGCAAGAGCACTGCCACCGTGCCGCTGGCCGCCATGGCTGCTATGCCTTCATCCGACAAATATTCCAGATGATCTGCAGACAGGCCTTTATATTGTGCCGTCAATGCTGCGCCGCCCTGATCAGATAATTGTTCAGCATGCAGTTTCACTGGCAAGCCATGCGCTTGTGCAGCCTGGAATACCAGTTCAGTTTGCGCTGGAGTAAAGCCTATTTTTTCACAGAATACATCGACGGCATCAACCAAACCTTCAGCCACCAAAGCTGGCAGCATCTGTTCGCAAACCAGTTTGATGTAATCGTCTGCCCGCCCTGCATATTCTGGCGGCAAGGCATGTGCACCTAAAAACGTCGTTTTGACGCGCACGGGAAATTCACGTCCTATGCGTCTGGCCACGCGCAGTATGCGCGCCTCGGTTTCCAGGTCCAGGCCATAGCCGGACTTGATTTCCAATGTGGTTACACCTTCCGCGAGCATGGCGTGCAAGCGCGGCAGCGTTGCAGCCAGCAATTCATCTTCACTCGCTGCGCGGGTGGCACGCACAGTGGCATTGATGCCGCCACCCTGCCTGGCAATTTCTTCATAAGCGACGCCATTCAAACGCGCTTCAAATTCGTTGCTGCGGTTACCTGCATACACCAGGTGGGTGTGGCAATCGATGAAGCCGGGTGTCAGCCAGCAGCCCTTGCCATCATGTGTTTTGGCAGCGACATACTCTGCTGGCAATTCGCCTTGCTTGCCCAGCCAGGCGATCTTGCCATCTTTGACGGCGATGGCAGCATCTTTGATTTCGCCATAACCGTCCGTCATGCGAGCCAGGTGGACATTGATCCACAGGCTGTCCCAGTTTAAAGCTGTTGAAGTCATCAGCTGTCACCCATGCTTAAAAACTGTATGCGTATCAGATACAGTACCGCGTCTTCATCAGCGTGCAGGTTCAGTCGTATGCCCTGATGCTCATGTTCCTCTTCAAACAGGCAGCAATCATAGTCTTGCAAAGTCTCACCTGTGGCCAGACGGGCACTGCCTTTGGCGCAGAACAACAAAAGCTGCTGGGCATCATTGGCTTCGATGAAATGCTTGCCTGCTTCCAGCCTTTGCATGTGATGGGTGCAGACATCGCGCCGCGTCATCATGTTCAGGTCCAGCACTGTGCCATGCAAGAGTTCGGCATTGATAGGCGTTTCACCTTTGAACTGATGCGGCAAGCTATCCTGTTTGAGGAAAACACTCTGACCATGAACCTGCTCGCTATCGCTATGCAGTATCAAGCCTTCGCCCGATAAAATCGCCAGCGTCCTGTCTATCTGGGCAAAATGCGAAAACGGGCCATTGCTGCTGACTTCAGCTGTACTCAAACGCCAGACGAAATGATCGAGGCTGGCATCTGTAGGAAATATCGCCAGCTCAGTCGTGCTGCCGCCGCCATTTTTCCATGGCATGGTTTGATAGTCTAGTCTTGTCCACTTACGCATGGTAATCAAAAGCTTTCAACAAAATACAAAAATGGCCCTCCCAGATGAGAGAGCCATTATCTTAATACAAACTGCTTAATTCAAACTGCTAAGGTTCAAGCAGAATCAAGCCAAATACAGATTTTGATACAACTGCTGGCATTGTGCGCTCAAATGGCCTTCGACGACCAGCGCTTTTGCTGCTTCTATATCAGGGGCGAAGAACCTGTCTTTGTCATAGAAAGCCACTTTTTCGCGCAAAAGCGTGTGGACTTGCTTCAACATCGCTGATGTTTGCAAAGGCGCATGGAAATCCACACCCTGTGCCGCCGCCAGCAATTCTATGCCAACGATGGTCGCTGTATTGTGGGCCATTTCATGCAAACGGCGTGCGCCATAGGTCGCCATGCTAACATGGTCTTCCTGGTTGGCAGAAGTCGGAATGCTATCGACACTGGATGGATGGGCATGTGATTTGTTTTCAGAAGCCAGCGCCGCGGCCGTCACATGGGCGATCATGAAACCAGAATTCAAACCGGATGAAGGCACAAGGAAAGGTGGCAGGCCAGAAATCGATGAATCGATCAACAAGGCGATGCGACGCTCAGAGATGGAGCCTATCTCGGCAATTGCCAGTGCCAGGGTATCTGCCGCAAAAGCCACAGGCTCTGCATGGAAGTTACCGCCAGAGATAACTTCACCGGTTTCCACGAACACCAGTGGGTTATCCGTCACTGCATTTGCTTCGATCAACAAGGTACGTGCCGCATTATTGATAATGTCGAGGCAAGCACCCATGACCTGTGGCTGGCAGCGCAGGCAATATGGATCTTGTACGCGCTCATCGTTGACGAGATGAGACTGGCGAATTTCACTACCAGCCAGCAGGTTGCGATAAATCTGTGCTGTCGCGATCTGACCAGGTTGGCCACGGCTGCTATGGATACGCGCATCAAACGGGGCATCGCTGCCCTTGGCGGCATCGACTGACAAGGAACCGGTAATGGTCGCGGCTTCCAGCAGACGCTCTGCCAGGAACAGACCATTCAAAGCAAGTGCCGCGGATACCTGTGTACCATTGATGAGAGCCAGGCCTTCCTTGGCAGCCAATACGACAGGCTTGATACCGGCAGCAGCCAGTGCTTCTTTGGCAGGCACAAGCTTGCCATTAACACGCGCATCACCCTCGCCCAGCATAGCCAGCGTCATATGCGACAACGGAGCCAGATCACCGGATGCACCCACCGAACCCTTGACCGGGATAGTCGGCATGATGTCTGCGTTATACATGGCGATCATGCTATCGATCACAGAAGCACGGATACCGGAAAAACCACGCGCCAGGCTGGCGATCTTCATCGCCAGGATCAGGCGTACGACTTCATCCGAAATCAATTCACCAGAACCGACGGAATGCGAAAGGATGAGATTACGCTGCAAGAGTTCCAACTGGTCATCAGGGATACGGGTCTTCGCCAGTTTGCCGAAACCGGTATTGATGCCGTAAGCCGCATCACCTTTTGCCACGATTTTATCTATCGTGGCGGAAGCGGCATTGATGGCGGCATAGGCGGACTCTGCCAGCTTCAACGGCTGGGATTTGGTCCAGATAGCACGCAGGTCGCTCAGCGTGAATTGACCGGGTTGAATTTCAAAATGATTACTCATGTTTTTTCCTGAATACTTTAAATATCGTTTTAATTCCCTCCTCTTCAAGGGGAGGGAGTAAAGCGGTGCTTGATTACTTTGCTTTGGCAATCATAGGTAAATTCAAGCCCTCACGTTCTGCACATGCAACGGCCTGCTCATATCCCGCATCCGCATGACGCATGACGCCAGAACCACAGTCATTGACCAGTACACGCGCCAGACGTTTAGCGGCAGCTTCGGTACCATCAGCAACAATGACCATGCCAGAATGCTGAGAATAACCCATGCCCACACCACCACCATGATGCAGTGATACCCAGCTGGCGCCGCCAGCAGTATTGAGCAAAGCGTTAAGCAATGGCCAATCGGACACTGCATCCGTACCATCGCGCATGCCTTCGGTTTCACGGTTGGGGCTGGCGACTGAGCCTGTGTCCAGATGGTCACGGCCAATGACGATCGGTGCTTTCAATTCGCCATTTTTGACCATTTCATTGAAGGCCAAACCTGCGATATGACGCTCCCCCAGGCCCAGCCAGCAAATACGTGCAGGCAAACCCTGGAAGGCAATACGTTCACCGGCCATTTCCAGCCATTTGTGCACACCTTTATTTTCAGGGAACAGTTCCTTGATCTTGGCATCGGTCTTGCGGATATCTTCCGGGTCACCCGACAGAGCTACCCAGCGGAATGGGCCTTTGCCATCACAGAACAGCGGGCGGATATATGCAGGTACAAAGCCAGGGAAGTCAAAGGCATTCTTGACACCGGTGTCAAAAGCCACCTGACGGATGTTATTGCCGTAATCAACTGTCGGTATACCCATGGCGTGGAAATCCAGCATGGCTTGCACATGTACGGCGCAGGCCTGTGAGGCATCAGCAGTCAGTTTGGCATGCTGGGCAGCGTCTTGTTGCGCAGCCTTCCATTCAGCCACTGTCCAGCCTATAGGCAGGTAACCATTAATGAGGTCATGGGCAGAAGTTTGATCTGTTACCAGATCAGGTTTCATGCCGCCCGCTTTTGCGCGCTTGACCAGTTCTGGCAAGATTTCTGCGGCATTGCCGAGCAAGGCAATCGACACCGCTTCTTTACGGTCGCAATGATGCTTGATGAGTGCCAGCGCATCGTCAAGATCTTTGGCCTGCTTGTCGACATAACGGGTGCGCAGGCGGAAGTCTATGCTTGATTGCTGACATTCGATGTTAAGAGATACGGCACCGGCAAAGCTGGCAGCCAAAGGTTGTGCGCCACCCATGCCACCGAGACCAGCTGTCAATATCCAGCGGCCACCCCAATCACCATTGAAATGCTGGCGACCTGCTTCTGCAAATGTTTCATACGTACCCTGGACAATGCCTTGTGTGCCTATATATATCCAGCTACCGGCAGTCATCTGGCCATACATGAACAGGCCCTTGCGGTCGAGTTCATTGAAATGTTCCCAGTTGGCCCATTTGGGTACCAGATTGGAATTGGCGATCAGCACGCGGGGTGCGTCTTCATGCGTCTTGAATACGCCTACCGGTTTGCCGGACTGTATCAGCAAGGTTTCATCTTCATTGAGTTCTTTGAGCGATGCCAGGATCTGGTCATAGCATTCCCAGTTACGGGCTGCGCGACCTATGCCACCATAAACGACCAGATGCTTGGGGTTTTCTGCCACCGCCGGGTCAAGATTATTCTGGATCATGCGATAGGCCGCCTCGGCCACCCAGGTCTTGCAGGTTTTTTCAGCACCGCGTGGTGCGTGGATTACGCGAGTGGCATCCCAGCGTGGATCGTTGTTCATAGTCTCTCTCCATCAGTTAAATACAGGATAGCGGCAAAATCACAGATATACCGCCCAAATTTAAGAATCCGGTCAAGCAAACAAAAAGCAATAAAACCGGACAAAGCTGAATCATTGAGAGAAAGTTTAAGTTGTATATACAACTTTTGCAAGCGAATACTTGAGGGATTTTGTAAAAATTTTGCCCGCTTGAGATTTTGGCGCGATATTACCGGATCATGCCGTTAACGCCACTATTCGATTTAGATGAAGAAGCCGACAATAGCTACATATTCAACCCACTCATGAAAGGCAAAAACCATGTCCGTCGTCACTGAAGTCGCCGCAGCCAGCAGCCAGGAAGCCATTGCCCATTTTGCAGACAGCCTGCGTTTTGAGACAGATTGCTGGGATACTCACCACGCCTTGTTTGAAGGCAAGGCTGATTTTGTCTTGCTGGACGTTCGTAGCCCAGAATCTTATGCCAAAGGTCACGTGCCCGGCGCTATCAACCTGTTGAGAGGCAAGATCATCACCTCCAAACTGGCCAGCTATCCGGCAGATACCCTGTTTGTGACTTACTGCGCAGGCCCGCATTGCAATGGTGCGACCAAGGCGGCGATCAGACTGGCGCAGCTTGGCCGCCCTGTAAAAATCATGATAGGCGGCATCACTGGCTGGGTTGATGAAGGTTTTAGCCTGACAACAGAAGTCACTGAACTCGCATGAGCCCGGGGGTAAAAACAACGGCATTCAGCGTACGTCCTGCCCTGGCCAGCGACGTGGCGGGCTTGCTGCAATTGATGCGTGAACTGGCCGCCTTTGAAGGCTACCTGACTGAATTTCGCGTCACCATCGAGGATTTGCTGGCACGTGGACTGGATACGGAACGGCCACAATTCAAGGCTTATGTGGCGGCGACACCAGCAGGCGTTTTGCTAGGTTATGCAGTCCTGGTCGAAATCGCTTTTACCTACGACCTGCGTCCGGATTGGCGACTCAAAGAATTATACGTTACCACACCAGCACGCCAGCTTGGCATCGGCAAGGCATTGATGGAAACCGTGATAGCCGATGCCAGGCAGCATGGTTGCGGCAGATTAAAATGGGATGTACTGCCAGACAATAGCAATGCAAAACAGTTTTACAGACAGCTTGGCGGTGAACCGGTAATGGACTGGGAAGCGTGGGTGCTACAGCTCACCTCCTGAATTTTTCAATCAAACTTAACATCCTCCCACTTGAATTACGGGCTGAGCCCACTCAAATTCAGGAATATTTTTTCAGATCATCCCGCGTGGATGATCTGTTTCCCCCAGCCTAGTGTCACTTGCCCATTTCAGCCATCAACATTCAAGGCTGCATTCATATATGGATAGCTTAGCTCATGCTTGAATAATGAAGCTGTCTGTCCCTGATGCAAAAACTGGTGCACCCCCTCCCTGCCATGATGATAAGCAAGCTGGAAAGGCACAGGCCCCAATGAGAAACGACGGCAACCGGCAGCAAATAATTGGCTGATGTCCGGCATGCCAGACACAGCCATGATGTTGACCGGAATATCGAGTGCCTGTGCAATAGTAGAAATTGCTGCAGCATCGCACAGCCCTGGCAAAAAGGCTGCGCTGGCTCCGGCAGTCTGGTAGGCCTGGGTACGGCTAATCGCCATTTGTACAGCAGCATCGCCACTCGCCAGTCCACGCAGATACACGTCCGTCCTGGCGTTGATGAAGAATCCGGCACCATTAAGCTTGTTGCGAATGGCCTTGATTTTTGCTATCAGCAATTCTGGCGCACCGCCACCATCTTCAAGATTGATACCAGCCACACCATACTGCTGCAGGTCTGCTACCAGGTTAGCGACGCTATCAGCATCGTCGCTATAGCCATCTTCAACATCCACCGACAAAGGCACTTTGATGACGCGCATGATGCGTCGCACGGCTGCCAGCAACTCGTCACGTGGCAAGGTGCCACCGTCAGCATAGCCTAGTGCCCAGGCCAGCGAGGCACTGGAGGTGGCAATCGCTGTGGCACCATCACGCTCAAACAGGACTGCACTGGCGGCATCCCAGGCATTGGGTAACAACAAGGGTGTACTGCCCTCGTGCAATTCTTTGAATGCACTGAAGCTTGTGGCTGTCATGAAAACTCCAAATGTTAATCAGGTGGGAAACATCGAAATCTTACGCAATGCGACAGGACATATCCCGCCGGATTCGGCCACTATTGTCACACAAAAAAAGCCGGGCTGCGCTGCACAAACCTGCAGACAATCCGGCTCTTTGATTCATGCATTTTTTATCTGCACACGTCAAGCATATCAGGCATCAAAGCCACCATCTGCCTTGAGATTGGCACCGGTAATGAATGCTGCATCCTCACTCGCCAGGTAAGCAACCAGGCTCGCGATCTGTGCGCCTGTACCGTATTTACCTGTCGCCATATAGCTGCGCATGGTGTCGGCAAAAGCACCGTTGGCTGGATTCATTTCTGTATCAACCGGGCCGGGCTGTACATTATTGACGGTGATGCCACGTGCGCCCAGGTCACGTGCCAGGCCACGGGTGAAAGAAGCTACCGCGCCTTTGGTCAGCGCATACAGTGACAGGCCAGGTACTGGCACATAATCACTGTTGACACTGCCTATGTTGATGATACGGCCACCCTGTTTCATATGACGCTGCGCTTCTTGCGAGGTAACAAACACACCGGTCACGTTGACAGCAATCAGGCGTTGATAATCGTCCATGCTGATATCCGCAATACCGCTAGCAACCAGTGCACCCGCATTGTTGACGAGGATATCGAGACCGCCAAATTCTGCGACCGTTTTTGCAACTGCCTGCCTGACTGCATCTGCATCTTGCGCATCAGCGCGAATAGCCAGTGCCTTGCCACCAGTTGAGCGTATATCAGCCACCAGTTGCTCTGCCTGCTGCGCACTGCTGGAATAAGTGATGGCAACTGCAGCGCCGTCTGTTGCCAGTTTGCGTGCAATGGCTGCACCTATACCGCGTGAACCGCCGGTGACCAGGGCTGTTTTACCAGCCAGGTTTGCTTTGGATGTGTTTGCTTGAGTGTTGAATGTTTGTGTCATGTCGTTCTCCTGTTTAGTTCAGTTTGGTTCGGTTGAATTTCGCTAATCCGGGATTGGATGTAGCTATTTTGTGCTTTTTAAATGATTACAAATAGTCCATAATCGATTACATTACCTTCAACTAAAGGTTGAAAATAGAAAGCTCATCATGGAAACCCTTTCCAGCATCGAATCCTTTGTGCGCAGCGCAGAAGCAGGCAGTTTTTCCCAGGCGGCGCGCAATCTGGGGCTGACACCAGCGGCGGTCAGCAAAAATGTCGCAAAACTGGAGTCGCGTCTGGGTATACGTTTATTCCAGCGCAGCACGCGCAGCCTGATGCTGACTGAAGCAGGAGAAGTATTTCTGGCACAGGTCAGTGGCGGGCTGGACAGCATACAGGCGGCGTTGGCGAATGTAGAAAACGTTGCAGGCAAACCTGCTGGTATATTAAAAATCAGCCTGGCACTGGCCTTTGGGCGAGATTATGTTTTGCCTGTAGTGAATGATTTTATTAACACCTACCCCGACGTGATACCTGACCTGCACTTTGATAACCGCAGCGTAGACCTGATCGCTGAAGGATTTGATGTTGCCATTGGTGGCGGTATAGAGCTGGTGCCGGGTGTTATCGCGCGTGAAATCGGGCGCGCGCATGTGATACCGGTTGCCTCGCCTGCCTATATCGCCAGGCACAAGACGCCATTGAAGCCCGCCGACCTCGCAGAACTGGATGGCATTATGCGGCGCTCACCGCAAAGTGGCAGGCTGCGCTCATGGACGCTGCGAACCACTCCGGGAGAAGAGGCACATATGGAACTCAAGCCACGTATCATCATGGATGACCCCGAAGCCATGTGCCGCGCAGCATTGCTGGATCTGGGCGTGGCCATGGTACCGCGGCTGCATGCACTGCCCTATCTGGAAAGTGGTGCATTGCTGCGTCTGTTGCCTAGCTGGTATGCAGATATCGGCCCCATTGCCTTGTACTATGCCAGCAGCAAACTCATGCCTGCCAAGACCAGGCTGTTTGTCGATTTCATCCTCATGCGTTTTCGTGAGCTGGATATCGCTGGTAAATTTTCTGCGTTGCCGCGCAAAAAGTGACAGTAAATGACAATGTCGGCCAATATATTCGCTATCACTGCTGTGCTATGAGAAAATGCAGACACCCATCACTCTAAGCCATCTATCCTGTGAAACCCAGCAAGCCAGACATTCCAGCCTTTCAAGTCATCAAAGATACCCTGCTCCAGGAAATCCAGTCAGGCAAATGGAAAGAAGGTGATGCCATCCCTGCTGAAACTGCGCTAGCCAGCCAGTTTGGCGTGTCACGTATGACGGTCAACCGTGCCGTGCGTGAACTTACCAGCGAACAAATCCTGACGCGCATCCAGGGTTCTGGCACTTATGTGGCGCAACAAAAATACCAGGCAACTCTGGTCGCAATCAAAAGCATCGCTGAAGAAATCCGTTCACGCGGCCATGCCCACCGTAGTGAATTGCATGAACTGAAGGCAGAAGTCGCGACTGAACAACGGGCCGCAGAATTCCAGGTCAAAGCTGGGCATCCGCTATTTCACTCTGTGATTGTCCACTTCGAAAACGAAGTGGCAATACAGGTGGAAGACCGCTGGGTCAACTCCAGTGTGACACCAGAATACCTGCAACAAGACTTCAGCGTCATGACCCCGAATGAATATCTGGTGGCAGTCGCCCCTTTGCAGGGTGTCGACTACAGCATAGAAGCCGTGCTGCCACCAAAACAGATAGCCGAGATGCTGCATATCTCAGCCAAGGAAGCCTGCCTGGTCTTGCACAGAACCACCCGCTCACGCGACATGATCGCCACCAGCGTAACCATGTGGCACCCGGGTAAGCGATATCAGTTTGCGGGGAGTTTTTAGTTTTAGATCCTTCCTCTTTGGTGAGCTCTTTGGCTTTAAAATTTTCTACTGCATCTGTCACCCAAATCATCCCCCACCGCGTTATACCTTAATAATCTGGCATGTGTAGCTTGGTATTTAATGTAGCTGTAACACCTCCAGGGTGCTGGCAAGTTAAAATACGGGCTACGCTCAAATAAGCAGGAAAGAAACATCATGGCAAAAAAGAATGAACTAGACCCGGAAACCGAGGCACTGATTGCCTGGTGTACGGAAGTAGAAGCTTTCCTGGTCGCTGGCGGTGCTACCGTCAACCAGGCGCAAGACCACATAGAAGAGCAGATAGAGTGGTTCACCGATCTGTTTTTTGACGGATTAACACCGGAAGAGGCAGCCAAAGAAGCGCTGGCCTGAGTGCCCGCGCAAGCGCACCTCTAAAGCATATTGAAATAAAGATGATTCACCGAAAATTTTTAGTACCATTCACTCTCTCCCTTGGCTTATTAAGCGCCTGCACGACCACCAAACATGCCGGCATGCAGCATGAAGAATTTGGTGCTACCGGGGTATTTACACGAGGCTTTCCTGGCACTGAAAAAAGTGCTTGCGAAGCAGCCCGTCGCGCACTGCTGAGCCAGGGTTATGTCATCAGCGACTGGAAACCTTCTGTCCTCAAAGGCCGCAGGAAATACCAGCCGGAAGCAGATGTCCATGCCGAGATTGAATTCAATGTTGTCTGCGTGGCAGACAGCAAGGGTAGCAATAGCACGACCGTTTTTGCGAATGCTGTGCGGGACCGCTATTCCTTAAAGAAAAGCAACACTTCAGCCAGCATCGGTGTCAGTGCCCTGGGTTCAGTCTCCCTGCCTTTTGGTTCTACAGATGATGCGCTGGTCAAAGTTGCCAGTGAAACCATTCCTACCGGTCAGTTCTACGAGCAATTCTTTGAATTGGTAGATCGCTACCTGGATAGCGTACCTTATGTACAGGAAGCTGAAGAAGAAAAGAAAACAGTAGCGGCCACGCCAGCCCCAGCGGTCACAACGGCAACACCGGCGAGTCAGCCTGCGGCAGGCACACCGCCGCCAGTAGAATCCGGCAAAAAATCTGAGGACTAGACTCATGCAAGCCGACGATTTGCAAAGACTGCTGAGTTTCAAGATGCCTTATGGCAAATACAAGGATACCGCCATCGCTGACTTGCCCGGGCATTACCTGGGTTGGTTTGCACGTGAAGGTTTCCCCAAGGGCGAAATTGGCCGCCTGCTGGAATTAATGTATGAGATTGATCACAATGATCTGGGTGAGTTGCTCGCTCCACTCAGAAAGAAGTCCTGAGAAAGCAGATTTTCAGGACTGGATAAAGCATGCGCACCGGCAAATACGCCGGTAAGCACACCATCAACAGGTTCAAAACGATAAAAGGCAGACATGGTCAACATGCCTGCCTTTTTTTGCCAGTCCAGACTAATTAATTAGTTTTGACTTCTTTGTTTTGACGCTTGCCTGCAGCAGTTGCTGGCAGGAATTTCATAGGGTCATTCACGCCTGCTGCATAGGCAGTTACCAGACTGCGCTGTCTCATGCAGGAAGCGCTGAGTACGGTAGCATCAGGTGCTGCAGAATTCACGCAAACTTGCAAATCCTTGACTGTATCCAGGGGAATGCCAGCTGCCGCTGCGACGGAAACGATGGATTGTGGATTGGCACCGCTGGCAACCAGATTATCCACAGTTGCCTGCAAATTGCTTGTCGTTGTCAGTGCATTGAAGATGCCATCAACAGAAGTGTCTACGCCTTCAGCACAGGCTACCGACAAACCACCAGCAAGAGCCAGTCCCAACAATGCATTTTTGATCATTTTTTTCATCAGTATCCCCCAACTTGTTGACAAACCATTTTGTCTCACGCGACCAATTCTAATTAAGTGTAAATCAAATTGAAAGCAGATATTTGTAACCTGAGAAGTTGAATCATGATGTTGATTAAATTAACATTTAGCCACTTTTAAGGGATTTTGCCACTGGTATGCAGTCAATAACAAGTTTGTGCTTATCAGCTTCATCCACAATAATGCCAGGCAACAACGAAACCCTTGCTACTGCTCTCTTTCAGGCGGCCTGCTGAACTTGCCCTCTTTGCGCGGCAATGGCATTGAGCTGGTCAATAATTGACTGGTCTCTTTCCAATGCTTTTGCAGGTGGTATCACCAGCGTGGTAATTTGTTTCAACAGCATCTGCGGCAAATCTCCAAGACGAATCTTGTCCATGCGTGTTTTTTCAAGAGGATCAGTCGCAGCCTCATACAAAATCACTTCATGATCCAGCGGATAGCTGCGTGCGAGTTTATTGACAAGCACTTGCAGATACTCTTCATTGGTCTCCAGTTTCTTCAACGCAAGTTCACCCGCGATACCAGGCTGCCACAGTATCAACAATGCTGTTGGATCAATCAAGCGATGGTAGATCATGAACTGGGTCGCTTCCATGGATTGCATACCCCGGCTACCGGGGTCTATGCCCAGATCAGCAACCAGGCAATCGAGGGCCGAAATACCGGGCTCCATATGCGCCTGATAACCCTCTGCTCTGGCGTCTGCAATTGCCATGTGAGAGATGCAGGCAAAAATTCCCGGATGTCCGTAAAAGGTAGCGCATACCCGTTTGCCAGCGCGCATTTCTGTCAGAATGGTGTCGGCCATGCGCCTGTAGGTGTCGCGCCTGTCTTTGCCGTCAATTTTCATGTCTTCATAATAGGAATTCAGGCAAATATATTCCTTGGCGACATCCATGAGCCATTTACGGGTGAATATATGCGGAATCGCAGCCACTACCACATCAAAAGACTCAATGTAACTTTGCGCAATCGGCGTCATTTGTCCTGCCATGCGCATGCCAGTACCCACACATACCAGCGATCCTTGTTTGCTATTAGTCATAGATAATTATTTTTCACCAGGGTGTAGGGGCAAATGGAAATGTATTTCTTAATCGTATTGCATGAGTTGTGAATGCGATGAACCTCTTCGTCCTTATCTGAACACATTCACACAATTTCGCCCTTCGGCCTTGGAGCTGTATAAAGCTTTATCAGCGGCCTCCAGAGTGGCATCAAAGGTGTTCAAGCCGTTACTATCCACCGTGGCCACGCCAAAACTGGCCGAAAGAGAAAAGATATGTCCGCTTGGTTCGGTATCGATCATCGCAATCGCCATGCGGCAACGCTCTGCTAGTTGCAGTGCAGACGCCTGACTGGAATCAGGCATGCAGATACCAAATTCTTCGCCGCCAAGACGGCCAAACAAATCAACTTTACGCAAATGAGTTTTAATGGTTTCACATACGTTTTTTAGTACCCAGTCGCCAGTCGCATGACCATAGGAGTCGTTGATATTTTTAAACAAATCCATATCAAATAAAATGATGCTCATACTGCCGGTGCGCATCTTGAACGCTTCGTTTGCACAGGTCATGAAATGCATGCGATTGGCTGCCTGAGTCAAGCCATCGGTCTGTGAAAATTGGCGGAACTGATTTTTTTGCTGTAGTGTTTTGATCAGCCAGAGTGACAGCAGAACCAGAATCACTGCGACCAAAACAATAACCAATATCAAATTCTGATTATTCTTTTTTTCCAGTTCACGTTCTACCGCAAGAATTTTATTCTTTTGTTCCAGCAAGCTTAATTGTATGGCTTTGTCTTGCGTGTCAAATTTCACGCGCTGATAAGCGAGATTTTTGTGCAACTGATCATCCAGCACTCTATTCTTCAATACCAGAGCTGCTTCATAATATTCCAGAGCACCTGCATACTGACCTTGAGCGCGCTTGATGCTTGCCATGGTCTCGGCGGTCTTTTCCATGAGCTGGACCGCACTACCTGACTTCGCATGCAGGTATGCCTGCAAACCAAAACGTTCTGCCTGCTCAAGGTTTCCCGCATTCATGTATGCGCGTGACAATGCATCTTCAAGTTGAGTCAGGTAATCAGAGCTTTGATTGGTTTTGGCAAATTCTGCCAGCAAAGGCAGACCTGCTCCCCGGCCTTGCAAATAATTACCTGAATCGATCAAATCCACACTGGCCAAGGAACGCAATATCAGGACGATAAAACTCCTGTCGTGCTCTTCGCAAGTTTGTATAGCCTCAGGCAATATGGATCTGGCGCGTTGTCTTTCGCCACGCATGAGATTAATTTCAACAAGATTTGCCAGGCCTATGCATTTGGAACCACTCTCTTTGATTTTGGCATCAAACGAAAGCATCCTGTCGTTATAACTCAAGGCCTCATCATAAGCATGCAAAGAATTAAGCAGCGTGATTGCTGATTGAAGTGCATCCAACTTGGCATTCTGATTAACTAGCTGAGGTAATAAAACAATGCTCTTGTTCATTGCCATCAGGGCTTTTTCGTATTCACCCAGGCTGGTATATCCAGAAGTCAATTGATATAACAGACGTGCCTGAAAATCAGGGTCTTTGACCTTGTCGATATTTGACTCTACCAGCTCAACACGCTCTTTATGCCGCCCTTTAAAACCAAGTGCAGAAGCACTCAATAAATAAAAGCGGCTGCGCTGAGTCGCGTTAAAACTGGATTCAAGTCCTTGCAGTTTTGCAAGTGTACTACTTGCTCTTTCCGGTGCAGTACGTATATCCTGCGCAACTGTCGAGAGCAGATCATCAATATCTTTTTCCTTGCTTTCCTGAGCGTAAGCAAGGGAATTTCCGGCGACAAGCAGCAATACAATGAAAGATCGAAAGACTCTAAAAGAAATCATCACTTGTGCCGGAGAATTAAATTCAATCTTAATACGCAGTTTCCGTTGCATCAATTGCCGGAACTACCTGGGCAGAAACACCCAGCAACTGCGCCACAACATCTTTATTACCAGTCAATACTGCAGCCTGTTCAGCCTCAGTCAATCCAAAACTTGTCATGGCAGATTTGGCGCCACTTTTATGTGCTTCGAGTGCGACCGCATCTTTATCCAGAGTGTTCAAATAATCAAGCAATTTAGACATAATTTTTTACCTTTCAGTCAACTTCCACGGTTATAAAACAGGAGTAATACCGTAGAAGATTCTATTATGTTTCTGTAAAAACTTGTAACAAATTTCAAAAAATCAATGCATTATGCGCAACACTGGGTAGCGAAGCCATTCAGGCTCCTTAAATCGCGCGCATCGACTGAAAATAAAGTCCAGCACTGCCTGCTGATCACTGAGCAAACCGGGGTTTTCCTGCTTCCATTGCTCAAAAGCTTGCCTGACTTCTGGTTCAGTGTTCAGGATATCTGTCGCTGTGTCTTCAAACACATAATCTGAATAAGCTTCTTTCTTTTCCAGCACACTATTAAAGAACCCCCAACGGAAGAAACTGTCATGCGCCTGCGGCTCCAGAGTTTCGACAATGTAACGCGCTCGCGGCTGATCCAGCGAAACCAGATAATCACCAGCATGAACTGTGACGCGATCATTTATCTGCAGCAATTGCACATCGTCATGAAACATGTGTCCTTCATACGCATGCGGACGCGATCTCACTGACTGTATGCGATACAACTGCGCCTGCACGGCTGTATCACTTTCCAGCCTTTGCATATGTACGCCGTTCCATTGCAGACGCTCTATCACCGCGCGCCAGGCTTGCGGTATCAGATAAGCTTTAGGCTGGGTAATATTGATGTCAGCTACAAAATGGTCGTAATAAGCAATTGCTTTTTCCCACGACTGGCTGCGGTCGTATGACAGACGTGTGTAATTACCCAGTACACTGGGGCTGTAAACCGCCTGATAACCCTTGAACATAAAGCTGGAAGGCTGGCTATGATCTGCTGCCCAATGAACAGCAACTTGCTGTTGCTGGCTGGCAGACTGACGCGCTTGCGCACGCAATGCCTGTATCTCGGCACCGCGGGCAACTGTAAAGGACAATACTGTTTCCACCAGCGCACGCATGGAAGCATAGCGGTCAGCAAAGGGTTTCAGCATATGGGTTTCTGGCATGAAACCTATGGTGTGATGCAGGGCCGCGTAGCCGGTAGAAAAACGTGGTGTTTCCAGAAAGTCTTCTATGCCGTGATCAGGGCTATCCTTGACTGGATTTACGTAAGGGCAAGTCGGCCAGCCACGCTCCTGCATTTCTGCGTAAATTGCCGGCAGCATGGTGTCACGCAAAAATGGTCCCAGACCGTAGCCCAGTTTGTCGGCCTGGGTTTGTATCAGGGTCATCGTGTAGTGATAGTCTGCACCGTTTGATGTATGAGTATCGACCATGACATCCGGGCTCCAATCGCTGAAAAAGCGGTTGAAGACCTGGGCATTTTCACTATCACATTTGATGAAATCCCGGTTCAGATCCAGGTGCAGACTATTACCACGGAAGCCGAACAGCTCAGGACCATCCTGATTCACCCGTGAAGTATCCTGACGGTTAAGGCAACCATCAACGTTATAGACAGGAATGAACAGAAACACTGTTTTACCCAGTGCAGCAAGTCTCTCAGGCTGGGTACAGAAATCACGCACCAGCGCCATGCAGGCATCAATACCTTCAGGCTCACCTGGATGGATGCCATTATTATTGAAGAAAATGGGACGTTGCTCTTGCCTGATGCGCTCGCGCTCAAATACGCCATCAGCCGTCACAATACCGGCATGAATGGGCTTGCCATTGTCGGAAACACCGATCTGGCCGAATTGCAAAATGCCAGGAAATTGCGTTGCAAGATTTTGATAAAACTGTATGCAGGCTTCCCAGGTGGTAGTCTGGTTTTGGTTACCAGCTTCATAGGGTGTGATGAAGCTGGTGGTATGGTCTGTATGTGATGACATGCGGTACACCAGTTGAAAGTAAATGTATCCCACGATTTTAGCGTACAAGTCATCAAACTGGCATGGCATACTGATGCTTGATTGAAACAAATCAGATATTGATTTCTATTGCCAAAACTCATTTCATCAAAAATGATGCGTTCTAATACATTGCGGGAGATTTTCGTGACTGATGCCGAGATAAGCGCCCTGCGCCAGAACTGCCATACGACCTTGCCTGGCCATCGTGCCATCACGCCCGCAGAAACCTTCAGGCGCATGGCTGCCTGGTCAGAAGACAATCAGGTGCAACATGACACTTATGGCGAAGGTGAACTGATACAGTCATTCGAGAACAAAGTCGCTGCTTTACTGGGAATGGAAGCAGGCCTGTTTTGCATCACTGGCACGTTGACGCAGGTCACGGCCTTGCGCCTGGCATGCGAAGAACGGGGCAGTCAGCTGGTTGCACTGCACGCCAGTTCCCACATCCTTGTTCACGAAAGAAGCAATTATCAATTGCTCGATCATTTCAAAGCCTTGCAAATAGGTAATCCACACCGCCCATGGACACTCAAGGACTTGCAAGCCCAACCAGAAAAAATCGCTGCTGCACTCTATGAATTACCCATGCGTGAAATAGGCGGACAATTGCCGGCATGGGAGGAACTCGATGCCATCAAGGCCTATTGCCGCCAGCACGATATACACCTGCACATGGATGGTGCCCGTCTGTGGGAAGCTGCGGCTGGTTACGGCCGTAGCCTTGCCGAGGTTGCCGCAGGTTTTGACACGGCTTATGTATCGTTTTACAAAGGCATAGGTGGCCTGGGTGGAGCCATGCTATTGGGTAACACTGAATTCATCGCCAAAGCGCGAGTCTGGATGCACAGGCAAGGCGGCAGTGTCTTTCGCCGCAGCCCCTATGTGGTGGCTGCCGCCATGCAGTTTGATGAAAGGCTGGCAGCCTTGCCCGACTGCCTTGCGCGTACACAATGGCTATTTGAAGAATTGCGCGCCTATCCCGAGTTCAAGACTAGTCCGGCTGCTCCGCATTGCAACATGTTGCACCTGTACCTGCCCACAGATAGAGATACGGCCATCACCATCCGCAACTGCATTGCGCAAGAACATGGCATATGGTTATTCAATAATGCTGTGCACACTGCCCTGCCTGGACTATGCATGTTTGAATGGTATGTCGGTGATAATTTGTTGAACATGGCAGACGATAAGCTCAGGCAGGCATTGGGTTTGCTGGCAAATGCTGTCAACAAAAAAGATCATTAATCCTGCTTTCCGGTTCGCTATGTTAGTTATCGCACATACAAGATTTTTTATCTTTATTAAGCTACCTGACATCGTTTCATCATTTCACGAAACGCAAAGGAGAAATAATGATAAGCCTGCTCAATCTGCAGTCAGATAAAGTCAAGTATGACCCTAACCATCTGTTTGATACACTGATCAAGCGCCTGCATTTAAAAAACGACGCGGCACTGGCTAAAATGCTGGATGTTGCACCGCCTGTTATCAGTAAAATCCGCCACCTGCGCCTGCCGATAGGGGCATCACTGATGATCACCATGCATGAAATCAGTGGTCTTACTATTAAAGAACTGCGCGCCCTGATGGGTGACAAAAGAGAGACTTTCAGGATTACTGATTCGCAGTTAAAACCTGTCCTGGCCAAGTCACGCCCCAAAAGCAAAGAACGAACTATGAGTCAGCAGTATTAAGGTTTTCGATTGCGATTATCGTCTGGGGAAAACCAAACTCAGACGTGCGCCGGGAAATTCGCTGCGTCCCCCGCCATTAGCTATCTCGTAATGGCCGCCATGCAGTTCGACTATGGCCTTGATAATGACAGATCCCAGGCCCAGTGAAATTCCCGCCTGCCTGCTCGGCAGACCCGAAAACAACAGGCGTGTGTCACGTCTTTGCCCAAAGCGGAACATCGCATCTGCAGACAAACCAGGGCCGTCATCCTCGACGATCATTTCCAGCGTATCAGCAACGGCTGATAGTCGTACGCGTACCCTGCTTTGTGCATATCTGGCTGCATTGTCGAACACATTACGCAAGAGTCTGGATATAAGATAAGTGTCACCTGTGATATTCCCACCCAGTTCGCCCCCCTGATCACATGCAGCATCAATCTCTAGCACAAATTCTATGGGCTGATCCGCTTGCTGTTGCAGATGTACTGCATGACCGGTCTCAGTTTTCAGCAAGTCACACAAATCCACACTGGTAACCTGATTGCGGTAACGCGGCTCATCAATATTGGCGATAAAAAACAAGTCATCAATCAGCCTGGTAAAATAATCCAGCTCGCTGCTAACGACGGTAAAAAACTCTTCGCGTTCTTGCTGCTCCATGGCTTCGCCATGGACAGATAAAGTATCAATCGCGGTACGCAAGCTGGTCAAAGGTGTACGCAAATCATGCCCCAGCTCCTGCAAAAGCTCGCGCCGCGTCTTTTCTATGGCTTGCAACTGCATGACCAGCCGCTGTATTTCATCGGCCATGGCATTGAAATGTTGCATCAACCCGCCTATGGCATCCAGCCTGCCTGAGGTAAAACGTGCGCCCAGGTCTCCGGCTTCCATATTTTGAATGACACGCCGGGCTTCGGTAGAACGCCCACGCAAATAAAGGGTCAGCAATAACAAACCCAGCAAAATTGCGGTCACCAGCGTCACCACAAACAGTGCGGCCATGGTTAAAAACGCGCCACGGGCTGGCGTGCCTGGATTGTGTATCAGTAAATAGCGTGGTTCATCAGCCTGCAGACGCACAATCGCAGAAGCTGCCCCCCCTGAAAAAAAGCGCCCGCGCGCCACCACCTCATGAACTACTACAGGCTTGGCGCGCTGCAAGAACGCTGCTGACGGGATTGCTTCCGCTGGATTACTGGCCAGGATTTTATTGTCTGCACCAACTATCCACATTTCCAGCGGGATTGCCGGTGATTCACTGCGATAAGCCTGCACACGGCGCAGACCTTCAGCATAATCATGCTCTTCAACAATGCGGGCGATAAACAAGTACATACTGCGCTGCACTTCGTCGCCGGGGCGCGTAGTTACCTCTCTGATCATCCAGAGATAAAACAGGCTCAGCAGCAAAGCAAAAAATATGCTGATCGCAAAAAAACGCAACCACAACGAACGACTCATGCATGCTCCAGTTTATAACCGATACCATAAATGGCGACGATACGTTCCGTCGCACCAGCATCCTTTAACTTGCGACGCAGATGGCTCAAGTGTGAGTCTATCGTCCGGTCGTAGATAAGATTAGTATCCTCAAACTGATTCAGTATCTGCTCACGGGTAATGGCACCCCCATTTGCTTTTACCAGCAACATCAGCACTTCATATTCCTTCTTGCCTAATTGCAGAGCAGTTCCGGCAATACTGGCATTACGACGCTGAACATCCATTTGAATATCACCAAAACTGATCAAAGTCAGATTCTGATAATCTGCCTGTACCCGTCCCAATAGACGACGCATGCGCGCACTAAGTTCCCGCAAGCCACAGGGCTTGCGTATGTAATCGTCGGCACCGCCCTCTATACTGGCGACTACCGCTGTTTCATCTGTCCTGGCTGATAGCATCAAAATTGGTGTTACCGGATGGAGCGCACGTAATTGTCTGCACAGACTAATGCCATCTCCATCAGGCAAGCCAACGTCAAGCAGTATCAATTCAAATGTCTGCAGCGACAGCACTTGCATTGCGGCTGCGACACTGCCCGCATGACTGAGCACAAAACCTTCATAGCGCAAACCCATGTTTAAAGTGCGGGCGATCATGGGATCGTCTTCAACTAAGAGAACTGAAATTGCAGAGCTCATGGGTCTTGAAACAAGTAGTAACAAAGAAGATCCCTTCATTTTGCCATACTGTCGATAAAGAAGACTTCTTCCATCAAAATTACAGAATTCATGTTTACAGTTTCTGACAGCTGGCTTGTTACTTTAAAGCTTCTATCACAAGTCTATACATCATCTGTCCCTATACTGGAGATCACATGTCTTACCTCTCATCCATACTGGCTATTGCTGCCATTGCAGCTACCAGCAGCATACTCAGCGCCTGCGGCGGTGGCAGTTCCGGCAACACATCTGACGCCGCACCACCCGTTACCGGCAATAGCAGCACGACTACCACTGGCAACACAAACACTGGGGCCAGCAACAACCGCATTGCGGCAGCTATTACAGCGGCAAAAAATACGGCAAATACAGATCCCATGTGCACGACCGACAAGCTGGGTGACTTTTACTGGGAAATTGGTAATGCCAGTGATAACGCACCGATAGTGTCCGGCTCGCAAGGTTCTGGCAGCGTCAATTCCACGAGCTATTTCAATATTGCTTCTGCCTCGAAATGGATATTTGGTGCCTATGTGCTGGAAAAGAAAGGCATAGATCAGGTGCGCAACAACAGTTCTTTAAAAGATGGTCTGCGTTTCATGTCAGGTTATACCGGTTTCAACGAGGATGCCTGTGCAGGAAAGCTGAACATCACTGCCTGTTACATCGCCGGCATGAATGGCAGTACAGGCCTGCCTAATCCAGATACTGTGAATAAATTCGACTACGACAGCGGGCATGATCAAAAACTGGCCAGCGTGGATTTGGGTCTGGGCAACTTCACTGCCGCTCAGCTTGATACCGAATATCAAAATACGATAGGCTTAAGCAAAGGTTTTCACATGGCCGCGCTAGACCCATTGATGGCGGGCGGCATGATGGGCACAGCGACTGACTACGCGCTGTTCCTGAAAAAAATCATGAAACAGGAATTGGAAATTGGTCACTACCTGGGTGACCAGGCCATCTGCGCCCTGCCTTCTGCCTGTCCGGGTAAAGTCATGTATTCACCGATAGTGTTACTCAACGAACCATGGACTTATTCTTATAATCATTGGGTAGAATCTGAAAAAGGGAATGGCAGCATAGACGCTTATTCCAGTCCCGGCAAATGGGGCTTTTATCCCTGGGTTTCTGCTGACAAAAAATACTATGGCATTTTGTCGCGCCATGACAAGGATGCAGGGGCTTATGGTGCATCAGTCAAATGCGGCCGTCAGATACGCAAAGCTTTTATGAATGCGCTGTAGGCTAACATTTGACGCGCATCAAGGCATGGCAGCAAATTGCCGCTCTGCATAAGCTGTCAGGGCGACGATACGCTTTTCTGTCTCACGTTTGAATTTCAGGCACAAGATAGGCGTCAACAGCCATGACAGCCAGCGTGGTTTGGCCGTGATGTTATAGGAAAAACGTACACGGGTCAGCCCTTCAGATAATGCCTTGAAATGCCAGCCGCCGGCAAACTGGTCAAAGATATACGGGCCGCAGATCATTTTGACGGCGGCCACTTCATTTGGTTTATACGAGACATATTCGATATCCATCGCCAGGCCATTGCCGTCTATGCAGCGCGCCTGGGCACCTACCGCGGCGTGCTTTGCGTTCAGCAAATAGGATTCTGTAGTCAAGGTATCCCACTCTTGCCTGAGAGTGTAATCCTGGGTCAGGTCAAACAGATACTTGGCACTGGCCTTTACCTCAAATTCATGTTTGATCAACATATTAATTGCTCCGTGATTTTGACATAAGGGATACTACTTTTTGTTTGCCGAAAACTGACTTGGCGGCGCACCAAAGTGCCGCTTGAACATGGCGATGAAAGCACTGAGACTATCGTAACCCAGTTCAAGTGCGATGCTGGTCACTGCTATACCAGCGGCCAGCAATTCCAGCGCCCGCATTAGTCTGGCACGTTGCCGCCAGTCAGAAAAACTCATTCCTGTCTCTTCAGCAAAATGGCGTGTCATAGTTCGCGGTGCAATGCCTGCCCATGTCGCCCATTCCTGCATGGAGCGTGCATCGCCAGGCGTTTCCGCCAGGGCTTTGGCAATTTTCAATAGCCGGCGATCAACTGGCATGATCAACACAAAATCCTGTGATGGCGAATTTGTAATCTCATCGACTATGACAGCAAGCACACGCTCTCGGGCAGCATTTAAATGCTCACTGACACTCCAACTCGCTGCACGCAAAACCGCTTCCTGTAATAAGCCAGATACTTGCAGTATTTGTGTTTGGGTTGGCAGGTTTTCAGATGGCGAGATGTAAGCACTCCATCCCGTAAAGACCTGGCTGGTATGCAAGGCGTGAAGTTGTAAAGGTGGCAGCCAGATTGCATGGCCACAGGGCACGACAAGTTGTTGTCGCTCAGTGGCGATCATGATCACACCGGTCGTTGCCGCCAGGATCTGACCACGCATATGCCTGTGCTCAGGCGTTCTGCGTACGTGGGCTTTGCTGGTAACGGCATAGACCAGTGCTCCGCCTTCCTGGCTGGCGCGGGCAGGATCAATCAAAGGTGACGGTTTGGCCTCAGTACTACACATACAGGAATTATATCCCAGGCAGTTTCAATCCGTGATCCACTACATGTCAATCCGCTGTTTTGTCTGAAGGAAAACGAATAGAGTCACGCAATAGAAAGCCCATGGGCATAGCCAGGTTCATTTGTTTATTACCTATAGGCTTGGTAAACCAATCCTTGTAGAGCTTTTCAAACTCACCGTCAGCAATCATCCTCATCATCTCGCGATCTACCAGATTTTTAAAGACTGTATCCTCTTTACGCAGCATGAGCGAATAAGGTTCGACAGACAAAGGGTCGCCGACGATGATAAATTCGTCCGGATTTTTTGCTTTTGCCCTCAGGCTGTACAGTAAGACATCGTCCATGGCAAACGCGTCAGCCTGTTCTTGCTCAACCATACTAAATGATATTTCGTGGTCTTGGCCCTCCAATACTTTGATGTTGAGTGCCCTGACATTACTGCGAGCATTCACCAAGTCCAGTGTTGTCGCATTCCTGGTGGTGACAATAGTCTTGCCTTTCAGGTCCTGCCAGTTTCTGATACCTTTGTTTTTCTTGACTATCATGCGCACGCTGGAAAAGAAATGCGGGATAGTAAAGCTGACGCGATTGCGCCGCTCTGCAGTATTGGTGGTTGCGCCACATTCAATATCTGCCTTTCCTTCCATGATGCTGGAGAAGCGGGAAACGGAATCTACCGGAAGATATTGGATTTTTAAATTGGGCAGTTTAAGTTCTTTTTTAACTGCACTGGCTATCTTGAGGCACAGATCAATCGCATAGCCATTGACCCGGTTATCTTCAGTGGAATAAGAAAAAGGGGTTGCCTGTAAGTAGGCGAATGTGATCGTCTGACTTTCTCGTATTTTTTTCAACGTATCTGCAGCATTGCTCATGCCAGGTATCATTACCACTAGCATCGTACATGTCAGCAACAAACCCCGGCAAATCAAAAAAGTGCTTTTCATTACAGCAACTCCATAGTTCAATATCTCTCAAATATTTGTCATGGCGCAGCGATGAATACATGCTGCGCATCAAACTCAACTACCGCCGACAACGGGCAAGGCAGCACCATGAATTGCACGTGCCTCATCAGATGCGAGAAAAGCGATCACATCAGCAAGTGCGTCTGGAGAAACCCATTTACCAGGGTCAGCATCCGGCATGGCGAGCCGGTTTTGTGGAGTATCAAGAATGCTGGGGAGAACGCAATTGACATTGATATTATGTTGACGCAGCTCTGCTGACATACTTTCTGTCAGGCGAATAAGCACATCCTTGGCGGCACAATATGCCCCCATTTTGGCCACTCCTCTCAGTGCCGCATACGCACTGACATTGACAATTTTCCCGCCTGACCTGTCTATCATGCCGGGAACAACTGCACGCACCAGTTGCAACATGCTGCGGACATTGATATCGAATAAAAAATCCCAATCTTCATCCACAGTGTCATGCACTGAATATCCCATGCTAAAGCCACCCGCAGCATTGCAAAGTATGTCGATAGCCGGATATTTTTTCAGGCTGAGGTCCAGCAATGTAGTGACTTGATCTCTATTGCACAAATCCGCAGCCAGGAGCAGGCATTGCCCGCTAGCAGGACCAAACGCACTTTCAAGATCATAAAGATGACGGTCAACGAGTATCAGGTTTTTCCCATTTTGAGAAAATTTCCTGGCGAGTGCGCGTCCCAGATTACCGCACGCACCAGTAATCATGACTGTTTCAATTTTCGTACTCATGATGTTTTCCCCTTGAATGTTGGATGTTGAAATTTGTAGTGTTTTTTCTTGAAGAAGTAAGGCGCTACCACACTATTTCGCGGCAGCAGTTGCCATTGTTACCTGGCAGGAAAATCCCATGCTGAAAATACCCGGTCGGCATAGAGGGCAAGTTCAATATCCTTATCCGTGACGCCACCGGCGTCGTGTGTCGTCAGTGTCATGACGACCTTGTTATAGACATTAAACCACTCTGGATGATGGTCTTTTTTCTCGGCAAACAAAGCGATATGCGTCATAAATGAAAATGACTGCATAAAATCTGTAAAAATATACTCGCGCGTTATCGCCTCACACTGGCGATCAAGTTTCCACATGGGCCGGGATTGCAGGAATTGCGAAATGCTGTCTGGATTCATCATTCTTTCTCTATTCAATCAATTATTTTCGGTTTTCCTTGATCTTCATCAAGCATTGAATCGAAAATAGTTTAGTGCGGATCATTTGCAAAATGTGCGCAAATTAGTCATTATTAAAGTGTTTTCATGCATATTTTTTGCATTAAATATCAATCAAAGGAAAAATATGAGCACCGTCACAGTTGATAGTTACGACATCAATTTACTGACTGCCCTCCAGCGTGATGGAAAAGCAACGAATAGCGCTCTTGGGGAGAAAGTACATTTATCGACATCGCAAGTCAGTCGCCGTGTACAGCGCCTGGAAGAAACAAAGGTGATTTCTCACTATGTTGCGGTGCTTAATCCTGAAGTGATCGGATTGGGTGTCTCAGCTTTCACTCACATTACTTTAAGCAGGCAGGGCGAACACGCAGCCTTGTTCGAGAAAGCCATGATGGACTTGCCTGAGGTACTTGAATGTCATTCAGTCACTGGCGAAGCTGACTATGTACTTCGGATTACGGCACCAGATCTGACATCGTTCTCTGACTTCATGGAGAAAAAATTACTACGTCTCCCTAGCGTTGCCAGTGTCAAATCCATCGTGACACTGAAAACGATCAAGCAAACTTCCAGCCTCCCGCTGGAGCATATTGCCCAGCCAAGACCCATCAAAACCCAGATAGTCTTTACATGATCCCTGAGATGGGAATGGTGAATATGGTCATGGCCTTGGCGCGACATATGTCGGCGCCAAGTCGCAAGTAGCTTACTGGCATCCGGCGCATGATAGAGCCTTCATCAACCCACAAGGAAACAACATGAAAGCAGAAGACATACTCCCCGACCACATCAACACCACCACCATCAATGGCCTGACCATCAGAAAAGGCACGGTTGCAGCCTTCGTGGCAAGTGCAAAAACCTATTTACAGCCAGACAGCTTACCAAGCGAACGCACCGAGGCAAAAACAGCCGTATTGGAAGCCCTGCCCGCCCTGCAGGCTCTGGGGATTTTTGATGTGTTCGTCATTGCAGATCCGGGCCTGCGCGAACTGGTCGCTACACATCAGCGGTAATCAGGCAGTAAGCATGTATTCGTCGATGAGGCAGCCCATTGTCTGGACTGATCTGGGCTGCTCATTGAGGGCGTAATTTTGCCAGCACAGTCTTGTCCAGTTTTGCTGCCACACCTACGCTGCGCCCCGCCAGATTGGGGATACTGAAATGAATTGCGCTACCCAAAATCTGGGCGCATTCCGACAGGCTGAGCCCATAATCCTGTTGCAGCCACTGCACCATGCCGCTGGTTGCTGCCCGCAAGGCGTCATCCAGCGAGCCTGCCTGTCCCAGCACCATGATCTGCGTTGGTGATTCTACTCTTGGTGCATTGACCGATTTTCCTTTAATGACATCCACGGTAAATTCCACGTCCATGGATGTTTCCAATCCATATTGTGAAGTTTCGCCATCTCCCTGCAAGGCGTGTGCATCACCGAGATAGAGCAAGGCGCCGGGTTGCTGCACAGTCAGATAGACGGTGTTGCCTTCAACGACCTCATTAAAATCCATATTGCCGCCAAAACGCCCAGTGTCACCTGTAGATATAGGTGGGGAGCCATTGCCAGGTGCAACCGCCAGCCCACCCAACATGGGGCGCACTGGCAGACTCAAATTACGCAAGCCTTCTGTGGGCTTCTCTGGACTTGCCAGACCACGTTCCCTATCCAGCTTCCAGCGTATGGGCTTGCCAAGATTTGTTGCCTTGGCGGCCAGTGAAGTACCCATTGCCCTGCCAACGATACTGTCGAGGCTGTCGGCATAATCGCGGTTCAGACGCAATCGCTTAAGATGTACTACTAAGGTATCACCCGGTTCGGCAGTGCCAACAAAAAACGGCCCAGTCTGCGGATTGCCATACAAAGCCTTGGTGATGCCATTTTCATCGACACCACCAGAGTCTATCGTCTTGGTATGTACCGTATCACCCGGCCAGACCGTCAGCACGGGCAAGCGATGCGGACTGAATTCATTGGAGTAATCCGTGGGTTGAAAATCGTATTTTCTTGCGGCTCCAGCAGGGCGATCAGGTATCCTGCGCGCGCTGAATGCGTGCGAGGCTCTGGCCTGCGGGTTATTTGTATCGGGGAAGTCTGCCGTGCCCTGCATGGCATCCTTGCTGACTGTGCCGACATAGGAATACTTGGCCTTGTCAGCATCCGTTACCGTGAACGCTATGCCTTTGGCGGTGCGCGTACCAGCAAGCTGGTCACCATCAAGCTTGCCACTGATGCTGCTACCGTCCACTGTAATACTCAAGGTCTGATAAGAGCGATTACCCCATCTGTCTACTTGCAATAGCCAATGCTCTTCATCTGTGGCATTTGCCAAACAAGGGAGAAGGAAGGCCAATAGCATTGCGTATCGCAGCATGTTTTTTCCAGTGATGAAATTAAATGTATCTGCAATACTAAATTATTCTGACATCACTCTACATAAAATGCGATGAACTGCCAATTGTCATGCACAGACTGCAAACGCATTCACATAGTTTGCTCTGTCGATATTTTATGGGGATGATGGCTTTACTTTGTTTTGACGAATTTCCAGCGCCTTGGCCAGCAATTCATCCGCACTCCAGTGACGCGTCAGCCACACGGTAAGTGCCTCGCCAGAGATGTGCCAATTCACCATACGGCGGTCTTGCAGATGATCGTGATTATAGTTTCTGGAGACATACCAGGCCAAGCGTAAGCCAGCAGGGTCAGACTTATCCAGCAACAGAGAATAAATTTCATAGGGCGTTAAGACCTCCACTTGTATAGCTCCCTGCTCTTTCAATTCTTTCCAGATCAGCGCTTTGTTTTCAGGGCTGAGCACTGCGATTTTGGCGTGTTCAGGCCTGCCTGTTATGTTTGATAAACCGTATGCATACAATAGCCAGGGGGCGCTCAGCAATATCAATAGTATTAGACCCAGCGCTGCCACTAGGCTCTTTCTGAACAATTTATACAGGCGAGGCATGACAATCTCTCATTTCGCAGAGTTTCCACATTGCGCACATAATTTGGCTTTGGAAGTCCTCAGCAAAAAACCGCAATGTTTGCAAACTGATCCCCAGTCACTCCGCCTATGATGATATATGGTTTCAAAGTGAATACCCGGCTTGCCAGTTATCTGCGCAAATCTGATACTAGCCTGAGTTTTAACTTCAACTCTGGCTATGCCCAATGAGCAGCGATGCAGTGTTCGATAATCTCTTAATTCATCAATGGAGATTCGCAGCAATGGTGATACTTGCTGCCACTCCTGCTCGTCAAGAAACGGCATTTCTCTTTGGCATTTCCAGCAAAAATGCGTTTCCATTATTGCGCTGCCTGCCCCATGGAGGCAGTCAGCATGGCTTGCACCCTTGAGCGCACGAAATGGATATGGCTGCGCAAACCGTATAACTCTTCAGCATAAGACAAGGGTATCGTAATGCGGTTGACTTTTTCTTCTATCTCATCGAGGTGGCGCAATTGTTTTTCTGCGACGCTCTGTTTGTCGGCAGCAGCGACTTCTTCTATCGCCTGCTCCACCAGCCGCAACTGCCCGTACCAGCGGTAAATGCGTGAGCGTATGCGCCAGACATACAAGGGCGGAATAATCTTCGACAGCGGCAAGAACAATGCGCCGAGGGCGACGATGACGACCCACATGCGTTCTATGAAATTGGCAATCCAGAAGCTCAGGTAACGTTGCAACATGGGCGGGCCGTTTTTATAGAACTTCTCAGCCTCATGCGCTACCGGTATTTCGGTATATTTATCGGATGGGAATTCACCCTGGCGGCTGAACCAGTCGGCACCGCTATGTATCCTGTGCGCTGCCTGCAACAGCAAACCCATCAGGGCCGGGTGCAGGCTTTCATGGGCAACCAGGGTTGCTGTTGGTGCAATCAAATGATAATCATGGGCAGGGATATCCTTGCCTATGTCCACAATGCCACGCGGCAGCACGACATGTGACAAGAACGGAAAGCGCCTGGTGTAAGCTTCTGCCTGTACAAAATCAAACAGGCGTATGCCTGGCGTCTGCAATAACATTTGTACGAGTGGCGAATCACTGGCGGAACTGAAGATCAGTACATCGACCTTGTTATCCAGCAAGGCGACGGTGCCTGGCGTATCAGCCAGTTTTTGTATCGTCACGTCTTCTTCTGACATGCTGTTGACACTCAAAATCTGGCTGAACAGTTTGGCGACACCATTGCCATCAGGGCCGACATTGACTATCTTGCCCTTGAACTGGCTGATCGTGGTGAACTCTTTGGGACTGCGGTAAAACACCCAGATAGGTTCGTAAAACAGGCTGCCCAGTGAAATCAGGCCGCGCTCATGGGCTTGCGCTTCATCGGTAGAACCGCTGCGCACAAAACCCACTTCGATTTCAGAATCGGGGTCACTGATACGGCTCAGGTTTTCTTCTGATCCCTGTGAAGATTGCTGGCGCAAGGTGATTTGATTTTTTTGCAGCTCTTGCGCATAGCGTTTGGCAAAGCGCTCATAAGAGCCATTTTCCTGTCCGCTGGAAATATCAATCACACGCGGCGGAGCCGGGTCTACCAGCCAGTACCCAACACCACAGACTATCACCACCATCAGCGTGATCGGGCCAAATGCGACCAGCAGATCACGCAGATTGAAGAGAGTGAATTTGATTTTTTGCATTTTCATGCGGTTTTAGCAGGGGTAGGAATGTATTCCGCTTTCAACTGCTGCAAACCTTCCAGCATTTTCTCATAGGCAACAGGCACCTGCTGCTCATCACCTTTGACCCCTAGTTCTATGTGCCTGCGTTCAGTTGCACTGCCGACACTGGGCAGGCTGAAGACCTTGATCAGTGGAAAATCTGCCTCCAGTTGTTCCATCAAAGGCGTTACGATGGATTCAGCAATTTCATACACCAGCACTGATTGCTCAAACTGGGCATGCTGATTGAACAAATGAGAAAAGTGGGTATCCAGCACCCACTCCAGCATGGGCCAGGCCATGACCGGGAAGCCGGGGACAAAAAAGTGATTGCGTATGGAAAAACCGGCGATCTTGTTGAAGGGATTGGGGATAATGTCCGCCCCCAGCGGGAACTCACCCATTTTCAAGCGATGCTGATGGTCAGGTGTCGTCAGGTCAGCGACTTCCCCTTTTTCTTTGGCGATATCCATGATGCGCTCTTGTATCAGGAGTTTGGCTTCAGGATGCAGGACTATCGGTAAATCCAGCGCGGCTGCCGCGCATTGGCGTGTATGGTCATCTGGCGTTGCGCCTATGCCACCAGTAGAAAACACAATATCACCGCTGGCAAAACTGCGCTTCAAGGTCGTGGTGATGCGTTCACGGTTGTCACCTATGTATTCCACCCAGTCCAGCTGCATGCCACGCGCCTTTAACAAGGCGATGACTTTGGACATGTGCTTGTCTTCGCGTTTACCAGATAAAATCTCATCACCAACGATAATCAGACCGATTGCCACAATTTCTCCTCTTTATATTACAGACTGGGCAGCGCTTGCTGAACTGATTGAGGCTGCCCGCTGCGATGACGCTGCAAGGCCTCCAGGCAATAATGCTGGAACCACAAGCCAGTGAACACAAACACCAGTACATAAATCCAGATCGCCACACCCGCTAATACAGGCAAGAACAGGGTGGACATGACCCCGCCCAGCCATAATATGCCAGGCGCTGCGCCAAACAGGCCAGCAATAATGCCTATGGCCAGCAATGACCAGCGATGCTCCTGCACCAGGCTGGCACGCTCGTCAGCATCTGCATGCAAGGCCAGTGCATCGTACACCATGACCCGGTAAGTCAACCAGCCCCATAAAAGGGGCTGTAGCACCAGGCCGACGAAGGGGATCAGGTTCAGGGGTAGTGTCACAAACCAGATGAGCGCAAAAATGCCAAAAGACGACAAGGAATGTCCCATGCTCCCAAGGAAGCTGCCGCCATTCTTTTGCTCCAGCTCAGGGTAATCACGCATGCCCACGTGTTTGCTGATGGCAGGCATGGCAAACATCGCTATGCACATCAATGAGGTAAATATCATCAATGGCAAAAGTACCCACATAGCCACCAACGGCACGACCACCATCTTCAGTGCGATCAAGCCGACCATGGACAGCACACTGCTGACTCGCGCAAAACCATCATGTTCGCCCAACCAGGCCTGGATAAAATCCATCATTGCTTGCAAGCCCCACCACATGGCAATGCCCCATAAAATGAGGGCGACCATAAAAGGCAAAAAAGTCAGCAGCAGCATACGGTAATGCAATTGTGCCGTCACTGCCCTGCCCCATGCCCGCATCACAGATGCGATATTCATGATTGTTTTTCCTTGTCAAATCCAAACATGCGCTTCAAACCCAGCCATTGCTGTGACCAGAATCCTTCGCCATAGTTGCGTGCGCTGCCTTCAGGTACGGCTAACTGGTCGCGGATACCGGTCAAAGCAAATTCTTTAGCGAACAGGGCGGTACCAAACAGGACATCCCAGATGGGAAACAAAACTGCAAAATTATGGCCACCCAAAGTCCCCTTGCCATGGGTTTCATGGCCTATGCCTATGGCATGATGGGTACGGTGATAACGCGGCGACACCAGCAGGTATTCACCGATACGACCAAAATGTATGCGTACATTTGCATGTTGCAGGCTTTGCAGCATTTGCGATGCCATTACCAGCATCACATATTGCCCAGGTTCGACACCAATGACGATGGCAATCAGCCCCATGTAGATATCGCGTAAAAAATCATCGAGCAGATGATTACGGTTATCGCTCCACAAATTCATGTCACGCTGGCTATGGTGCAGGCTATGCAAGGCCCACCACCAGTTGAACTGATGTTCGGCACGGTGATACCAGTAATCAAAAAAATCCAGCACAAACAAATATACGAAGAACAGCAGGACTGGATACTGCAGCATGTCTGGCCAGATGTTTTCCAGATTGAAGGGATTAACACCCTGAAGATGCAGGATGGCAGTCAACTGATCCAGCAAGGGATCAAGTACAAAAAACACCAGGATGGAAAATGCCCCCAGCCTGTGCAAGGCGGTGTAGATGAAATCGTTCCAGCGCGCATAGCGGTTCTTGATTTCATGTACGGGGATCCATGACTCCAATGGACGCAGGATGATGAACAGCACGATCAATTGCAAGATGCCAAGGATAAACCATTCGACGCCTTCAAAGGAGTCTTCCACAAATTCGCCCAACCCGAGATTGAACATCGCGGGCTGTACTATCGTTTCAAAAATCCAGGCTTGCAGATTTGTGAACAGATCTGAAATAGTCATTATTTTTTCTGCTGATTTAAATTTTGATAAGCGGGGTGTTCGCGTAGAGTAGCAAAACAAAAGGATTTTTGCTCAAGACCACGAATCAGCGGCTCCAGGTTTTCTGGTGCCCAGGCCTGCTTGCGTGACCATATACCCAGATGTGCCATGAAAATATCTCCATCCCTGAGTTTGTCGAGAGCACGCCTCAACAGCATGGGGTTACTGAATTTTTCGCTGGACAATTCGTCGCCAGAAAACCCGGCAGGTGACCAGCCCACATGCATGTAGCCACATGCCTGCCCGGCTTTCAGCAAGTTGGTGGTCAGCTTGCCGCCTGGTGCGCGCCATAAAGGATCAAGCTTTTTACCCGTCAGGGCAAAAAACCGCTGATCGACACGGCGCAATTCCTGGCAATACTCCTGTGCTGTCCATTGCAGGGTCTGCCCAGCTTGCGTGCCAAATTGCGGTTTTACCGAAATACGTCCATTTGGCAAATCACCAAGCACATATACGTGGTCAAAGCTATGGGTACCAAAAGCATGACCTTCTTCTGCCAGTTTTTTCCAATAAGGTGACCAGCTCATGTCCAGCGAATAATCACCTTGCACGGTCTTTTCATTCGCCAAAAAAAATGTCGCCTTGATCTGATGGCGGCGCAGAGTCGCAGCGATCAGCTCTGCCTGCGACTGGCTGCCAGTATCAAAAGTCAGGTAGATAGTTCCCTTGCAATTGCCTGCTGCGGTCGCAGCAGTTGCTACAGGCAAAGCCAGCATGACAAGCAAGACCGCAGCAGCCACATGTGCAGGCCGCGGCAATTTACATATTGCCGGCACGATTGGCAAAGTACACGCCATGCGGAGAGCGGCCTACCGGGATCATCTTGATGACCTTACGGCTGGCAATATCAATGACGGCCACTTTCTTGATCCAGCGCAGCGTTGCCCACAGGGTTTTGCCATCGTCGCTGACTTCCATGCAGTCCGGGCCGCCTGGGACCGGGATAGTGCCCACTATTTCCAGGGTCTGTTGGTCAAGAATATTAATTTCATTGGAAGTGCGGTTGGAGACAAAGGTATGGCGCTTGTCACCCAGGGCGCGGAAATTATGCGTACCCTCACCCGCCTTGATTTTTTTAACGGTTTTTTGTGTGCGCCAGTCGATGACTTCAATATAATTACTGCCCATGATGCCTACCAGCAAGTATTTATCATCGGGGGTCATGGATATACCTGCGGGCAACTTGCCTACCGGGATGGTCCATTTCAGTTTCTGGGTCGCCAGGTCGATCGCAGAAATCTGGTCACTGCCCTGCTGGGTAATAAAAACCGTGGTACTGGCTGCATCGAAAGCCATGTGACTAGGCAACTTAGCCAGCGGTACACGCTGTATCAGTTTCATTTCCTGACCATCAAACTTGTAAAAATCAACACGGTCGAGGCGCAGGGAATTTGAGATAAACCACTTTTGGTCTGGTGAAAACCCGATTTGATAAGGATCAGCGATATCCTTCATGCGACGCTGTATCTGGCCAGTCTTGGGATCAAGAAATACCAGTTCATTACCGACCGCATTTGCCACGATCAGGGATTTGTTGTCTGGGGTGGCCATCAAATGATGGGGTTCCTTGCCTACGGGAAAGGTGCTAATTTCTTTATAAGTGGCCTGATCAAGCAGGCTCACTGTGGCATCGCGCGAATTAAGCACCACGACCACATTGGCGTGCGCAGAAAATGCAGAGAATGCGGAAACTAAAGAAAATGCCAAAGACGACAACAAGATACGACTACGCATGAAAAAGACCGCAAAAAAATAAATCGAACTGGCATTTTACAGCGCATGACAATAAGGAAAGAGCTTTCCTTCAATTGTTTTTCAGATTTTTCACTTAATTTGTCCAAAATCAAGCATGCATCTATTGCTGTCAGAGCAAGAAAGCAGGTGTAAGTGACCAAAATCTTTTCTTTTGCTCTACAATTGCGCCAGCTTTTTTAAGATCAGCGACGACGATTCCAGCGATTTATTATTGGCTTCTTTGAAAACCACCGAAGAAAATTACCCAAGAGCAATGCGGGATAGCATGGCGAAAAATCAAAGAAGTACAAAATATCGTGCTCAGGCGCAGGCTTGAAATGCAAACTGAAATCCAGGTTTGAAATACAGCCCTGAAATGTTTACTTGAAAACTGCATATCTGGAACTAAATAACAGCAACAAATTAAAAGCGTTACAGAACGCGAAATAAAGGAAAAATAATGAGTACTATTACAACAGTAAGCGGTTTGCAATACGAAGATAAAGTCATCGGTGAAGGCGCAGAAGCAGAAGCAGGTAACCACGTGGATGTTCACTACACAGGCTGGTTGCAAAACCCGGACGGCAGCGCAGGCAAGAAGTTTGACTCCAGCAAAGACCGTGGTCAGCCGTTTTCTTTCCCATTAGGCGCTGGTCATGTGATCAAGGGCTGGGATGAAGGCGTACAGGGCATGAAAGTTGGCGGCACCCGCCTTTTGACCATCCCTTCCAGCCTGGGTTACGGCCCACGCGGCGCAGGTGGTGTTATCCCTGGCAATGCAACCTTGATATTTGAAGTGGAATTGCTGGGCGTTTAATCTCCGCCTGCAAAATCCCTTAAAGATCAGCATGCCTGATTTGAACAAGTCCGCGGCAACTGTCACGGACTTGAATCATATTACGCTCTCGGTCACTGACCTGGGGCGCTCTTTCCATTTTTATGTGGATGTGCTGGGGCTGAAACCGGTCGCTCGCTGGAAAAGTGGTGCCTATCTGGAGGCAGGCAATGACTGGATTTGCCTCTCGCTGGACCAGGATTGTCGTACCGGCATTCCCCCTGAATATACCCACACTGCATTTTCTGTGAGCCTGGCGTCCTTTGCCATTTTTACGCAAATGGCAGATGCAGGCGAATTTACGCTGTGGAAAATCAATAAAAGCGAAGGTGATTCGCTTTATCTGCTTGACCCTGACGGACACAAGCTGGAATTGCATGTTGGTGATTTGCAATCAAGACTCGATAGTTTGAAAATCAAACCCTATGAAGAGCTGGTGCTGTTCTGAGGCCGCTCAAATAAGCAAAAATAAAGCAAAAGCCAGGTCTCAGCCTGGCTTTTGCTTATTTGCTACAAGCTTGGTGAATACAGCTTATTCTTTAATGAAATGCTGGCGATAGTATTTCAACTCTTCAATGGATTCCAGAATATCCGCCAGTGCCGTGTGCTTTTGATGCTTCTTGAAGCCGGATGCCAGTTCCGGCTTCCAACGGCGGCACAACTCTTTTAATGTCGATACATCCAGATTACGGTAGTGGAAGAAAGCTTCCAGCTTGGGCATGCCGCGCGCCATGAAGCGACGGTCCTGGCAAATGGTATTGCCGCACATTGGTGATTTACCTGCCGGCACAAAGGCTTTCAGGAAGGCGATCAGGGCAACTTCGGCATCAGCTTCCGTCACGGTAGAGGCTTTTACGCGCTCAATCAGGCCGGAACGGCCATGTGTACCCTTATTCCAGTTGTCCATCTTGTCCAGGGTTTCATCAGATTGATGAATTGCAAATACGGGGCCTTCTGCCAGTACATTCAATTGTGAATCCGTTACCACTACGGCCACCTCAATGATACGATCGGTATCTGGGTCCAGGCCTGTCATTTCCATATCCAGCCAGATCAGGTTCAACTCATTTGGTCGGGCAGGCGTGGCAGGATTTGCAGTGTTTGTTTGAATGTCGGTCGCTTGTGACATAATTCTTCCTTGGCTATTACTTATCGAATGTCACATTTTCCCATGATTTCATCCGTTTTTTCGGTTTTATTCGTTTCCTTCCTACTGTTGACGCTGATTGTTCAGTTCTGGCTGGCCTCACGCCATATCCGGCACATCCTGCGTAACCGTGCGGCTGTACCTGCACAATTCGCAGAAAAGATAAGTCTGGCCTCCCATCAAAAGGCGGCAGACTACACCATTGCCAAGACCAAACTGGGCATGGTCATGCTGCTGTTGAATGCAGCCGTGCTGATAGGCTTCACCCTGTTTGGCGGCTTGCAATGGCTGTCCGTGCATCTGGTGAAGCTCACTGGCCCCGGCATGTGGTATCAGATCAGCCTGTTGGTGGCATTTACCATCATCAGCAGCGTGATCGAATTCCCTTTCAGCTATTATTCGCAATTCGTGCTGGAAGAAAAATTTGGCTTCAACAAAATGACGCTGGGCCTGTTTTTCACTGACATGGTCAAGAATGCTCTGATAGGTGCAGTGCTGGGTCTGCCACTGATCTGGGTAATCCTGACTCTGATGGGAAAAGCAGGCAGCCTGTGGTGGCTGTATGCCTGGGCATTCTTCATAGGTTTCCAGATGTTGATCATGCTGATTTTCCCGGTCGTGATTGCCCCCTTGTTCAACAAGTTCTGGCCATTGGACAATGAAGAAGTGCGCGAACGCATAGAAAACCTCAGTAAACGCGTCAGCTTTGCGCTAAAAGGTATCTTTGTCATGGATGGATCAAAACGCTCTGGTCATGGCAACGCCTATTTCTCAGGCTTTGGTGGCGCCAAGCGCATCGTGTTTTATGACACCCTGCTGGAACGCCTCGCCCCAAATGAAATTGAAGCGGTGCTGGCACATGAATTAGGTCATTTCAAACTCAAGCATATCATCAAGCGCGTGGCCGTCATGTTTGCTTTGTCGCTGGTTTTCATGGCGATGCTGGGTTTTTTTAAAGAACAAATCTGGTTCTACACTGGCCTGGGCGTTGACCCTATGCTACTGGCACAAAATGATGCGATGGCCATTATCTTGTTCATGCTGGTCTTGCCTGTGTTTACCTTCATGTTTTCACCGCTGAGCGCAATCACCTCGCGCAAACATGAATTTGAAGCCGATGCTTTTGCCGCCAAACACACGAATGCCAATGACCTGGTCACTGCGCTGGTCAAAATGTATGACGACAATTCCTCTACCCTGACGCCTGACCCTTTGCACTCAGCGTTTTATGACTCACACCCATCAGCATCGGTGCGTATCAACCACCTGCTGGCAGCACAATAACGGAGACATCATGATCAAATTTACAGACTTGCTGGCGAAAAAATCCCAGCACACAGAAACCGGCCTGGATGACGCCAGTCTGCCAGCCTATTTTGCTGCTACTCCTGAGTGGACCCAGGATGGCCCGCGCATTGTCAGAACTTTCCAGTTCAAGAATTACTATGAAACCCTGTCCTTCATCAATGCAATTGCCTATGTGATACACGCAGAAGATCACCATCCTGAATTGGTCGTCACTTATAACCGCTGCGTCATCAAGTTTGATACGCATACCGTCAATGATGGCAAGGGCGGCATTTCAGAGAATGATTTCATCTGCGCCGCCAAGATAGACGCTATTTTTCAACAGAGTTTTTCCTGATGGCGCGTTCACAGGCTTTAGTCATTGCCGCCCATGGCCGCCATTACCTGGTACAGGCAGAAATTGACGGTGAGCAGATCAAACTCCATTGCGTCACCCGTGGCAAGAAAAGCGATGTCTCGGTTGGCGACATTGTTGAATATGCACTGACATCCAAAAACCAGGGCGTGATAGAAGCTATCACCACGCGCAAGACTTTGCTGTATCGCTCTGACCAGTACAAATCCAAGATGCTGGCAGCGAACCTGACGCAATTGCTGATTGTCGTTGCTACTGAACCCAGCTTTACCGATGACCTGGTATCACGCGCCCTGGTGGCGGCGGAATCGTCCGGCATCAAACCGCACCTGATCCTGAACAAGGTCGATGTCACTGCTTCCCTGCCCAAGGCAAGAGAGCGCGTTGGCCTGTATGCAAAGCTGGGCTACCCGGTACATGAAGTATCTGTCAGGACCGACCCGGAAGGTACCCGCCAGCTCATGCACAATCTGATGCAGTGCCAAAGCACTATCCTCATCGGCCAGTCTGGTATGGGCAAGTCTTCACTGATCAATTTGCTGATTCCCGATGCAGAAATCGCGACGCGCGAAATCTCGGCGGCGCTGGACACCGGAAAACACACGACCACCTTCACCCGCTTGTATCACATGGATGAGAACTCCTATGTGATCGACTCACCAGGTTTCCAGGAATTTGGTTTGCATCACCTCAGCGAAGGTATGCTGGAACGCGCCTTTCCTGAATTTTTGCCACATCTGGGCAAATGTAAATTCTATAATTGCCACCATCATACTGAGCCTGGTTGTGCAATTCTGGCAGCCGTTAAGGACGGGGAGATTTCTACCATGCGGCATGATATGTTTGAACAACTGGTGCATGAATCGAAGCAGACGATAGGGTATTGATATCTGGATTTAGCAAAAATACTATGCAAGACGAAATGAGCTCCGACCACTGGCCACCACCAGGCTGCCCACGTCTGAGCTGGCCAACATTAACCAACCCTATTGAACGCGCAGAATGGTATCGCGCCGTCATTACCGCCTACGCGGCACTGTGGGAAGGGCATGTCAGCCAGGCAGTTTTTGCCCCGGTCAGCGAGACAGAGGTGCTTGAACTGGAACAGCGTTTATCCTGTCAATTGCCAGCCGCATTGAAAGCTTACCACCTTGAATTTGGCGCTCTATCACTGGCAGAAAAATTATGCAGCGTCAGCCCTGACCGCGATACTCCTATTCAGCCTTTGCTGGAAGCATACCCAGGCATAGCTGACATGCTGGAACACGAAGATGAGCAAGTGCTGGAGCTGTTTGAAGACATGATAGTCTTTGGTGACTACCTGGGTAACGGCAATATGTTTTGCTTTCTTCGTGACAGCGGTGAAGTCTTTTATTTTGACCATGATGATGGCAGCATGCTCAACCCCTTCTTCACTTCAGTGGAAGAATACCTGGATGCGCTGATGATACGCTGCCTTGCAGAAATACATGAGGATGAAGAAGCAGGTCTTGACCTTCTTGCCCAGCGCCATGGGCATGAGCTGGTGAAGAAGTGGCTGTATTAAAGTGCCTGCTCCTGGCACGCATCTAAACTCCTCCCTTCAATGCATAAGTCTCCAGAACTCTCCAGGGATGATTGCCATTTTGCGCTATCAGACAAATGCTGGGAAAAACGAACTGCAATGGTGTGGACAGGCTGGCTGTAACTTCCAGGGAATTGCCTGAAGCCTTTGGGTTTCTGGGGTGGGCCAGAGTCAGGTGCGGGCGCTGTGACTTGATGTTTTTTGAGTCCAGCACAAGTTCACGCAGATGAAGAAATGCGTCCTCTCCGGCTATGCAATGCATGATCAGGCCGTGTTCATAGAATACTTCTGCAGGAGCAAAACTCAGGGATATGGCAGGCAGGTGTATGTTTTGCAGCCTGCTCCTGATCGCAGGTAAATCCCTCAGTTCTTCTTCGCGGCATAAAGTTATGTGTGCCGGGATAAGACTGCTCTGCAAAGGATCGACTAGCCGCCGCACTTGTTCCAACTCTATAGCGGCTTGCACAGGTATAAACATGCTCAACTGCTGACGTGAATTTAGCATGGCCGAAATCACAGGCAAATCGGGATTATGACTTAAAAGTCTCCAGCCATTTTTTTTCTGATGCCGTCAACGTTTTTTGCAGCATGCGTTCTGGCACTTCCCAAACCACGACTTTAGGTGGTTGGGTTTTGAATTCTTTACTGTTCAGATAAGCGTAAGCTGCACCATCAAAATCACCACCATCCTTGGCCAGATTAGCGACCGGAGCACCGAGATGCTGGCTCAGGAAAGGAACGAAATTCGCTGCGCGGCTGAACGATGTGCCAACCAATGCCACGGTTGGCAAGCCTGCATCACCAAACAAATCATCACTGGCGACTGCTACGGGGGCAACCTTGCTGACCTGGGTGACTTCTGTGGCAGGGCGCATCCATGCAGGCAAGCCTTCAAGATTGGAGACACGCATCAAGTCACCAGAACGCTCGGTCGTATTGCTTTGTATGGCTCTGGGGTCAGGTGCTACTGCCGGTCTCTCGACCAACTTCAAAGATTGCAGGCGATCTGCCAGGGTCGTCGCTGCGACGTTGGCACCGCGCTCGTTCCAGTGAGAATCACTGCGATAATAACGCTCGCCCGTCAAGGCTGACAGCGCCGGTGCAAAGTTCAGCACTTCGACTTTATTATTTGCCAGTGTGCTGACCCAGTCATTCAAACGATCGGCAAATCCTGCAGGGCGATGCAAGCCGCATAAATGGTTTTCTTCTATGCGGGTTTTATCAGGTACTACGGCAACCACCAGTTTGATACCGCGCATTTGCAGGTCTGCGGCAGTCTGGGTGATAATCCTGGCCCTGGCGGCTGCATTCTCCGCAGCATGTGCATAAGGTGTCAGTTCATCTGACAGGAACAACCAACCGTCGCAGCCACGACGTACAGAAGCACCGGTGTCACCAGCTATAGTCCACGTCACGCCACGCTCAATTTTTGCAAACGGTTTGCTTAACAGGAAGTGCTCATTCAACTGGGTTGAAAACTGCCGTGTTGCCTCACCATCCAGTAGTCGGCTAATCTTACCCATGCCCTCCCATTTTTCTTCTGGCACATCGCGTAACGACGTCTGGGTAACGGCAAAACCACCCAACATGATGACGCTAAAAGCAGCGACAGGGATAAAGCGTGTCCAGCCTGCTTTTTTGGGATCAAAACTAAAACACTCACTCATGATGATCTCCTAAAACTGGAAATACAGGAAGGGAATCGCTTTTTGCCCGGCCAGAACCACGACGGCGTAAGCAAAAGTCAGCACTGGCCAGGTCATGCTCCAGCCAGCAAAACCCAGGCCGCCCTGCTTACCTATTTTGGTAGCGGGATAGACAACGCAGATCAGGCCAAGCACAAAGGTCAGGAGAATGCTGGGGCGCAACGCCTGGGCAATCGCGTCGCCCATGGCAACACCATGCAAGCCAAACTGACCAGCCCAGATATCAGTGGCAGTGGCAAAACTCTCTGCACGGAACACTGTCCATGCCAGCATGACGACAAACAAGGTCAAGGTCCGCGACAAGTAATCAGGCATGGACAAACCACGCTGGGTAAACGCACGGTCGCAGCAAAGGGCCGTGCCCTGGATAATGCCCCAGATCAGGTAGTTCCAGTTCTCGCCGCCGTGCCAGAGGCCACCTATGGCCATGGTCAGCAAAAGATTGATGTAAGTGCGGGCTGAGCCACCACGATTACCACCCAGGCTGATGTACAGGTAATCACGCAGCCATGACGATAAAGTCATGTGCCAGCGCCGCCAGAAATCCTGTATCGATACGGCCAGGTAAGGATTATTGAAATTTTCCTGGAAGTCAAAACCCAGCATCAAGCCCAGACCTATGGCCATGGCGCTATAACCGGCAAAGTCAAAATACAGTTGCAGAGTATAGGCGGCACAAGCAGTCCAGGCATCGATCAAACTGGGATTATGCAAACCAAATCCCAGGGTGACGATGGGTGACAAAGTGTCGGCAATCAGGACCTTCATTGAGAAGCCAACCATGAAACGGCGCACACCGGCAGCAAACTTGTCGATGGAAAAAACACGTTCACGCAATTCGGTGTCGATGACCTTGTAGCGTACAATCGGGCCAGCAATCAAATGCGGGAACATGGCCATATAGGCACTGAAAGAAATAATGCTGTATTGCGCATCGACAGTTTTGCGGCGCACATCAACAATATAAGAAATCGCATGCAAGACCGTGAAGGACAAGCCTATCGGCAGCATCAGGTTTTCCCACGGTATGGTGGGCATGTCGCGGCCAGTCAGGATGGTATTGAGCGAATACACCAGCATATTGGTGTATTTGTACCACACCAGCGAAGACAGATTAAGGACGATGGCAATCACCATCAAACGGGTTTTGCGTTGTTCGTTCTGGCTTTTGTCTATCAGTATTGCTGCGCCCCATGCAAGCACCGTCAAAGCAATGATCAGCAATAAGAACTTGGGAGTCCACCATGCATAAAACAGCCAGCTGCCGACCAATAAAGTATGGTTACGAAAACGCTGGGGCGTGACGAGATAAAGCGCAAAAAATAAAGGGAGGAAGAGTGTAAGGAACTCCAAAGACGCAAATACCATAGCCAGAACCCGTATTCAGATCAGGACGTACTGTCGCGTACAAAGAAAGTCTGGCGCGCTTTTTTGCCAGGCATGAGAACCACGCTATAACGTTCACCTGGTTGTAGCTGACCCAGGTCCACAGTTTTGCCAGCATCCTTGGCATCGCATATCGCCTGAGTTTTCAGGCTGATGGGGTTAACCAGGCGACGCTGAAGACTGGCTGGTTTAACAGCTTCCAGTATTGCTGTATTTTTTTCTGCCACATTCAAACCGGCGGCACTGCAAGTGCTGTCCAGATTGAGCAAGGCAACAGAGGCTTTACTGGCATTGAAATCCGTAGGCGAGTCTTTGACTACCACTGTTGCTATGCCGGTGCCGCTACTGACAATGGCGATAGTGACAAATTCGCCTGGTTTGGCGACAACTTCCACCGCTGTTTTTGCGCTGCCGACTTGCACATTGGCAGCCAGTTTGGCACCTGCCTTGACTGGATAAAAACGGGAAACCCTGCCATCACCCTGAGCAGCCAAAGCCACTTTGGCTGCTCCATTGACCACACTGGCTTTATCTTCGCTCGCATTGAGGAACCTGACAAAGGATGAATCCTGGGCAGGCCCGGTTTCATACAAAGGGTTGTCAGCATGCGCTGCCAGAGTCAAGGCTGAAGTCAGGCAAGCAAAGATAAGCTTTTTCATGAGTGGTCAGAGTCCGTAATTATTTTTTAATGTTTTGCAAAACCGCAGGAGAAGAGATGGCATTGCCAATTGCAGCGCCCCAGGCTTTGTAACCAGCCAGATCAAAATGCTGGCCATCAGACGATGCCCATTCGCCCGGTTTGGACATGGTCAGGGAATCAATATATGTACAGGGAGCGACGATCTCGGACAAATAACCTGACATTTCTTTTGCGCGGGCAAAGGTCTTGTTGAACTTGCCGCCTTCAGTACCCCATGCCGGGCCGACCCATACGCAGCCTACTGCATTGTTTTTGACGCCTTTGGTCAGGCGCGACACTTGCTGCCAGATCCAGGTCTTGGGTAATTCAGGCGCAGCATACGAAGCCATGGTGTCGCCATTGACCACCACAACCAGATTAGGTTTGTAGGTTTTCACCAGTTCATTGAAAGGACGGGTCATGGCATCCTGACCAGTTTTTACTTCTACCGGACCATCCTTGAAGCGTGTAGCACCACCGCAAGGTGATTGACTCTTCACCATCCAGTCACCAGCTGCAACACCGCAGGCACCAAAGGAATACACCACAGCACCCTTGCTCATCAAGTCGTCATGCAATGTAGTAATCAGGTAGTCTGGAGTGGACATGTGACTATCGCCAATAATCAGGACGGTCAGTCCGGCTAGCAGTGCGCTCATATTTTGTTCACCTTACAAATTCATTTTAAAAATATTCGCTTTTTTGCATGTCATCTTTTAAACCGACACACTGGCGAATTCCAGTTTTGGATTTTGCATTTATTAACACTTGGTTGCATTTGCTTACAATTTACTGCGAATGTCGCCCAACCTCGGCGCTTATCACTCATATTTATGCAAATACAGCAATGAAATCTAGTTTAAACAAACCAATATGAAATTCCAGCTAGTTGACGAAAGTTCACAAATGCAATTTTCTCAGGGAAACTTTGAATAAATTGCAATATCCCGACAATTAAAAGTCCGGCACGTCCAAACTGACACAAATAATGCTAAGCTTAGGCTGGGCAATAATTAGAAGTCCGGCAGCTTCATTGGCAGGCAAATCCCAAGTAAAAAGGGTCAAACCTGCCTGCTCCCAGAATTTAATATGGGAAGCCCCGATTAATCCCTTATAATTAAGCAGTTATGACAAGCGGCGGCAAGCTTAACTTGCTGCCCGTTTTATTTATGGCTATCAAACATTTCCTGCAGTTTTCCGATTTCTCCCTGTCCGAGTTTGAATACGTGATGCAGCGTGCCCGCATCATCAAACAGCGCTTCAAGGCTTATCAGACCTATCACCCGTTACTGGATAGAACTCTGGTCATGGTGTTCGAAAAAAATTCCACCCGTACCCGATTGTCATTTGAAGCAGGCATGCATCAATTGGGCGGCGCTGCGATTTACCTCAATACCCGTGACAGCCAATTGGGCCGTGGCGAGCCGGTAGAAGACGCAGGCCAGGTCATGTCACGCATGTGTGACATCATCATGATCCGCACCTTTGAACAGGAAATGATAGAGCGCTTTGCCGCAAACTCGCGCGTGCCCGTCATCAATGGCCTGACCAATCAGCATCACCCCTGCCAGGTACTGGCCGATGTGTTTACTTATATAGAGCACCGTGGTTCCATCACGGGTAAAAAAGTGGCCTGGATAGGTGACGCCAACAATATGTTGTACTCCTGGTTGCAGGCAGCTCAGGTATTCAATTTCCATCTGCATATCTCCACGCCCAAGGGCTATGACATGGACATGTCTCAGGTGACGGCAGATAAATCGCAATACACGGTATTTGACAGCCCATCTGACGCCTGCGCAGGTGTTGATCTCGTCAATACTGATGTCTGGACGAGCATGGGTTACGAAGATGAAAACCAGGCTCGCCTGAAAGCCTTTGATGGCTGGATAGTCGATGAAGCCAAGATGGCACGCGCCCATCCTGACGCCCTGTTCATGCACTGCCTGCCCGCGCACCGTGGCGAAGAAGTATCTGCCGGTGTGATAGATGGCCCGCAATCAGTAGTTTGGGACGAAGCCGAAAACCGCCTGCACGTGCAAAAAGCCTTGCTCGAATATTTGGTAGTTGGTGAAATCCGCTGATACGGTAAATTTTTGGAAAAGACCTCTCAGCACAGAGACACAGAGGAAAAACCAGAGAAAATCTTGTTGAAAGACGATTACTCTTTAATCAGTTAAACCTGTGCGTATGAATTGTTGTCTCTGCTAAATCGTATTTGTATTGGAAAGGCAAGATCAAATAAATCTCTACCATCGAAGTAAAGAGGCTGAAAATTATGATGTTTTTCCTCATACTTTTCTCTGTGATGTAGCAGTGCATTCGAATGGCATGCCATTCGAATGCGAAACGGAAGATTCCTACCAGAATCTTCTCCTTCCTCTTGCATCTGTGGTGATCTTTTCGGTCTTCCCTTATTATTTATTTTTGAAAGCACATCATGAGCGATACTAAAAAAGTCGTCCTCGCCTATTCAGGCGGTCTGGATACCTCAGTCATTTTGAAATGGCTGCAAGATAATTATCAGTGCGAAATCGTCACTTTCACTGCCGATCTGGGCCAGGGTGAAGAGCTGGAACCGGCACGCGCCAAAGCCATCAAGTTTGGTATCAAGCCTGAAAATATTTTTATCGATGATGTGCGCGAAGAATTCGTGCGCGACTTCGTTTTCCCTATGTTCCGCGCCAATACGGTGTATGAAGGTGAATACCTGCTGGGTACCTCCATCGCCCGTCCATTGATCGCCAAACGCCTCATCGAAATCGCCAAAGAAACTGGTGCGGACACCATTTCCCACGGCGCGACTGGCAAGGGTAACGACCAGGTGCGTTTCGAGCTGGGCGCCTATGCGCTGATGCCAGGCATCAAGATCATTGCCCCGTGGCGCGAATGGGATTTGCTGTCCCGTGAAAAACTGATGAAATATGCTGAAGATGCAGGCATAGAAATCGACCAGAAGCATAAAAATGGTGGCGCGCCCTACTCCATGGATGCCAACCTGTTGCACATCAGCTTTGAAGGTCGCCACCTGGAAAACCCAAGTGCAGAAGCCGAAGAATCCATGTGGCGCTGGACTGTCAGCCCTGAAGCCGCACCAGACCAGCCAGAATACCTGGATGTAGAATTTGAGCGCGGTGACATCGTCGCCCTGAATGGTGTACGCATGTCGCCAGCAACCGTGCTGACAGAATTAAACCGCCTCGGTGGCAAGCACGGCATAGGCCGTCTGGACCTGGTTGAAAACCGTTATGTCGGCATGAAATCCCGCGGCTGCTATGAAACGCCGGGCGGCACCATCATGCTGCGTGCCCACCGCGCCATTGAATCCATCACCCTGGACCGTGAAGTCGCCCATCTGAAAGATGACCTGATGCCACGTTACGCCAGCCTGATTTATAACGGCTACTGGTGGGCACCAGAGCGCGTCGCGCTGCAAACCCTGATTGACCATACCCAACACACAGTCAATGGCTGGGTACGCCTGAAGCTGTACAAGGGCAATGTCATCACGGTATCGCGCGATTCCAAAACCGATTCGCTGTTCGACATGAACATCGCAACCTTTGATGAAGATGGCGGCGCCTACAACCAGGCCGACGCTGGTGGCTTCATCAAACTGAATGCATTGCGCATGCGTATTGCAGCCAATGCCCGCGCAAAACGCGGTCAGTAATCACCAGAGTTTATTATCCCCAACGACCCGCCCATTGATTTGCGCGGGTCGTTTTTTCTTGGAATCTAAAAAATGTCTACCCAATTTGATCAAGTCAGCGTCGTTAAAAAAGCCAATCTGTATTTCGATGGCAAATGCGTATCCCACACGGTTTTGTTTGCCGATGGCAGCAAAAAAACCATAGGCGTCATCTTCCCGTCCAGCCTGGTGTTCAATACTGCTGCAGCCGAGATCATGGAACTGAATGCGGGCAAATGCCGCATCCGCCTTAAAGGCGAAACTGAATGGAATACCTACGAAGCTGGCCAGCAATTCAATGTACCGGCCAATTCAACTTTTGATATTGAAACTATTGAGACGCTGGATTACGTTTGCCATTTTATTTAAGCTAAGCTAGCAGGCATTGATATCTACAGCCTGCTTCTGTCAGTTACTCCTGGCAAGCTGCATCACCATTTAATTGATAGCACTGCCAGGCTAATTCCCGCAAACGCTGGCGTAGTGCCAGCGGCGCGATAACTTCCAGCTCCGGCCCTATTCCCAATAGCATTTGCGCCGCATGTTCTATGGTTTCTATGGGCAAATTGATGGTTTGCCAGGGCGCATCTGATTCTGGAGTAATTGAAGTATCACGCTGATTCTCTACCGCTTGCGCAGCAAAGACCCCCAGCTTGGCTATCCTGTCCAGGCCCGTAGCTGAAACACGCAGATGTGCATTGTTTGATCTCAGTTCCGCTTCAAACCTTGCTGTCGCTTCATTCCAGAAATCTGGCAAGTCAAAGTCATCAGGTCTGTCAAAATTTTCATCCTGCACTTGCATGTCGGTGATATGCACAACTTTGAAGATGCGGATTTTTTTAGGGCTACTGGCACGGCTCTGGCTATTCGCCACCAAGTACCAGGCACCTGCCTTGAGAACCAGACCCAAGGGTTCCATTTGCCATTGACGCAAGCCAGACCAGCTTTCATAACTGGTCTGCAATTTCTGCTGCGCCAATACGGCGCGGGCAATGCGCGGTAACTCAATGGCGCTTTGTTCACTGCGGTACCAGTCATTGGTATCGAGGTGAAAACAATCAGCGATGCGGCGCGAGCCTTCGCGCAAACTGGGCGGCAATGATGCCATGAGCTTGCGGCTGGCACGCGTGGCAGCATTTCCCAAGCCCAGCGCAATCGCAGGCCCTGGCAGGCCTATCATGAACAGGGCTTCTGCTTCGTCATTTTCCAGGCCGGTAAACTGGCTGCGATAACCTGCCATCAGTTGAAAACCGCCATGTGGCCCACGATCACTTTGTACCGGTATACCAGCCGCGCTGAGTTCATCGATATCACGATAGATCGTACGTACTGAGACTTCAAACTCTGCCGCCAGTGCTTCGGCAGCCACTCTGCCGCGCAATTGCAGCAAGATCAGGATGGAAAGCAAACGACTGGCACGCATAATTGATAACCCTTGAATAATTCATGACATTCTTTGTCATGAATTGCAGCCTATCATGGCTACGCTTTTCAGAACAAGCTCAATTCACAAGCTCAATCAAGGAGATACGCCATGAGCGCAACAAGCCACGATCCGCAAAGAAGAATCTTGCTGCAAACCGCAGCAGGTATCGCAGTCAGTCAATTAGCTGCCAATGAAGCGGCAGCCGCAACAGAAAGCAAAAAACCTATGGACAAGAAACAGCACAATGGCAAGCCGGGAGAGTTTGATTTTCTTAGCGGCTCATGGAAGATCGGTCACAAGCGTTTGAAAAACCGTGCTACCAAAGAATGGGATGTATTTGAAGGCGAAGCCACTTGCTGGAGCATACTGGGCGGTGTCGTCAGCGTTGAAGAACTGCGTATACCGGCACGTAACTTCAGCGGGATGGGCTTGCGCATGCTGGATGTTGAAAACAAGCAATGGTCAGACTTTTGGGTAAATGGGCGCGCAGGCGTGCTTACGCCGCCCGGTGTCATCGGCGGTTTTGAGAATGGTGTCGGCTTATTTGTTTCAGACGAAGAAGAGGAAGGCAAACCCATTAAAGTGCGCGGCATCTGGGACAATATCTCGGCCACGACTTGCCGCTGGCAACAGGCAGCTTCCCGCGATGATGGAAAAACCTGGGAAGACAACTGGATCATGGATTGGGTGCGCATGAGCTAAGCCCAGGATTCAACCAGCTAGCGAATGGCTTGCTAACGGCTATCTATATGCAGCGGGGCGGCGGGCGGCAATGCTCACCCCGCCGCGCTCATGCCCTTTAAAGCATCAATGAATCTTTTCCAGAGCTGAATCCAGCACCTCCGGATTGAAACCACGAATCTGACGGTTACCGACCAAAATCATGGGCACCATTTCGCCCTTCAGTTGCTTGAAATCTTGTCTGGCTTTTTCAGATTCGTTAATGTCCATTTTCAAGAAAGCGATATTTTTTGCTTTCAGGTATTCCTGAGTCTTGGCGCAATATGGGCAAGTTGCCGTTGCATACAGCACAACTTTCGTTTTGGCGTCAGGGAAATAAGTGCTGTAGTCACCCTCGATATAAGCGGGAGTCAGCCAGCGTGGGACGTTCGCCGCAGCCAGCCCTACAGCCAAACCGGCAGCAAGTATCAAAATATAAGAAGCTATTGATTTCATTCTCTGTTTTAGCATTTTTCCATCTTTCATCGATTGGTCAACTACTTTGCAGCATGAGTGTCACTAACAAGTTTTAATGAGGAGTTTCAATAACAAGCAAACAAATATGAGCTGAAATACTGGCTGAAATGCAGTCCAGATTTCATCGCAAATAGTAGTGAACAATATTCCGCCCAAGCAAACATTGTCAATATAAATATTAAATAAGTATATTCAATAAATACATATTGACTTGATGACATCGTTTAAATAATATCAATGGATTGAGATTACTCTCAATACCACGGCATTTGACTTTCAAACAACCTTAGGAGTCAGTAATGAGCAAAATGAAAAAAGCATTGTTTACATTTTTTGTTGGCGTTGGTATTTCTTTCGGTTTCGCAGGCAGTGCATCTGCCCTGATCCCATGTGAGGCTTGCATTGCCTGGTATGAGGAATGCCAGAATGGCAACCAAGATTCTTGTACCCTGTTCCATAAACCGATCTATCGCTGTGCCTGGTGCGTAGTTTAAGATCAGCTCTGATCAAGGTACAAAAATAATCAAGCAGCCTGGTGCTTGCGACGGTGCGCAAGCCAGGCTGCTCTGCAAGATTTTCAATCTCCCGCAAGTCTGCAGTCCATACATCCAATAGGATTGGCACTAGCGACACTCGTCATTACAGCGACAGCAAACAGTGCATCTGTATGCTCGCTTTTAAAATTGCCTTTGACAGGCAAGGGTATCAATGCAATTACTGGGAATAGCCTGCCACCAATCAAATTGCCCCTGGCAGTAACGGTACTAACCAGCCCCTAAGATTTTCCTGGCCTGGTAAGCCTCAATTTGCGGCAATAATACTGCTCTTCGCTCAAGACTGGCTGCGGACCAATATAAGTCTCTGTCATAGTATTGAGCCATCACAGGCACCCCTCCGGCCAGATTGACCCAGGGCTGTTTTGATTCAGTATAAATATGAATATCTGGAGGCAAATAATCTGGCTGATCCAGTGTCCCTACCCTTACGAAACGCAGTAGCGGGCCGGCACCAGCATAATTACTCCAGATAGCGACGCGGCATGTCGGGCAACGGGCAAATAGCTGGCCCTTGCCGCTTGCTGATGGCGTATCCACCATTTCTGGCTCGCCCCCAAGATTTTGTATGCGGTCAGCTTCTATCACTGCGTTCAGGGCAAAGGCAGTACCACTTTCGCGCTGGCACCAGCGGCAATGGCAGCAATGCACGATCAGTGGTGCAGTAAGCATGCGATAGCGCAGTTGACCGCAATCACAAGCGCCTTCGAGTGGATAAATCGATGCAACTGTCATCTTGAGTATCCTTTGTGTCGTCTGCCTTTGCCTGATCAGGTTGCGAATTCTGTTCAAATATGACAGTCGTTACTTACAAATGCAAACCAAAACGCCCCAGGCCCAAAATGCCTATCAGGCCAATGGCAATCAGATACAGTGCCACGATGAAGCTGACCAGTTTGGGTTTGATCAGTATACAGATGCCTGCAACGAGTGCAAGGATGGGCATGAGGGACAGGTGTATGTTCATGTATAGCTATTCTATGGTTATTGAAAAGGTGGCGATGCATGGCGGTCTTGCTCGTCATGCATGCCATATAGTTCCACAGAGTCACGGGATGTTCAAGCCTCAAGCACCTCGTTTTTACTCCGCCTTTAACCAGGCAGAAAAATCCTGTCGCTATTATTTGCTCAGCACCTCCTCCACTATTTTCTGTATCTCTCCTGATTTTTTCATATCGGTCAAAATCTGGTTCAGTGCACGGGAAAAATCAGCCTTATAGGGATAACGTCCATTGTCACGACTGGTGTATCCCAAATAAGCCAGTTCCTGATTGATGACCGCTGCTTCGACGATGGTCTGGCTGGTATCGGCATACACGCCATCGGCCTTGATGCGTTCCATCTCCCATAAAATGGACAGGCGGTCATTGACATAACAGTCTATGCGACCGAGTAAAAGTTTGAGTATATTGGAGCGGTTACTGGGGGCCTGGTCTTCAAACATCTTGCCATCCTTGACGGCTTTTTTATATTTGTCGCCACCAATATTAAATCCCGCGTTGACGCCAACTTTCAAACCGTGAAAATCATCTGGCCATGCTGCCGGATGCTTTCTGCCTTTCATGGAATTTTCACTGCAAAAAGCCACTACCTGCTCAGTCAGGACGGGTTCAGAATTAGTAATATAAGGACGTTCCAGAGGGCGGTTATAGGGCGGAAACAAGGCCAGCCCTTGGCCGGTTTCCATCAGCATGAGCCCGCGCTTCCAGGACACTGGCTTGATTTGCACCTTATAAGCTGGCATGCGTTCAAAAGCTTTACTGAAGATGGCAGGATAAATGCCCTTGGCTTCACCATTCTCCTTGTATGAGTATGGCGGATAGGATTCATCAGCATAAATGCTGACTTCAATAATATCTGCTGCAGATGCTGGCAAGCCCAGAGCAAACAACATGAGCAATAAGGCTTTCATGATCTGGTCCCTCATCTTTAATGGAAACTCTTCTTGTACATTTTCTCTGAGAATCTGTTTGCGATCTGTAGCGAGCGTGCGTCAGCGGGGTCGGGGTAACAAAAACGCAGCACAAAAAGCGGAATGTACTTAAGTACATGAGCATTTTGCGCAGCACATGAACCCCGATCACGCTCGCGCTTAAGATCGGAAGCAGGTTCTGATAAGTCTAGGCAGCAAGAACAGCACATTCAAGACAAAGATCAAAGGGCAGCTATGAAAAATAGCTTGTTTTTACATAAATCACAATATTCCTGTTATCTTATTGCCTAGCTATTTCATCTAGAATTTATCAGTGGAGAAAAGTATGGCGACCAACACCACCGTGCAAGGAATTGATGTGTCCCATTATCAGGGCGCAGTCAACTGGGCTTCAGTCAAAAATGCCGGAATAGGCTTTGCCTTTGCCAAGGCCACAGATGGTAATACCTATACTGACCCTCAGTTCAAGACCAATTGGGCAGGCATGAAGGCAGCAGGATTATTGCGTGGGGCTTATCACTTTTATGAAAGCAACGACGACCCGGTGACCCAGGCGAATAATTTCATCAAGGCAGTAGGCAGCCTTGCAGTTGGTGACTTGCCCCCGGTTATTGATATTGAGATCAACAAAGGTAATTTTGGTACTGCGACGCTGGCCGCCAATGTACAAATATGGCTCAACACAGTAGAACAGGCATTGGGCCGTACGCCGATGATTTATACCGGCCCGTCTTTCTGGAACCAGAACATGAACAATAGCTTTTCCAGATATGCGCTGTGGATTGCACAGTATGGTGCGTCACAGCCAACCATACCGACTGGCTGGAGTAAATGGACATTCTGGCAAAATTCAGAATCTGGTAGCGTAGCTGGCATTACAGGAAGTGTAGATACCGATATCTTTGCGGGCTCCATGGCTGACCTGCTGGCTTTTGCCGCGCATAAATAAATTACTGCAAATTTCACAGCTTGAGCCAGATTGAATTGTCTGACGCAATTATTTAAATCCATTTATTTGAATTCATTTCTTTGAATTCATTTGCTCACACTCATTTATTAGAACTCATTCCAAAATAAGAATGAGTTCAACATATTCTTAAAACCCTCATATCACTTACCCTCTGAATAACTGACAACTGTGCTACTCGATGACAGCGGATTAAAAAACTGAGTCTCTAGCCATAACTCCTGAACCTTATGCCCCTGGTCAGCAATTGCATGCGGCATCAGTAATACTGATTGAAAAGACTGATCGTTGACCCGATGACCATTAGCATGAAAACGGCAAGTTCAACGAGCTTTAAACTTTCCCACCAGCATCACCTTCAAGCAAACGCATGAAGAGAATCCCATAAAAGCCACAACAAAATCATTTTATCGACATTTTATCGATAAAATGTATATAATTAATTCGAGATTTGATTTTTTCATTTTTTTGACTGAGGAGAGCGAGGTTTACTCTCCAAGGCTTAAGGTATTCCTCTCCAAAGGTGTTCGCCCACAACTGGCAACGGTTGTGGGCTTTTTTTGTTTGTTCTGGATTTATAAGGACTGACTAACCGCCTTGCTATAGATCGCCGCCATTTTCGCGACGTGTTCCCTCACCTTGCTTAGCAACTCGGGCGGCTCAAGCACTTCAGCATCTTCGCCAAAACGCAAGATCTCGGCACAAGCCATCATCAGGGAACCGACAGGCATGGTCGCCCTGCACCAGCCGTCCTCGTCAAGTTCACTGGCCAATTGCATTTCAGAAAAAACATAGGGAGACAGAAAGTGCTCCCTGAATTTCACCCCTCTTGGTGACAGGCGCACGGTTGCCATATTCCTGTGCATGTCCTGCTCCAGACGCTGGGTAGATTTACGCCAGTAGGCTGCCAGATCGAAGGGCGCCGGTCTCTCAAAGCGCTGTTCGAGAACGGATAGTTCCAGCATGCGTGAGATTCTGTACGTACGTGGGTTGTCGTCCACCTGCCCCACCAGATACCAGGATCCACTCTTCATGACCAGACCCAGTGGTTCAACGATACGCTCCTTGACACCTTTCCAGCTCTGGTAGCGTATCTGTATGCGCTTTTGTTCCCAAACTGCATCTGCTACCTTGGGTAAATGCAGGGGTTGCTCTGACTGTCCAAACCAGGCAGGCGCATCAAGATGAAAGCGTGAGCGCATTTGCTGCGCCCCTTCGCGCAAGGAAGCTGGCATGGCTGACAGCAATTTGTTTTGTGCTGCCATCATGACTGAACCCAGCCCCATATCGGTTGCAGCCCCCGCCAGCCCGCTCATGAACAGCGCTTCAGCCTCCTTGGCCGACAAGCCATTCAATTGCGTGCGATAACCATCCAGCAAGCGATAACCACCACCTGAACCACGTTCGCTATAAATGGGGATACCGGCCTCACTCATGGCATCAATATCACGATAAATCGTGCGCAGATTGACCGCACATTCATCAGCCAGTTCAGGTGCAGTAGCAAAACCGCGTGCTTGCAGGATAGTCAGGATGGAGATGAGTCGGCTGGCGCGCATGGCTGGGAAAATTCTCGTTTTTTGCACTAAGCTTAAATATTAATAAATATTATACCAACCTGACAAAAGATGTCAGGTATGGAGGCATATTCTTATATCAACGGCCAGGCAATTCCGCCACCGCGATAAAAATGAAAGGTCTTATCATGAGCAATACGGACAACATCACCCTGTTCTATTCCCCACAAACACGCGCTACTGGTGCTCTGGTCTTGCTGGAAGAATTGGGTGCGCCTTATCAATTGCATGTCTTGAATATGAAGGCTGGTGAGCAAAGACAAAGCGCCTACCTGGCTATCAACCCCATGGGAAAAGTCCCTGCGGTACAGCATCGCGGTGAGCTGATCACGGAGCAGGTTGCAGTCTTTTTATACCTGGCAGATCTGTTCCCTCAGGCTGGTTTGACACCGGCACTGGGTAGCCAGTTGCGCGGCCCCTATCTGCGCTGGATGGCGTACTATGCGGCCTGCTATGAGCCGGCACTGGTCGACAAGTTTGCACAACATCCGCCAGCAGCGCCATCCATGTGTCCCTACGGTGATTTTGACACCATGCTGGGCATCATCAAGGCGCAACTGGAAAAAGGCCCGTATTTATTGGGCGAGCAATTCACGGCAGCGGATGTACTCTGGGGTAATGCCTTGCGCTGGGGCACCATGTTCAAGCTGGTGCCTGAATCCCCAGTCGTCATGAGTTATATTGAACGTGTCTGCAGTCGTCCTGCATTTGTCAAAGTCGGTGCCATCGATGCTGCCTGGGCGGCAGAACATGAGCGCATCGTCAGTGAAACCAAGCCTGCCTGAGCTACTGCAAGGAAATAAAAATATCAGCCCGGACATTGATCCGGGCTGTGTGGCAGGATTTGCTTCAGGAATCTTTTGCCTTGCTTTGATTGGCAGCAATGTCTCGTAAAACGTCTGCCCCGACTTTACCCATGGACTGCATTCTTTTCGATCCCCAGATTAGCAAGGCTCCCATAGCAAAACAGCTTAAGCCTACCGGCGGGAAAATCAATAAAGGCACACCTAGTATAACTATGCCCCAACCGGCAAACTTGATAACCTTGGCAGCCAGACCGAGATTAGCTTCCTGCATCTCAGCCAATTTATTGAAACCGTCACTCATAGATCACTCCTGTACAGTTTAATGCCAGCTTGCATTTAAATATCATGTGCGCCCTATGCTGGCATGAAATATCGTGCGCATCATCGTTATTCGTCCCAACCCGGCATTTTTTTCAAAGCGGGAAAATATTTTTAAGCCTGACCTGATCCTCAGTTATTAAAGGAATAGGCAAATTAAAAGTCACGACAAGCTATCGCGCAGATCACAAGAAGACTAAGCATTGCGCAATTATCCCTAAGGAAGTAACCGGCCAATTTCACAGTTTTTATTTTCCACTCAAGAAGACTACTCTGCAAAAAAATACCAGCTTAAATACGATAAAAATTTATTGCAACAAAATAAATTTATTTTATTATACGTGACACAATTACCAATTCAAGTTTTGACCAGCACACTTACAGAAAATTACCAAATAGGCAGCGGCAAACGATTGTCTTGCAAGCCTGCTTTGGATAGTATCCGTGCAATAAAAAAGCCATACCCCTGAGGGAGAATTCATGCGTCGTATTTGGATCGTCACCGGTACTGTTGTTACAGTTGCCGCTGCTGCTGTTGCCTACCAGTTGAGCAAGCACTGGAAGGATTACCACTATGTTGGCACCCGCCTCATGGTGGATATCTCACAACCGGATGCCTTGATACGCACCAGCAGTCTATCCAGACTGCCGCGTGATTTGCTGCAAGTGCCGATAGCCAAAGATGTGCTGACTGAAGACCTGGCCTTCTATTATGAACAGAATGAAGACCGCCTTGGTTTGAACGGCGCCGTCAAACGCATTGCCTACGAGCATGACCTCGATTGGCAAGACAAGCTATATGCCAGTATTTTCAATGAACCGGCAGAAGTTGCTTTCTGGCGCGATGGCAAAGGTGCCTTGCGTCACTATGCTGTGGTCATGCGCATGGGCCTGCTCAACAAAGCCCTGCAAGAAGCCGCCAAAGTGGCATTGAAGGATGGGCAGCTCAAACTGGCAGGCGAGATCAGTACCAGCAATGGCAAAGCCCAGATCATGGCACTGGAAGTCAATCCACGCCGCACCTTGCTACTAATCAGCCAGGGTGATCGCGTAGTGGTGCTGTCTGATCCCGGTCTGTTGTTCGATGGTAGTAACAGCATCGTAACGGAAGCGCGTGCAGCTGTTGCCAAGTGGCTTGAACATGATGGCGCGCTATCGCTGCAATTTGATCTGGATAATATCGCCCCTGCGCCAGCTCAAGCTGCTGGAACGGCAAAACATACGATGGCGATAGGTGCACCGACCATGGCCCTGGGTTACGGCGCTTTTGTATCCGGCTTCAAGGGCATGCGCTTTGACTTCGGCGGCAACTGGTCAACCTCGGTCTGGCTGGACTCCAAAAAAACTTCTTCAGCACAGTTGCTTGACCCTGCCCTGTGGACTGCGGCACCGGCAAACCCCAGCGCATGCATCACCGTGCCAATTGACTGGAGCATGGTCAATACCGTCTTGAAACAAGCAGATGCCAAGCCCAAATTGCCAGATCAGGCACTGGCACCACTGTCCGGCCCTGGCCTGGCTTGCTGGTATCGCGAATCGAATCTGTATTCCCCAGTATTCATCACCAAACTGCCACTGAACACTGCCAACCGCGATGCCACCTTGCAAGCCATGGCGAGCTGGGCGATTGCCAGCGGTGAACAAGCAGCACCAGGCAAAGGCACGACCAAAGCCAGGCCTGATCAGAAACTGTGGCGCAATACCAAGAGCATGGCTACGCTGGCCGCCAGCGGCGACTTTGTGGTGTTTTCACCTAATGGTGGCCTGGTAGAAAAAGTGGTTGATACCATCGCCCGCAGCAACCCCAGCGTGGCTGACCAGACATCTGGCGCGCAAAGCACTTTGGGTCTGATTACACCACGCCCCTTGTCGGAAATGGCGCAACGAGAAATCTACGCTGCCCTGGCAAAACCTGAAGATGCCAATTTCCTCGAAGCGGCAAAAACCCATCTCCCTGCCCGCATGAAGGCCCTGGCCACTTACCCTCCTATCCGTCTGGAACTGAGCAAGGCCCAGGCCAGTGGCAAAGCCTGGCAAAAAGTTGAATGGATCAGCAAGGAGAAATCCAATTGAAACGCCGGCATGTATTGACTGGCATGCTCGCCGCCGGCACGATGCTGGGCTGGCACAGGCTGGCGCTGGCCAACAAAGTCACGTCGCCGGTTGTGCCATTGCCTGCTGCCAATGCAAGCAATGCTAATAAAACTGGAACAAGCACTGCACCTGTCGTCACTGCCACACCAACATTGACACCAGCCCAGTCGCGCAGTTGCCGCGCCTGGATGACACGCATCATTGCTGCCCAGTTGACTGCAGGCCCGACACCACGCTGGCAGCAGCGTGATTGCGTAGGCCTCGTGCGTTTTGCGGTGGCAGAGTCCCTGCGCGAGCATGATGAAAAATGGAAGCGTGCGAATGGCATGCTGGGCACGGCCCTGCCGCCAGAAATCGATCTTGATCAAAGTACGCAATCAGTGCGCCACCAATGGCGCCTCGCTGACGGTACTCTCTCGGCCTATGTCAGTGCCATAGAAATGGTGCAGGAGAATGCCAGGTTTCGCGGTAAGGACTGCAATCTGGCAGCCCCTGGCGACCTGCTGTTCTTCGATCAGGGCGATGCCCAGCATCTGATGGTGTGGATGAACTCTTTCATCGCCTATCACACTGGCACGGTCACACCAAGTGACAATGGTCTGCGCGCCGTCAAGTTGCGCGACTTGCAAGCCTGGCGCGATACGCGCTGGCACCCTACCCAAGATAATCCCAATTTTGCTGGCGTGTATCGCCTCAATTTCTTGTCCGCCTGAAAGCGCCCAATGAAAGCTACATTCAAACAATCCCGTTATTTCACTTTATTGACGGCACTGTGTGCCTTGTTACTGTTCATGCCTGCAATAGCGCAGGATGGCGGTGGCGGCTCGTCTTTCTTCCTGCTCAGTGATGCAGCTTATGGTTCTGGCGATACTGCCATGGTGCGGCTGGAAGCCCAGGACATGGGGCAGATTTCCGAACTCGGTGGTGTTGACGTCTACGTCTACAAGGTCAAAGACCCGCTGGAATTTTTGAAGGCGCAAAAGAATTTGCATCGCATTGATGCCAAAGGCAATTACAAAGGCAAAGGCGTGTCTGATGCGCTGGCGCGTACCTGGGACAATTGGTGGGATGCCTCACGCCGCATGTGGCGCAAGCTGTTTTCATCGGATGCCAGAAAAGCCGTGACTTCGCAAGCACCGGAAGTACGCCTGCACCCGCTGGTCAAAGCACCCACACCGCAGCAAATGAACCCGCTGTACCAGCCGCTGAAGGCGCATACCCTGGTTGATAGCTTCCGTTACCCTGTGCATATCGCCCAGCCTATACAGCCACCTAAAGGCGTCAAACTGGATGGCAGCAGCAGTGAATTCATCACCTCGCCAAAAGGTAATGTACTGATACCACTGGGTAAAAAAGAACCTGGGCTGTATCTGGTAGAAGCCATGGTTGGCAGCTATCGCGCTGTGACCCTGGTATTTGTATCTGACTCTATCGCTGTCACCAAGGTATCGAGCAAACAAATGCTGGTCTGGGTGGCTGACCGCCGCACCAGTCAGGCTGTGGCAGATGCAAAAACAGTGTGGACAGATGGCGCAGGTATCCTGAGTACAGGCGCGACAGATGCGAGCGGCATCGTCAATTTTGAACGTGATGCACCAGAAAAAACTTATGTCTATGGTGAAGACAGCAAAGGCGGCGTCTTCGTCGCAGAAAATTATTACTACGATAGTGAAATCTATAACACCAAGCTGTACGCAGTGACTGACCGCCCTCTGTACCGCCCTGGTGAAACTGTATATGTGAAATTTTTGGGCCGTACTTTTGTGTCTGCCCGTGAATCCACAGCCATCACCGCAGGTGAATTGAAATTGCAGGTATTTGATGCGAATGGCTTTCCGGTAGCAGCACAGACCCTGCAAATGACACCGCAGTCTGGTGGTGATACGGTATTCCAGTTGCCTGATAATGCCGTGGCAGGTGGTTATGAACTGCGTTTCAGCTACAAGGGCAATAGTTATGGCGCTGCTTTCCGTGTGGCTGAATACCAGAAGCCGCATTTTGAAATCAATGTCATGCCCGGCAAAAAGGATTACAAAACCAATGAAGAAATCAAGGGCAAGCTGCAACTGGTCTATCCCGATGGCAAACCTGTCGTCAATGCCAAGGCAGACTTGACTGTACGCGCCCAACGCCTGACTATTGTTGAAGGTGATCTGGGTTACGCAGGCCAGTTCCCGGTACAGATGAGCACAACGACATTTACGACCGACAGCAACGGTTTCGTTGAATTCAAACTGCCAGCAGCAACTGAACCCAGCCGCTATATTTTGTCGGTGCTGGCAACTGATGGCGCTGCTTACCGCGTACGTTCTACCAAGGAAATACTGGTGGAGCGTAGCGCTGGCACCTATAGCCTGAAGGCTGACCGTGCATTCTCCGCAGTCGGTGAAAACATGAACTTCACCATGACTGCCCTGCCTGTGCCGGGCAATACTGTGAGCACAGTCAGTGCCCCGGCAACATGGGATTGGGTAAGACTGGAAAACCAAAAGAAATCCAACGGCAAGCTGGCCAACGCCAGCAAATTGACACTGGCTTTTGCTGAACCTGGTACCTATACCCTGTCCGTACGTGATGCAGCAGGCAATATCCTGGGTGCGACTTCGCATTATGTCAGTGGTGCTGGCGTCAGTGCGCCTCAGGGCTCGATAGAAATGGTGTTTGACAAGACCAGCTACAAGCCAGGTGAAACTGCCAGTGCGCTGATCACCTTCCCGCAGCAAGTCGATCAGGCATTGTTTACCCTGGAGCGTGACAAGGTAGAAAAAACCGCCTTGATGAGCAATGCCAGTGGCTGGCTCAGCGCCAAGCGTCTGTCACCTATGCAATGGAAGGTAGAACTGCCTGTGCAGGATACCTATGGCCCTAACATCACCCTGTCGGTGGTGTATGTCAAAGGCGCTGATTATGTGTTCCAGAACCTGGGTTTGAAAGTTGAGCAGCCACGCATCAATGTCGCTGTCAAAGCCGACAAGGCCGTCTATGCACCTGGCGACAAAGTCACGCTGGACCTGACCGCCATGGTGGATGGCAAACCAGCCGCAGGCAGCCAACTCACAGTGGGCGTGGTTGATGAAATGATTTATGTGTTGCAACCTGAAATTGCACCAGATATTTCTGACTTTTTCTACCACCCGCGCCGCAATAATGTGCGCACTTCTGCCAGCCTGAGCTTTATCGCCTATGACCTGGCCGTGCCACCATCCAAGCTGGCCTTGCCAGCCAACGGGCAAACCCATGAGCGCGCCATCAAGGTATTGGAAAGACCACGTCGTGAAGACAAGGACACCGCCCTGTGGCAACCGAATGTCACCACTGACGCTACAGGCCGCGCCCGTTTGACCTTCACCATGCCTGATTCGCTGACACGCTGGCGCATTACCGTGCGTGCGACCGAAGCTGGCGGTAATGTAGGCCAGAACATCGCCTATGTACGCTCAGACAAAGATTTCTATGTAAAATGGACCAGCCCGAACTGGATGCGTGTGCAGGATGCACCGAATGCCAGCATTGCCATCTTCAATCAGGGCAACCAGGATGCCAGTGCCAACCTGAACATCACGGGTTCCGGCGTCAACAAGCAAGAAAGCCTGAAACTGAAACCTGGTGCGAATTTTATCTCCGTGCCTTTGAAAGCCAATGGCCTGGATAACAAGATAGACCTGTCACTGGCTGTAGGCGGCAAGACTGTTGATGCGCTGAATGTGCCCTTGAAAGTTATTCCTGTGCATTGGCTAAGCCAGCGCTCGGTCAGTATGCCTGTGACTGGCAAGGAAACAGTCTTGAAACTGCCGCCAGATGCCAGCAACCTGCAATTGCAATTTGCTGACAGTGCCAGCACCCAGTTCCGCCGTTTGATGGATGATTTGATCGATTACCCATATGGCTGCGTTGAGCAGACTTCCAGCCGTCTCATCCCTTACAGCCTGGCCTTGCAATCAACCTTGCCTAGTGAAGAAAGACTGGCAGCACAATTAACGCAAAGACTGTATAGCTACCGCTTCCGCCTGGCGCAAATGGCCGGGCCAAACGCGACTTTTGGCTGGTGGAGTGTGCCAGAAAAAGATGGCGATGCCCTGCTGACCACCTATGCCTACTATGCCGACTGGCATGCCAGCCGCGCCTTGAAACTGTCACTGCCAGAAGGCCATTTTGACCGCCTGAATGATGTCTACCGCAAGGATGGCGTCAAGCAATCACATTGGCAGCGCGCTCTGATGTTGTACTGGATGCAAGATATGGGCTTGCCGGTAAAATCCATGGCCGAAGCCCTCAGTGAAGAGCTGGGTGCCAAAGGTGCGTTTGCGAAACCTGTCGTGATCACCCCGCGCTCAGGCATGAACAGCATGATCTTTGCCAACAAGGATGATGATGTACAACATGCCATGAGCACCTTGCTGGCTGCCTATGTGGTACAGCAAAGCAAAGGTAATCTGACAGGCATTACCGTTACGACCTTGCCAGAAGCAGCAGCCCGTGTACACCAGGCTGACCTGCCTTTGGGTGAAGCCTTGCTGATACTGACTGGTAAACGTCCTGCCAGCGATGCTGCTGCTGTGCTGGAACGCGTCAGGTCAGAGTCGCCTACCATAGACCGCGCCCTGAGCCTGCTGTGGACTTACCGCGCCCTGGGTGGCAAGTCTGGCAGCAATGATCCTCTGCTGCGCAATAACATGGCCAAGGTAGAACTCGAAGCTGGCTGGCAAGCGCGCGAAACTGTCACAGGTCAAAGCGTCTATCGCTGGAATACTACCGCAGCTACACCAACACCAACTGTCATCAAAATGGCTTCTAACCCAAGCGCAGGCATGATGGCAATTGCCCAGTTCGACAGCCGTGAACCAGAAAAATCCAGCCTGTCTGTGAAAGTGGAACGCCGTATTTATCGTCTGGTACCAGAAGCGCTACCAGCGCCGAGCAGTGCCAGCAAGCCTGCTGTCAACCCGGCTACTGGCGCACCTGTGCAACCAGTCGCAGGCAAGGCTGGCTTCAAGCTGGAATTGTTGGGTGACGGTGCAGCACTGAAGACAGATGAAGTCTATCTCGATGAAGTGGTACTGACCCGTACCTCTGGCCCAGAACTGAACTTTGGCATTGTTGAAGTACCTTTGCCACCAGGTACCTCGGCAGACCGCTCTACCTGGGGTATCAGCCTGCGCTACCCTGGCGGCAAAGATATGGAAGCGATGGAACGTGCACGCTACGAACAAACACCACGCGGTTATGCCGTACCGGTGGATGCTCTGGACGGCCAGGTCGTAATACGTCACCTGGTTCGCGCAGCACAAACCGGCAAGTTCGCCCTGCCGCCTGCACGCTACTACCGCATGTATCAGCCAGACCAGAAAGCCTTTGAGGACAAGCCACGTGCGTTTATGGAAATCCGCTGATCCTGCCCGCAAAGCGATCAGCACCATCATGCTTGCCAGCGCGACCGTAGTCACGCTGGCTGCGTCTGCGCAAGTTGCTCATGCTGCAGCAGATACAGCCAGCACGGCCACCATCGCCTGGCTGCGTGATGGCCAGGTGGAAATGCGATCCCTGAACTCTCAGGACAACAAGACCATAGATCAAAAGATACCCCTGGGTAGCTTGTGGAAGTTATTTGTCTACGCCTACCTGCAAGACAATCATGTGCAGGAAGCTGCTTATACATGCACAGCAAAAAAAGATTTGCGCAAGAATGTGCGTGAAGAACAAGAGAAAAACGAAGACCTGTATTGCTGTGAACCCGGTGAGCAGGTAGAACGCGACTCTGCCCTGGCGCGCTCCTGCGCCCCTTATTTTTCACCAGCGCGCCTGAGCATCAATGACAAGGCATGGAAAAGCTACTGGCAAACCCGCAGTGACGCCAACTGGCTGCAACGCACAGCGCAACTGCAGCCCGACACCCAGATCAGCGTAAAAGTACTATTGGAAACCCTGAGCAAGTTTTCTCCACATGCTCGTTCAACTGCCCGTACTGCCTTGCTGGAAACCGCAGTGCAAGGCTATGGCCGCGAAGCCTGGGCACAACTGGGTACAGGCATACGTTACAAAACCTATTCCTGGCATTTGCCGGACAACAGCGCCTTTGGTGGTGCAGCAGGCTGGCTGGCAGATGGCACGCCATTCTGGTTTGGCGCGCGTGGCTCAAGCCGTTCTACTCTCACGACCTGGGCCAGAGCATTGGCAACTACCCTGCCCACACCTCGCTGGACAAGCATCAATAATGCCGAGAATGCTGGTGACGAGGCGCATTGCGTGGATGTGGACTTTTTTGCGCGCTATCCCTTGCGCGATGTATTGTCTGCATCTGCAACAAGTGTTCCTGCACGTGCAGGAACACTGTCCGGCAAATACAGGCTGCAATTCACCAACGGCAATAGCCTGGACATCAACAGCAATGGCAGCCTGACGCTGCAACGCTCTCCAGGCATGGCTCCGCAAATCACAGGTCGCGTCGGCATCAACGACTATGTCGCCCGCGTCATAGACCGTGAGGGCGATGCCAATAACATACAAGTTGCCCGCAGTCTGGCGATTGCAGCCCGCAGCTACCTGATACAGAACGCCACCCTTGATCATGGCTGCTGGCGCATTGCCGATAGCACGACCCGCCAGCGTGTCAGTGCCAATGCGCCCACCGACGCTGCCCTGGCTGCCGCCTGGTTCACTGATGACCTGATACTGCAAGGGGCAAACGTGCGTTATCACAATGACAGTGCTGGTACCAACCGCATGTCATTGAAAGATGCAACAAAGCAGGCCAGCCAGGGCTGGAATTTTGAACGCATTCTGGCTACCAGTTATCCACAAGCCAATATCGCCAGCTTCAATGGCAAATCCGATTGCAAGCCGTTGGCCGCAGCACAAACCTGGCTGACAAGCACCAGTGCCAGCAGCAAATGGCAAAGCATCTTGCGTCGAGAACCCGGTTTTGAGCATCCAGATACACCACCTGCGATCTGCTTGCTGGCAAGTGGCAACCCCTATTCTGACCAGAAACGCATGCGTATCTACGCCCGCGGCTGGCGCAGCCTGGACGAGCGCATCACCCTCGCCCATGAATACCTGCATCTGGCTTTACGATTTCATCCGAACGGCGCCAATGAAGACTATGTAGAAAAACTGGCACGCCGTCTCATAGAAGGAACAACATGATCAAGTTTCACCCTAAGCGACTCATTATTTGCACGGTCAGCAGCCTGCTTGCTGCCATGTCTTGCACTGCGATGGCAGACACCACAATAGAGCTGCCACGTGGCGGCTGGCGCAATAGTGGCGGTGAGGCAGCAGGCTTTAAACAACCTGTGCACTACCCTGCATCCTCAGTCAATGCCGAAGGCCAGAATGAAATGGCACTCATTAAAGGTCGCATCAGTACCAACAACAAGAAAAAACCAGGCAAGCTCATCGTCAATGGTGCAGCCATGCCCTTGTCCATAGGTGAAGGTGGTGAGTTTTCCCGTCCTTACTCATTCAGCTCAGGCTCCAATAATGTAGAAGTACGTAGCCCCGATGGCAGTGATGTCAGGCGTGTGCAGTTTTTCGATACCAATACCAGCCGCCCGAATGCACGCCTGCGTGTAGTCTTATCGTGGGACAGCGACGGCACTGACCTTGACTTGCATGTGGTCTCACCTGATGGCCAGCACGTATTCTATGGTAACCGTGTCGTGCAAAACGGCGGCGCACTGGATGTCGATGTCACCACCGGTTATGGGCCAGAAATCTATGCCAATACTGCGCCCCCCAAAGGTAGCTATCATGTCTACGTGAATTATTACGGCAGCGGCGGCGATGAAAAAAACCTGACCATCGCCAGGGTTGCCATCATCAGCCAGGAAGGTACGCTGTCAGAAAAACAGCAAAGCTTTCAGGTGCCATTGCGCAAACCCGGTGAACTGACCCTGGTTAAATCCTTTACCTATCCATGATGATCATGCAAACGATAATCAAACCATCCCTGCTGGCATGCGCCCTTTTCATCGCTGCCGCCAATTGTGCCGCTGAAGACAAACCCACCATCAATAGCCCGCGCGGCGGCTGGAATTATGGTGGACTGACTGATAAATCCGGCGATACACGTGCGTCCTATCCCTTGCCGCCGATAGACCGCGGTACGCAAAAAAACCGTACCCTCATTGAAGGCCATATCCTTGATGCTGGCAAGCAGCGCAAGCATACCCTCATCGTCAATGGCAACCCCATGGTGCTCAATTACGGCACTGATGGCCGCTATGAACGTCATTATGCGTTTGGCAGCGGTTCCAACAATATAGAAATCAAGGGACCAGACGGCAAGAGCCTGCAGCGCGTGCAATATTACGAAGCCAATACCCAGCAACTGTCACCACAGTTACGCGTCATCTGTTCGTGGGATGCACCTGAGGCAGAGGTTGACCTGCACATCATCACACCGGATGGTCAGCACGCCTTTTTTGCTGCTCCCATACTGAACGGTGGCGGTGGGCTCGATGTAGACAGCGTCGATGGGCCAGGGCCGGAAATGTTCACGACCATCGCCCCCAAGCATGGTGCCTACCATGTCTTCGTCAACTACTGGGGTAACTATGGTGCAGGTGGTTATAATTTTGACGAAAGTCAGCGCAAGCAACCCATCATTACCACGCGCGTGACCCTGGTGTTCTATGAAAATACTACCAGAGAAAAACGCGAAAGCTTTGTCATCCCGCTACGCAAAATCGGGGATTTGAACCTGGTGAAATCGTTTATGTTTTGAGAGGGAGTTTTACGCCAGCTAAACAATCACAAAAATTTCCTTTGAAGGGAGAACTGCATCATGTGGCGAAATGCGTTGATCAGTTTCACAGTTCTCTCCTTGCTAACTGCCGCAAGCTTTCCCACACTGGCACAGCCTGCCATCATCAAACGGCTTGATGGCTCCAGCATTTCCTCCCTAAGCATAGAAGAAAAAATCAGCAGCATGATGGCAGCCTCATGTGTCACTGGGCTAGGCATCGCCATCCTCAACGACAACAAAATCGTCTACACCAAAAGCTTTGGTTTCCGCGACAGAGAAAAACAGTTGCCACTGACCACAGACACTGTGATGTACGGCGCATCCTTCACAAAGGCAGTGTTTGCTACGCTGGTGGCGCAATTGGCGGTAGAAGGTGTGCTTGATCTGGACATACCTGTACAAAAATACTTACCCCGGCCATTGCCAGACTATGACAACTACCGCGACCTGGCAGATGACTCGCGCTATCAGGTAATCACACTGCGCATGTTGTTGAACCATACAGCAGGTTTCGCCAATTTTCGCTGGCTCAATCCCGACAAAAAACTGGAGATTAAATTTATTCCTGGCAGCAGATATGCCTATTCAGGCGAAGGCATCAACCTGGCGCAATTCATCATTGAAACCATCACCCAAAAAAATATAGGTACGTTAATCCAGGAACGCATTTTCAATCCCCTCCGCATGAATAACACCAGCATGCAATGGCAAGACCGTTTCAATGACAATCTGGCAGTCGGCCATGATGAAAAAGAAAGTCCACTGGGCCACGTAAAAAGAAAAAAAGTGAATGCCGCCGGCTCCATGGACACGACGCTCAATGATTATGCTCATTTCATCCAAGGCGTTATGCAAGCGAGCATCATCAGCCAAGAAACAAAAGCCGTCATGCTGGCACCGCAGATTACCATCACCACACCCAGCCAGTTCCCTACTTTATCGACCGCATCAACAGATGAAAACAAGCACATACAACTGGCTTATGGCCTGGGCTGGGGTATTTTTCAAACACCTTATGGCAAAGCCTATTTCAAAGAAGGCCATGATGACGGTTGGGAAAACCATTCCGTCGTGTTTGACGAACAAAAAATCGGTGTTGTCATCATGAGCAACAGCTCTAATGGCGATAGCATCTTCAAAGAGCTGCTGGCCTTGCTGATACAGGATGTATATACACCCTGGAAGTGGGAAGGGTATTTACCGACTAATTGCAAGAACAGAGAAAACGAGGCATCGCTGCACAAATAGTAGAACTCATTTCATAAATAGGGTGAGATGCGTTTGCCTCATAACGCAGTCCAGCACCCGTTATGAGGCAAACGCATCTCATCCTATTCATGATCAGATCTATCAGTTTTCAAACGCTCCCAGATCAGGTGCTGATCCGTTGAAAGGCAGGCCGACATTGCTACCTTTGTTGATCAGGTCACTGCCGGTGACCAGGCGGAACTTGTTCAATACCGGCAGGCTGCCATCGGCCTGACGTGGCGCGTCCCAGCCAGTGGTGGATATGCTTTGAAAGTCAGCGGACGAAACCGTGACTGCGAGGTTCCAGGAATTAAACTGATCGTTTGCGCCAGTCATATTGGACACCAGCGTACCGCCAAACGCGATGTTATTGCGCAGGTTACCCAGATTAACTGCATTACCGTTTGCATCAATGCCCAGCATATTGAAATCACTATTATTACCGTAGCTGGTATTGTTGTAGAAGTCATTCGCTATCGGGTGGTGATTGGCGTAAAAACCAGCAGCCTTGTTGTTGAAGGCGACCGAGAAGCGTATGGTGTGCTTGGCAGCATTCGATACATACACGCCACCATAACCACCCAGCTTGAAGCCATTGCCATTACCCGCCGCCAAAGGTGTGGTGGTGCCGGGCAAATAACCTTGCGACCAGGTCCAGGAATTTTCTATCAGTACTGGTGAATAGGCATTGATCAGGTCAAAGCCATCATCCGAATTGGCCCAGGCACGGCAGCCACGGAATACATTGCCGGGGTTGCCCGCCTTGACGTGGGCACCAAAACCATCTGCACTCTGGCCTGCGCCATTCGAGGTGTAGGGGTCGTAGTTGTGGTGGGAATCGCTATTGAGAACGAGGTTGTTGCCACCATTCTGGATGAACAGGCCCGGCCCCATATTGTGATGGGTATTGAGTTGTTCAAACGTATTATTGCTGCCGTTGATCCATACTGCCCATGATTCATGGTTGAGGCGGTTGCCAGGTTGTTGTGGCGCACCGGTGACTTCCAGCCCTTTCAAATGCACCCAGTTGGCAACCACATTGAAGGCTTTGACGCGGCAATCATCCTTCATTTGCGAAAAATCGAATACCGGTGTCTCACCAGGATAAGCCCAGTAACGAATCGGACTGCCTGAACTGCCGCTCTTGTCCAGCGTAATCGCGTTGACGATGTCAGTACGAGTCGCGCAAGTGTTGATGCCTGCAGTGTAGTTGTAGTTACCACCTCTGAAATAGACAGTATCGCCAGCAACTGCTGCAACCTGGGCGCGGGCTATGGATTTCCATGGTGCTGATTTGGTCCCCGCCGCTGCATCATTACCAGTGGGTGCAACATAATAAGTAGCAGCACTGCTTGCTGCCGCCATGCCAAACATGAGTCCTGCCAATATGACTTTTTTCATTCCGTACTTCCCCTTTGTCTCCATCAATAATAAACATCCACAGATGAAAAGCGAAGTCAGGTGCTGGATGCTCACAAATACGTCGCTTTTAAAATTGTGAATGCCGCTAATGAGTTCTTCCTGACTCTTCAATATCAGTTTCCTGATCTGTGCATTATCGGATGTATATAGGAGAAATTGTACGGAATTAGCCTCGTTCTTCAATCATCTTGCTGATTCTTTTGTGACCCGGATTTTGCCGTTCTAATCAAATTTCAGATGAAATATTACAAACCGGCGAAGGCTCATCCAAGACAAAAATTGGATCTTTAACTACTTCATGCAGCTTAAAAACTCCTCTTTATGCAAAGTGTATTTGCGGCCAAATTTTCCTGTTTTATGTGATTCAGAATGCAGCTCCAGGCAGATATCCAATTTTGCTTTCACGATCGCCAGACAGGCAGCATCACCAGCACAGGCAATCTCTGCCAGGCTGCGTGATTCATTAACAAATTTTGTTTTCTGGTCGCTTTTTAAGCCAGCAATAAATTGGGCGACGACGATCAAAATAATGATCGATACTAACCACCCCATAATTTTTAATAGCCAGGATTTTTTCGGTGTGTCGTCCGCATCTGTAATCAGTGCATGGTTGTCAGACATGGTTCAACTCTTTCATGGCAAATAGGTTTCATTGAATCCGACAAGAAAACTATGCATGAATCCATCCACAGAATGCACTGGCTTACCTGATCGGCTGAAGGCATTTTAATCAGCCAGCAGCCGGGCAGCAATAATGACTATGTCAGGTAAGGATGATCGCGGTTGACACTGCGTCAAGTAGAGGGGCTAAGGGATCAGACTCTGGTCACTTTCTTGAAATCCCTGGGTCTGAAGCCCATGAGTGCCAATGCGGCAAAATACGTCCCCGCACATGCAAATAACACCAGAGCCAAAGCGCCAGCGCGCAAGACAGGTGTATGGCGCATGCCTAACCAATCGAATTGCGCTGAAGTCCACAAGGCTATGCCAGCCATTAATACCAGAGCGGCAAAAAGTTTGACGAGGAACATCAACCAGCCCTTTTGCGGCTGGTAAATACCGCGCTTGCGTAAGCCTGTATACAAGAAAATCGCATTCACGCAGGCCCCCAGGCCGACAGACAAGGCCAGGCCAGCGTGAGCAAGGTGCGGCACAAACACATAGTTCAATGCCTGAGTCACCAGCATGACGGCTACGGCAATCTTTACCGGTGTGCGTATATCCTGTTTACCGTAAAAACCCGGGGCCAGGATTTTGACGACGATAAGTCCAAGCAAACCCACGCCATAGGCAATCAGGGCATTGGATGTCATTTGCACTGCATGGTCATCGTATTTGTTGTGATGATACAGAGTAGATGTCAGGGCATCGGGTATGGTTGCCAGGCCAACTGCAGCAGGCAAGGCCAGCAAAAAAGTCAGGCGCAAGCCCCAGTCGAGCAAGGCGGAATATTCAAGCGTGTCGCCATCTGAATGCGCTTTGGAGAGACCTGGTAACAAGATGGTACCCAGGGCGACACCCAGCAAGGCCGTAGGAAACTCCATCAACCTGTCGGCGTTGGCCAGCCAGGTCACGCTGCCAGGAGCAAGTTTTGATGCCAGGCTGGTATTGATGGCGATGCTGATCTGGGTAGCGGATACCGCCAGGATGGCGGGCACCATATTGCGCATGATGCGGCGTACCCCTTCGTCCTGCCATGCTGTACCGATACGCCAACTGATGCTGGGCAACATGCCCAGCCTGATCAAGGAGGGCACCTGTGCCACCAGTTGCAAGACACCACCCACAAAAACGGCGATAGCCAGTGCATAAATTGGCTTTTCAAGATAAGGTGCGAGGAACAGCGAACCCGCTATCGAAGACAGATTGTATAAAACTGGCGTAAAGGCCGGCACCTTGAATTCGCGCCAGGTATTCAATATCCCACCAGCAAGCGCCACCATGGACATGAAGCCGATATACGGGAACATGATGCGAGTCATGACCACGGCCATATCAAAAACCTCTGGCTTGCCTCTATAGCCTTCAGCAAAAAAATAAAGCAAAATCGGTGCGCCGGCGATGCCAAGGATGCAGGTCAATACCAGGGTCCATGTCATCAGGGTAGAAACACGGTCGATCAGCTGCTTGGTTGCATCATCACCCTTATTGTTCTTGTATTCTGCCAGGATGGGCACAAAGGCTTGCGAAAAAGCCCCCTCGGCAAACATGCGCCGCAACAGATTGGGAATGCGGAAAGCGATATTGAATACGTCAGTAAAGGCATTCGCACCAAAATGTGTGGCAATCAATACGTCACGTACCAGTCCGGTAATCCGCGACAACATGGTCATGCCACTGATGGAGGCAAGGGTTCTTAATAGATTCATAGAGCGGCATTATAGCCTGAGGCTAATTACCGATCACAAAGGCTATTAGCCTAAGGCTAAACTTTTGTTAATATTCAGGCCAGAGCATCTGCTCGACTACTGTACCGGAGCACAACATGTCTTACCTTCATCGCCACCTTGCCAGTTTTGCCATTATTGCCACCAGCTTGCTGAGTCCAGCCAGCTATGCGGCACCAGCCAAGGCTATCCCTAATCTTGAAGAATCAGCCAAAAACCTCAAAAATACCGGTTTTCAAGGTCTGGTATTTGCCGCACGTGGCGACAAGGTCTTGCTGGAGAAAGCTTTCGGCAATGTCACTGATATCAAACAGACTTTCCGTTTTGCGTCTATCACGAAGCAAATGACCGCCATTCTAGTGATGCAAGATGTTGAAGCGGGCAAACTGCAACTGGATCAGACGCTGGGGCATTACTGGCCGGATTATCCCAATGTGCAGGCCCGTAGCGCCACCCTGCGTCAATTGCTGACGCATTATTCTGGTTTGTACAATGAGATGGTCAATCCGGCAGTACATATGATGGATGCCAATAGCGGGGACGATATACAGAAATTTGCAACTGGCCTGTGCGCCGGGCCATCCAATGCAGCACCGGGCAGTAAATTTGACTATAACAATTGCGATTACATTGTCTTGGGTGCCTTGTTGGAAAAGATCAACAAGCAAAGCTTTTTGAGCTTGCTGCAACAGCGCATCTTCAGCTCTGCTGGCATGCAAAATGTTGGTTACTATACTGCAGCCCAGCCGGATGTTAAAACCCATATTCATGGCACCCTGGGTGGCAAGCCTGAACCTGCGGTGAACTTTGCCAGTTACGGTCCCGCTGGGGGCAGCTTTGGCACTTTGCGGGATTTGTATGCATTTGACCTGGCATTCATGCGCGGCAAATACCTATCCGCCAAGAGCCGCGATGAGATGGTCAAGCCAAATAATGTCGGCGGTGCGATAGGTGTCTGGTCTTATCCATTCAAGGCCAGTGACGATGGCGTGCCAGCCATGATCGTCGAACGCCAGGGCTGGATAGCCGGTGTACGCATCTTGAACCTCGTGGATTTGCAAAACCAGAATATCCTCATTATCGTCAGCACCAATGGTGATCTGGATTTGTCGCAAACCTGGGCCAATAAAGGCATTGCAGCGGATTTATTGCGTTCTCTGATGAGCACAACGAATTCGCGCTAACTAATACGCTAATGCGCATTAATTTAAAACGGAGTGCCAGCGTTAACGCCGGCATTCCGTTCGTATCATGGATTACTTAAAATCTTAAAATCCTGTTATGGATTTCTTTTCGCTACTTCATTACCTACATAACCACCACCAACAGCGCCAGCAATAGTAGCCAGCGTGCGGCCGTTACCATTACCTATCTGGCTACCAACCAAACCACCGATTACTGCACCAACACCTATACCAACCGGGCTATTCTTTGCCTGCGCTGGCTGTGTTTGATAATGTCTGACAGGCTGATGATGGGCGCTGCTTTGAACAACCCTGGCTGGTGCTGGCGCAGGATAATTATTTTGCGCAGTATTTGGATACTGTGGGCTTGCATACTGAGGACTCGCATAATTAGCCGCTGGTTGATTTCCAGTATTGGCAACCGGCATGGCAGTATTGACTGCGGGACTCATCAAATTGGCATTGCTGCCCATGGCAGGCACAGCATTACTGGCCGGCGTTGCCGTGCTGTGGGAACTTGGCAGCACGCCTGTGAGAGCAGCAGCGCCCAAGAGGCTCACCAGTATGACTGAGCATGCAGCACCCGCTACCAAGGGGTGTATGCGTTTGCTGGCATTGGCTAATTCCATGTCGATCTCCTTCAGTTTAACAATGACTCATGCTCCAACAACGCATGAGGCTATTAAAAAGGAGACATGAATAATGTTACGCAGGTAAGCAAATGTAACCTGAGGATATACAGCTTAGATTAACAGCCAGTGCTTTTGCGTGTGGCCACAAGTTTCAACAACTCACCTTTTGCCGCCTGCCCCGACAAATACAGCCGCAGTTCTGTGACGTTATAGTGATTTGAGGTATCGATGATGAAATCGAGTTTGCCATCATGATCAAGATCTCCCACCCAGATCAGGCGGGCATTATTGTCTTCCTTGTTTTCGACATAGTCGAACAGATATTGTTCAGTGCCAGCATATTTGAGGTAGATTTTACCTTCGCGGTTTTGCAGACTATATGCATTGCCTTGCAGGTGCATCAGTCTTTCCTGCCCTAGTGACGGTAAGGTCGATAACTCGAATTCTTCGTCTATGGACCCGCTGACCAGCCTGACCTCGTCCGAGACACTAACTGCGCCCGCCTTCAAACCCGGGTCAGACAACAACATCCTGACATTGGATGTGTTTGCAGTCACCCTTATGCCCTCTCCGCTGATGGGGTCAGGTATTTTCTTGAAGCTGGGTTTGACCGCCACCAGACGCCAGCGCTTGTCTGTCTGCTGTAAACCCAGCCATGGGCCAGTCTTGCCGACCTTGGCTTCGCTGGCATGATAATCCTGCAGTTCAAGTATTTCGGAAGCCTGGACGTGCCAGACACAGGTCATGCATAAAACTGTAAAAGCTAATTTTGCGATGGACATCAGGTTCTCCTGTTTATTTTCAGTATTAAAATCCCGTTATCAGCATCTATTTTTTTGTGTACAGGCCATCAAAAGCAATTACCCATATACCCTTGGTGTCAGTGGACTCCCATAATTGGCGTACAGACCCGTTCGCATTTGGTGTCCAGGTGATACGGTGCAAAATTTTATGTCCCTCAGGAGCGAGGTTTTGCCCTTCCAGCACCATTTTACCGTCCTGCAAGCGCCCTTCAAGTAATAGCAAGGTACCGCTATTATCTACCCAGCTCTGGTGCCAGACTTTACGCGGCACATCATAGATATTCAAGCTTTCGCCACTATAACCGCGCCCGGTGGTATAGCGCTCGTGGATGACGCAACCATCGTATTCACGCTTGATACTATTCGTTCCAGCCAGTTTGCCGTCAGGAGTATGCACCTGCCATTCCGCCAGCCAAAAGTCAAATTCACGCATGGCAGGATGTGTGCAGACCAAAGTGGTAACATTCGCGGCACTGGCAGCAGTTGCACCAGACAATCCCAATCCTACTCCCAGGCTGGCGGCCAGGCGCAGCAACAAACGCTGTACCCTCAACAAAGTACGCATAGGCTTCTCCAGTTGTATTGCAAGGAATTTTTCTAGTTTAATCCATGGCACAATAGCATGCATGAAAAATAAGTCACAACTGGCCCTACCCTACCGCATACGTGCAGACTTACTGCAACAACTGGCTGCATTAAGCCATGCGGGCATCCCGGCGCTGCAGGCCCTGCCCATGATCAAATTACCTGCGCCGTACCAAAGCAGGATGGTAGAAACCCTGCGAACCGTTAAACGCGGCAAAAACCTGGCCGATGCTGGTTTGCAAAGCGGCCTGTGGACGCCACTGGAAGCAGGTTTGCTGCAGGCCGCACTGGCTGCTGGCGACCCAACACCCACCTACCGCCACCTGGCCAGCTACTATGAAGAAAAGGCGCAACAAATTGCCACGATCAGATCAGGCATGATGCGCCCCGTTCTGATGGGTATACTGGCCTTATTTATTCCTCCCTTGCCACAACTGGTTGCCGGCTCATTAAGTATGGCGGCTTATCTCTGGCATGCTGCACGCAGCATTCTGCTAGCCGTGGGTTTGGTCGCTGGCGGTATTTATGCTTACAGACGCTTCCAGATGCGCCCGGCGGACGCACCTGCATCCTGGCTGGATAAGGTATTACTATCCCTGCCCGTTTTGGGCAAAATGCACAAGCGCCGCAATCTTTGCGATTTCTGGCAAACCATGGCTCTGCTGCTGGAAGCAGGTCTGCCCATGTTCGACGCCTTGCCACTGGGTTTGCAAGGTGCCAGCAATGTTTTATTAAGACGCGAACTCGCACGCATTTTGCCACGCATGCAAAAAGGCGCAACACTGGCAGAAGCTGTGCGAGCCCTACCCGACATCGTCGACGACACCTTGCTGGGCTTGATACAAACCGGCGAAGCCAGTGGCACATTACCCGAAATGCTATCCCGCTATGCCAAAGGGGAAAACGCCAGTCTGGCACTGCAACAAAAGCAGGTGGCAGAATGGATACCCAGAATAGCCTACGCCCTGATAGCTTCAGTCATTGCTTACGGCATTTTAAAGAGCGGTGCGTTTAGCCCACGTGTGCCTGCAGATCTTTAGAACTCATCTATATAAACGCGGAAGACTACATGGCTCAATGCAGGTCTCCCCAAAATTTATTTGCCACCGACGATGATACGTTGCATATCGTTGGCAAACAAAATGGTGCCTGCATAATTCTTGCGTATTGCCGCAGTACTTTCCATCTCATGTCCAAGAGTACGTTTCATCCGGTGTGACAAGACCAGTTTGCCAGCTTTGGCGGTGCCAGCAATGCGACCAATTTCTGTTGGCATCATGTGCAGTAGACGGGCGACTTCATCAGGATCATTTTCGCGGGCGGCATTATGTGCAACCAGTACATCTGTACCTAGTGCCAGTTGATCCAGCGCCTGATCGGTATTGCTGGTATCGCCACTGAAAGTGATACTACAACCCTTGCTTTCCACTCGCCACGCCAATGAAGGCACAGGCCCATGCAAGACGCTGACGGCACTGACCGTCAGACTTTCATCAATATCGTAGCGCTTGATTTCTTTAGGTTTGAGACCCACCTCTTCAAGTTCCATTTTGAACTGGCTGCTGACATCAGGGTCTGCATAATCTGCCAGATAGGCATAAGCACCCGTTTCACGATTAAACAGGGCATGCATGAATTCTTTTACCCCCGGAAAAACACTTCGCTTGGGTGGGCCAAAAACACGCAGCTCTTTATCATAGCCAGCAAATGGCAGACCTTTGACCAGCGCAGGAAAATCCGCCGTGTGATCAACATGAAAATGCGAGAAAAGCACCGCATCCAGCTCAGCCGGATTGGCGCCGGATTTTTCATAATTCAGTGCAGCACCACTGCCAAAATCTATCAATATCCTGGCCTTTTGCTCTACCCAGACCAGGTAAGAAGTAGAGGCACGCTGATCACTGAGTTCTGGTCCGCCGGAACCCAGCACTTGCACTACCAGCTTACCGGGCTGACAGATAGCCAGCACACAGGAACTGATAAGTAAGAGACTGGCGCCAAGGATGGATTGAACAAGACGAATGGGACGCGAAAGACATGGCATGACGGGCTCCGCAAACTTGTATGTGACTTACAAATTGTGGCAGAAAGCTATCATGAGCACCAGAGCAGATTTGCATTAATGCATAACTGAAACAGGGAAGGCAAAAAATCTGTCTTCCCATATTTTCAACAATCGTTGAAATTACTCAGGCAGCAAGTATTTATTTCGATTTGCCCGCTGAGTTGTTGTCAGTAGCAGCAGAGACAGCTGTGTTCTGGCCATTCTTTTCTTGTGCATTTTTTGTCGCATTAGCCGAGCGACTACTACGCCATGCATCAAATTCAGTAGAGAATTTTTGATAGCGCTCCCTGCGCCAGTCTTCATAATCATTATCGAGTGCTTCAATTTGTTGATTACGCCATTGATGATAATCTGGATCGAAGTGGCCGCCTTGCTGTGCATGACGGCTATCTTCATATCCGCCACGTGTCACTTGCTGGCTATTGCCACGGTCATATCTATCGTAGCCGCCCGCATTCAATCGTGGATAGGTGTTGGGATTGCGGTCATATTGGTCAAAGTCATTCGGATAATAACGACCATCATTGGCCTGGTTGCCATACCAATCCTGGTTGGACTGCTGACCGTAAGAACGCCCCGGCTGACCGGCATTCTGACGGTCATATTGATCCGGGTAATAACGCCCCTGGCCATTCTGGTTCAGATAGCGCTGATCTTGTTGACGACCACCATCCAGATCATATTGACCATCATATTGACCGTCATAGAAACCTTGCAAACCGGCATTGCGGTTTTGCATTTGTTCACGCCCGGCATCATTCGCGTGATGGGAATATCCGTGACGTGTATCCTGACCGAAGTCATTCTGATGGCCGTAAGTATCATGACGACTACCGGTGTTGACGTGGTGTGTTTTGATCTGGCGATCGCGGTCTTGGAAAGAATTGTCTTGTTGACGTCCGTTTTTCATATAAATCTCCTGAATACTGATTAAACAATACGATGCGCGAAATGCGCATGAGAATATTGAAATTACTAAGAACCTGTACGCGCTTTGTCGCCAAATACAGGATGCTGTAAGCTCAAAACAATAAAAAGGGATGGCCAGAAACTCTCGCGAATATTGGCGTATTTTTTATGTCCTGCTAAGTTTTATTACTTTGAACATACTGGGCACAGTGTAATCAGAACAGCAATTTATACGTATCGGACCAGTCCTAAAAAACTGTAAGACATGACTGTCGGACAGGTAAATTTAGAATTGCAGGTGAAATAAATCCGATGCAGATCAGAATTAATTGGTACTCAAGCCATGCTGAGCTGGATGAGTTTGAGGTTTGTTCCTTGAATAATCCTACATCAGGTGATCATGCTCAGACCGATTGCGCACCAGTACTTTCTTCATGCACCATGTGCTGCATATGCAGATCAGACTCGGCCAATGCTTGAGCTAAAAACGAAGGGCGTATATCGAGTGTCGTCAGCTCCGCTCGCTCAAACCACTTAAAGGTCAATTTCAAATCTCCTTCATTACCTATATATGGGCCTGCAGTTGTCAAGAGACGCGAATCAGGCGAAAGACGAACTAAAAAATACAAACCCAGTTCATGATGTTTTTGCCCCCGGTATTCAAAAAAATTCTCTACCGTCCACAAGAATTTCTCGCAAGTCACCTGTTCTGATAATTCTTCCTGCATTTCGCGCACCACAGTGGTCGCAGCTTGTTCACCAGCATCGACACGTCCACCTGGCACACACCAGAATGCATCGCCTTCGATCTTATGCAAAAGCACCTTGTCACCATCCAGAATGATGGCAGCAGCCCGCAGGTTATAGCGGTATTCATCAATGTCAAAAGAAATCATGGCTTGAACATGGAAATGTTGATCTGGCCCAGTCTGGTTTATTCGGCCACCAGCAAACTGGTGGCAATCTGCTGTGTGTCCTTCAATGTCTGCAGCACGATGTTTGAACGTATATCAAGCACACCCGTGGTTTTATACAAACGTTCGAGCACAAATGCTGAGTAATGCTTTAGATTACGGGCACGTACGCGCAAGAGGTAATTGGCATCCCCGGTGATGATATAAGACCCGATTACTTCCGGCCATTGTTGCAGGGCCTGCGAGAAATTCTCATGCCATTGCTCTACATCGCGGCGCATGGTGACCTGGACAAAGGCATCGACTTCCAGCCCAACAGCCGCAGCATCAATGACTGCACAATAATGATGGATGATGCCCGCGTCTTCCAGCATGCGCACGCGACGCAGGCAGGATGATGGGGACAGGAATACTTTGTCCGCCAGTTCCTGGTTACTGATACGGCCATCAGTCTGCAATTGCTGGAGGATTTTCAGATCGGTGGCGTCAAGTTGCATATTTCCTTTTAAGCTTAAGAATAAACTTCTCAGAACGAAGGCAAGGTAAAAAGAAAGCCCGCTTGCAAACGACATTTCCTTACTTTGTGGCGAGTGTTTTTTTAATCTATCATTACCAAGAGCATAAAAACAAGAAATTGTAAAAATAAAAACAAATTGACGCCTTTGCGCGATGCACAAACCCATCAATGCATTTTATATCAAAATTTTAAATATAATTCGCAGAATATTCTATTAATTCTAGTTTTCATGCTGCAATTTGCAAGAAAAATTCAGGCAATCCGGCATAAAATCTCTGCATGATTTCCTATGAGTCATTGCCTTCGGCGAGGCCGCCACTGGAGATGATGAATTGATTTGCCTGTCACTTAAACACGCCGGACTTGATGCATCTCCGGTATGGACCATATTGAGGAGCCTGTTGTAATGCCACAAACCGCCACCATCACCCGCAGCGATTGCGAAAAACTTGATCAGCAAGACTCGCTGGCCGCACTGCGTGAAGAATTTGATTTGCCTGCCGGTGTGATTTATCTCGACGGCAATTCTCTCGGTGCCCGCCCTAAGGCAGCGCTGCAAAGAGCACAAGATGTTATCACCCGCGAATGGGGAACAGATCTGATCAAGAGCTGGAATACTGCAGGCTGGTTCGATCTGCCATCCACTCTGGGTAACCAGCTTGCGCCACTGATTGGCGCTGAAGTCAATGAAGTGGTCGTCACCGACACGACATCGGTCAACCTGTTCAAGGCAATTGCTGCCGCGCTACAGATACAGGCTACTGACAGCAAACGCAAGACTATCATTACCGAGCGCAGCAACTTCCCTACCGATATCTACATGGCGGAAGGCATCACCCGCTGGCTGGATCGCGGTTATCAAATTCAGTTGATCGATTCACCAGATGAACTTCCACAGGTCATCAATGACAGCACGGCACTGGTCATGCTCACGCATGTGAATTATCGCACCGGCTATCTGCATGACATGGCAGCCGTCACTGCTCTTGCCCATCAGCACGGTGCACTGATTTTGTGGGATTTGGCACATTCTGCCGGTGCAGTACCTGTGCATCTCAATGCCGCAAATGCTGACTTTGCTGTTGGTTGCACTTACAAATACCTGAATGGTGGTCCCGGCTCACCAGCGTTTATCTGGGTGCCAGCACGCCATCAGGAAGCATTCCATCATCCATTGTCCGGCTGGTGGGGCCATGCCAGCCCCTTTGCCATGAGCCCTGGCTTTACCCCTACCCCAGGTATACGACGCGCCCTGTGTGGCACCCAACCTATCACCTCACTGGCCATGGTTGCCTGTGGACTGGATACTTTCGGCAAGACAGATATGCAGACCATACGCAAAAAATCGCTGGCACTGACTGATATGTTCATCGCCCTGGTAGAAACCCGCTGCGCAGCACATCCGCTGGAACTGGTTACCCCACGCCAGCACCAGCAACGCGGCAGTCAGGCCAGTTTCAAACACCCGCATGCCTATGCCGTGATACAGGCACTGATCAAGCGCGGCATCATCGGTGATTATCGAGAACCCGCCATCATGCGCTTTGGTTTCACACCTCTATACACCAGCTTCGTTGATGTATGGGATGCAGCAGAAGGCTTGCGCGATATTCTTGACAGCAAAGATTACGATGCAAATGCTGAACGTAATGCAGTGACTTGATTTAAGACCTCTCAACACAGAGGCAAAGAGGCTCACAGAGAAAACCTGGAAGAATTTTTTCTCCTCCGTGCCTCTTTGGACAATGGTTTTAAGCCTGGAAAATATTTAAGGAAACATCATGAGCAACAACGAACAAGCAGGCAAATGCCCCATGTCATGGCATGGCGCGCAACTCGATTTTAGTGAATCCATGAGCTATGGCGACTATCTGGGTCTGGACCAGATACTCACGGCCCAGCATCCACGCTCCCCCAATCACAATGAAATGCTGTTCATCATCCAGCATCAGACCAGCGAACTGTGGATCAAGCTGATGCTGCATGAGCTGCATGCGGTACGTCAGCACATACGCAGCAATGATCTGCCTCCAGCCTTCAAGATGCTGTCACGCGTTGCCCGCATCATGGATCAACTGGTGCATGCCTGGGATGTCTTGTCCACCATGACGCCTAGCGAATACACGGCAATACGCCCTTACCTTGGTGCTTCATCAGGCTTCCAGTCACATCAATACCGTGAGTTGGAATACCTGCTGGGCAACAAGAACGCAACCCTGATGACTGTACATGAGAGCAAACCTGAAGTGCACGCAACCCTGGATGCATCCTTGCGCACACCCTCAATTTATGATGAAGCCATCATGCTCTTGTCACGCCAGGGTTTTGTCATTGATGCGGACCGCCTGCAACAGGACTGGTCACAAGGTGTAGTCGCCAATGAATCCGTCAAGGCAGCCTGGCTGCAAGTTTATCAAACACCAGAAAAATATTGGTCCTTGTACGAACTGGCAGAAAAACTGGTAGACATGGAGACCGCCTTCCGCATCTGGCGCTTCCGTCATGTGACTACGGTAGAACGCATCATCGGTTTCAAAGCTGGTACGGGTGGCACCGCAGGTGTCAGCTATTTGCGCAAGATGCTGGACGTGGTGTTGTTCCCGGAATTATTTTCTTTGCGGACGGCCTTATAAACATATGTGTTAGTCAAGGCTCTGTCGGAGCCTTGACTAACATTTTTCTGAAAGTCACACTAATCCGCTCACCTGATCCCGCCTCTTTGGGAATGGCATGTAGCCAGTCCTCTTGTATGTTCGCAGACATATACAGCAGGCTACCCGGCTGCAATGCATACAGAAATTCCTGGCTTTTATCTTGTTTTCTGCGATAGACAATATGACGCAAGCTGCCTAGCGAAATAATGGCAACCCCACTACCCTCCGCCAACTCATCAATGGAATCCGAATGAAAGCCCATGGCTGAATTGCCGTCAGTGTAAAAATTCAATAGGCAATTATTGGGAAGAAACCCCAATTCATTTTCCACAGCCCTGCAGATTCTTTGCAAGAAATCTGGCATAGGCGTCGGCGCATACGATATTTGAGAATAATCATAGGCCACACCAAAGCTCGCTGTTTTGCGAGCGCGCATTCTTTCATCCCAGATCACCGCGTTTTTCAGTTGATCAAATAAACTGTCAGGCGCGGAGAGGAAATTTGGTTTTAAATAAATTGAGGGTGCTTGCATGAGTATTTAAAAAATTTGATTGCGTCCTGATTTGATTCTGACTTCTCTGGAAAATAGGCAAATGATACTTAAGCGTACAAATGTTTTGCAATTCGAGGCGGGTAAATAAAGTCAGGCATAGCCAGCTATGCCTGACTTTATGCATTATTTTTGATTATCTGTTGTGCTTCCCTCTGCAAGCTCGGTATTGACAGCAACCTCAGGCGTGGCTATTTCAGCTTCCAGCACACGCTGCTTTTGCTTCCATAAGCTACCGCTGGCAAATGCGCCCCAGCCCCATTTCAACCAGGCCAGTAAGGACCAGGCCAGCCAAAGAGCCCACAACAGCATCAGGCCGCGATAGACCAGCATGGGGAGTGACAATACCCATGCTGTTTGCAGCTCTGCCGTTACCCTGTCCACATACCACACAAGATTATTGGCACTGGATCCATTACCGACGACCTGCATGTCTGGTTGCCCCAGCAAGCCGCTTTGCACGGCATCGAGCAAAATACACAGCATGACCAGGGTCAATACAGCCAAGCCAAGTTGACGCAGATTAAACTGCCATCTTGCAGTAAGGCCCTCCGCCGTTTTTTGGCGCTGGACAAAGGCAAAGAACCAGGCAACCACCAGGGCGGCGCTCCACCAGGCCACTTGCGTTAATCCCAGGGTCAGCAACAACCATTGCCGGGTTGTCACGGGCAAGCCTGCATAGCGGCCAAGAGCGACTGCAACCAGCAGCAAGACGATAAGTTTACCCCAGAACAAGATGGCAGGCCCCATGCCAGGGCCGCTTGCCAGCAATAGCCAGCGGTCACGTGGCAACTTCAGTTGCAGGTTATTGTTGACGCTAGCCTGCTGCAAATTGACGGTAGCCGTCGCATAGCTGGTACCAACGCCCTGATCCAGGCGCCATTGCACTTCTATGTCTTGCACACCTGGCACGACCGGCAACACCAGTTGTCTGCCATTCGCACGCAATGGTCTGACCTGATGATTGATACTGACAAGTTGCAATGCAGCTCCTTCAGGCAAGGTCAGGGTATAGTCACCGCCACGGCTGCTACGCAAATGCAGTTTCAGTTGATAGTCAGTGGCCCGGCTGCCAGGACTGACGATCAGGCGGCTTTCATCGATGGTCAGCGTCTGGCCGGGGATGGCTTGCGGACGTTCTATACTGATCGCTAAAGATTCTCCTGGCCATGGACGGAACACCAGATCAGCACCGTTCTCTCCATTATTAGCATCATTGGCCAATGGCGGTAATCCAGTAGTACCCAGGTGCCAGATACCCGAAGCAGCAATAATCCAGGTTTCCACCCAGTTGCTTTGCTGGCCAAGGCTCAGCTTGAGCTGAGCGGTCTGTGGTAAATTCGAGCGCCACTCCACGCTATCACTTTGCGGTCCCAGATTAACAGCTACCTTGCCATCCTTGATATTCAGACCAGCGGTGGTGATAGCTTCGCCTGACAACAAGGGGATTTGTGCCAGCACAGGCTGGCCCATGGGTGACAGACGCGAAACCGTGGTTTCGACTTGCCATTCCTTATCCAGTATCAAACGGCGCGTGACACGTAAAAAACTGGGCAGCGCGCTGGCTTCTGCCTTGTTGCTGGCTTTGATGCGACGATTGAATTGCAGAGTATCGGCAACACCTGAGTCGTCTGACAAACCGGCCACATCCCAGCCATCAGCATGAATATCGACATGTCTGGGTTTTTGCGGCAAAGGCAATTGCAAGGTATCGCTTTGCATCAGCTCCCCTGTTAGTTCTACCCTGTGCCGTCCTGCGGGTGCCAGCAACCAAATCGTGCCGTCATCACCGCGACGTATATAGGCAGGCTTGCCATCCAGTTGCGCCTGCGCGGGTAGCCAGTGCTTGAGACCACCAGGCAAAGGCAGGGCGACGTCAATCGCGGCATCAACATCCAGGCCCAGTCTGACGCTACTGCCATTGATTTGCACCATCATGCGTGAGATTTCTGCACAATCTGGCAGGCAGTCTGCCGGGCGCGTCAATTTTTGTTTTAACTCTTCCAGCTTTTCATTGTCCGGCATTTGCGCATGTGCAGACTCACTATATGTAGCGGACCAGGCAGTCAAGCTGCTCATCACCAGTATGGACACGGCTTTGCCCAAGCCGCGCCAGGACCATCTGCTTGCTACAGATGTACCGGCATCAGTCGGTCCCTGACCAGTCCCTCTTCTGAATTCACTCACACACATCAATAACAGCCCCAGCAAAATCAGACGCAGTACTACCAGCAATTTATTAGCCCAGGGCGGCAACAACCATAAATCCAGTTGTTGATCCTGTCTGACCGGGCCATCAAATATCAAGCGATGCGAACGCCAATTCCAGGTCGGCAAACCCGGGCCGGTCTGTACTTTGGCATCTGGGTCCAGAGCCTGGTAGTTGGTAGATTGCGACCTGGAAAACACCTTGGGTTTGGCTGAGCTATATGATCTCATTGCATCGGCTTTAAGTCTGTCAGCAGCCTGTTGGACTGGCATATTTTCTTCCCTCATCACCGGGCTCCGCATTTTTGCCGGAGGTGGTGGCGGTGCTTCGGCGATGGTACTCCCCCCCTGCATTTCTGCATTGACTTCCGCCGGCATTGCTACCGGTGCAGCGGCAGGTGCTGGCGCTCCATCATATTGACTACGCTGATATAAATAGTCAGAAGCACCATCAGTTTCGAGTACGGGGTACAAGGCTGAACGCACCTGCTGTGTTGCAAATGACAGCGTCAGCAAGATCAACACCAGCAAACTGACTTGCTGCAGGCGTTTGATCCAAACTTGAAACCTGCTGGCTGGCAAAGCTCGCAAAATGGCTATCAGCACGAACAGCACTATCCATGAGTAACGTGGTGCATCTAGCTCTTGATAAGACAATACCAGGGCCAACAAGGCAAGCACACCCCATTGTTTACCCCATAATTTGCCTGCTGCCAGGGCAATCACCAATACCAGGAAAAAGTCCAGCAAATTCCAGCGAGAAAGCCAGGCACCATCCGCCTTGTCGGCCCCGCCTGCGTGCAGCAGACGCCAGCCTGCAGGCAAGATCAGTTCTATGCCCAGCTTGTCAAAATCCTTTTGCCAGGTCACTGCGGACAGCTTGCGTGTGCTATTGCCAACCACACTGTCGGCACCCAGATCTATGCTTCCGCGCTGGACTTCTATACCTGCAAGTTTGTCATTGCCGCGCGTAATCAATTGATCCTGCCCAGACACACTGACACGTCCAAGTTGAGCGATATTGCCCATGGTCAGGCGGTTTGAGTGACTGATATCACCCTTGATCTGATCACTCATGGTGAGGGTAGAGCCATCAAAGCTCAACCACAGACGACGCTGCAAAGACAATTTATCCGGAGCTGGATCACTGTCACCACGGCGTATTTCTTTGAAACTGAATGTGCTGCCAGCATGCATGAGATAAGCTGGCAAGTTACGCCATTCTGGCGGCAAGGTGGTTTGTTGCGGGTCAACTGTGGATGGCCCTTCTATCGCCGCTGTACGTATCAATGGCGTTGCTTCATAAGACCAGACTTCTTCTTCCGCACCTTCAGGCAGGCTGAGGGTTTTGCCCGGGCCAGGCTGGCGTGCCAGCAAGCGTATCTCCCACTTGCCTGCCCTGACTTGCACTGTCATGCTACCGTCTGGTTTCAAGACTGCGGGTAAAGTTGACTTCAATTCCAGAGGTATCAGGTCTGGCAAAAGTGTGCGCCCCAGGTTTATCTCCCTGCCCTTGCCCGACACTTCAAGACGGATATAAGTTTCTACCGTAATGGGTACACCATCTGTGACTTTACGAAATGTCCGGAGCTGGATTTGTTCGCCACTATCTACGTCCGCTTTGCGTTGCAGCCATAACTGGTTACTTTCATCTCGTACCGGAAAACTCACAGGCTTGCCATTCAAATCCAGTTTCAATAAAGCGGCGCTTTGCGGCAGAGGTAAAAACTCTGGCACCACAGTCCATATAAATTTACCTGCCAGTTTGTGCGCACCATGTGTCAATTTAATGACGGGCATTTCATCGCGTGCAATAACTGCTTGCGGCTTGCCATCGACACTGACATCTTGTGGCCAGTGCTGGGCATTGCCCGGCAAATAAACCCAGGTATCACGATGTACCTGCAAGTCCTGGGTAAATGTCGCGCCCAATGCATTCACCTTCAGATCCAGCAAGCCTGGCCACACGCATTGTTTTTGACTTGCATCAGGGCCTTGCTGTGGGCAGCCAAAGTTTTCTATACCATCCATTGCCCATGGCACCCAGGTCTTCAGCGGGTCAGGTACAGCATTTAAGGGAAAGTCAGCGGCATGGCTGGCAAAACAGGTACATGCAATGAGTATGGCGGCGATGCAATTCTTCAGCATTCTGTATCCCTGATGGTTAAGATATGGTCGCATCAATTATAGTGATATATTTTGCAATAACCGCTTGCGCCAGAAAATTTTTTATTTAGCCTTAAATCCGACGTGAAAATCACTCTTCAGATCACTGCTTCAGTGCAAAAATTATGCATGACCTGTCTGATGCTATTAGCAGCGTCACTACCGGTGGCTGATGCATTTGCGGCTGATCAGGCCAGGACAGACAGATATGACAATTCTGCTTACGGCTTCACCATTCAATTTCCGCATCGCCTCAATATATGCACAACTCCCACGCCTGGGCCCAATCATGGTTTTGTTGCTCTGCTTCGTTCTGACTCATGCAGCGATGGAGTATTTGAACAAAAACCGCACCTGGAACTATTTGTCAGATATGACGTAATCACCATGGCAAAGTCAACCGCAGAACTGGCGGACGAATTATGTGAGAACAAACCTGCACGGCACAGCAATATCCGCAGCGCCGGCCTGGTTGTCCATCAGTGTCAGGCAATACGCGTCGGTGAGCTGACTCTATGGCGCTATTTCTTCCTGCGCCCACAAAGAAATGGCGCGGGACAAATATATAGTCTTGATCTTTACTCTGACCCGTCACATGCGACACAGGATCAGTTACTGCAAAAAAATATACTGAGACAACTGAAATTCACCCGGAAATAATAATGCCATATCCATGACGTGCAAGCCGTTAATCGCAACAAGTTTCGCCATGTAATACCTGTCGCTTTATAAAGCTATACCTTGCACGAAAACATAGTCTATTGACAAATAAGTAGCGATACTGCGCCCGCGCTGTAGTGCATCTGTGCCTCTGCAACTCTGCATTCAAGAATGACAGAGGCTATACATGACGCTGCCAATTCCCGTTTCTTCCTTGAAGATACTGATCGCATACTTTTTAGATAGGACTATGCATATGCATTTGAATTCCAGATTGATTACTGCCTGCTTGTGCGGCATGCTAGCCGCTTGTGGTGGTGGCTCCAACTCCTCAGCACCCACGACTACTCCAGCGGTGGAAGTACAAAAACCGGCAGCATTATTATCTGGAGACGCCTTGCGTGCGGAGCTTGAGCGATTCCGCAACAGTAATAACTTGCCTGCTGTTTCTGTAACTATCGTCAATCAAGACAAAGTAGAAAATGTCGTGGCAGGCACCAGACAAGTCAATGGTAGCCAGAATGTGCAAAGTACAGACTTGTTCCAGCTGGGCTCGCTGACGAAAGCCGCAACTGCTACCATGATAGGTCGCCTAGTAGAACAAAAGAAGATACGTTGGGATACGACAGTAGCAGAAACATTTCCAGCCTGGCGCACACAAATCCGCCCTGAGTATCTGAACGTCACAATAGAACAATTACTGCGCCATCGTTCTGGTCTGCCACGTGAAGTGAATGACGGCACCATAGAAAAAGCCTTGCCCTTGCTGACGGGTGACTTACTGGCAGACCGTCGTTCTCTCGCTGTCCTGTTGCTACAAGATGCTCCTGAATACCCGCCAAACAGCAAGATGCTGTATTCCAACATAGGTTATGCCCTGGCAGGCTTGATGGCAGAAGTTGCTGCTGGCGACAGCTATGAAAACCTGATGCAGAAAGAAGTGTTCGCGCCACTCAACATCAAAGGACGCTTTGGATTCCCTGAAGATGCGGGTGCCAATAATAATATTGGACATACCCTGGTCGCTGGCAACTGGAAAGCCACTCCAGCCGTGATCGATCCCCGCTATGCATTTTTTATCAATGCTGCCGGTGGCATGAATCTGAGCCTGGCCGACTACGGCGTTTTTTTGCGTGAACACCTGCGTGGCTTGCAAGGGCAAAGCAATTACCTGAATCAAGCCAATTTTCAATTGATGCATACACCTGTAGACAGCTATGGCCTGGGCTGGGGTGTCATGAACATCACGGGGCTGGGCAATGTCAGCGTACATAACGGCACAGAATTAACCTACTATGCCAGCAACAGAGTCATCCCCAGCAAGAACGTTGCGATTGCTATTGCCTGCAATTGCTATAACGAGACGACTATCAGCAAGCTGGATGATTTTGCTGACTCCCTGATGCTGCCGCTGATGCCTAAGCAATAGCAAATCTCAATACACCATCACGTATTATTTGTAGTCAGGAAACGCACCAATGCCAACGACAGTGCGAACACGTAGCCATTAATAAAACGCCCGAGCCGCAGACCTTGCCCATCACCCGCACGCCAGGCGGCAAAGGCGGCGGCCAGCAAACCCATCAATACCGGTGTCAAGATCAGATTGGCTATACGGCCCAGGCTATTATGGATAAAGGCTTGCGGAAATATCCATAAACTGACGAAGCCCGCCATGATGCCGAAGGCAATATAAATAATTGCAGTGACGATGGGTGACTGCGATTCACGCTCGCGCTTTCCTGCGCCTGAAGTAAATACTACTTCAAGAATCTCAAACACCAACTGCAATAGAACCTCAAAAATGAATTCAATCATGGCGCTTTATCTTTTTAAGAATGTCCAGGGCTTCGCTTCGATACGATAGAAACCAGAATGACGAAGACCCTTACTTTGGCCGCAGCAACGGTCTAATGCGCCAGCAATTGCACAGCAACCATGGCCTGAGCTACAACACCAGCCAAAAAAGCCAGGGTACGAACCCAGGGTATGCCCAAGGTATAGCAGACCGCATGTACCAGACGGGCAGCAAAAAACAGCATGCTGGCATTGGCGACCATCGCATTGGAAATATTCGCAGCGTTTGCCAGCAGGACAAGAGTAGCAAACACCACCAGATTTTCTACTGCATTGCTATGCGCTTTCATCATGCGTACGGCCCATTTTGATTGCGGCTTGCCATTATCTGGATAGCCGACAGCGGCTAACAGGCCACAGGTCAGTACGCGGTCAAGAATATAGGGTATCCACAATACGCCAGTCAGTATGGTGACATAGCTCAGGTATAGCAATTCTGTTTTCATGCTCGCTCCTCGTCTCAGGTTGGACTATCGTTGACCGGTTGACCATGATAGCCCTCCGGTGCCAGCGATTATGCTATGCCAACGAGCGCTTGTGCTTATTTCTTCAACAAGTTGGGCATTTGGCCCGAAATCACCACTTTTTTTAAGAAATCCTGCTTAATACTCCATTCTTGTCCAGGCGAAAACGCGCAAAATCCTCTGCCAGAAACAGATTACCCTGATAATTCGCCCTGGCCTCTGCCTCGATATCGCCTATGTAGGGTGATTTTTCACTGTCATGCTGATAGCGTGCGCTGAAGTGTGTCAACACCAGATTGGGCAAAGCAGCCGTAGCCGCAAAGCTGGCGATGGCAGCAGCAGAGCAGTGCTGGACACGTGCGCCAACCTTCTCTGCTACATCTTCTGTATAAGTCGCTTCATGCACCAGCACTTGTGCTTGTTGGCTCGCTTCCAGTAAAAGCCCGGGCTGGTCATTGTCACCACCGACGATGATGCTGCGCAAGGGATAGGGGTGATGCAAATAGTCGCGGCTGACCAGAGTTTTTCCATCGTGAATGACATCTTCACCTTTCTTCAAACGTCCCCACAATGGCCCTGCCTGTACTCCCTCAGCTTGCAATTTGGCCGTATCCAGCACCGCAACGGTATGGTTTTCGCTGAAGCGATAAGCATGTGTGGGCACACGGTGCGATAACTTGATTGCGTGGACATTCACTGCATGATCCTGCCACACATCCATATTCTCAACGTCCGTGAATACCAATTCATAGGGCAAGAAAGATTCTGACATCGCATGGGTTACCTGCAGCCAGTTTTGTATGCCTGCCGGTGCAATGATGTGCAGAGGAGTTTTACGACCATTCATGGCGGCGCTGGCCAGTAAACCCGGCAAGCCATAACAATGATCGCCATGTGTATGGGTAATAAAAATCGCCTGTAAACCGTGTACGGATAACGAGGTGTTCAATATCTGATGCTGGGTAGCCTCACCACAATCGACCAGATACCATTCACTGCCCTGGTCTGACAATAAAGCCAGGCCAGTGACATTACGTTGACGGGTTGGTGCACCTGCTGAGGTGCCTAAAAATAAAATATCCACGAATTCCTTAAACTTGATTCTCTGTTTTGCCTGCTGACTGCATGAGAACTATGGGAAATCAGCCTTGTTGCAAATTCTAACAATACAGTCTTTCGCATACTGTTCCATATACTGATTTACGCTTATGATGCAAACTCACAATTCATTGTAGGTCTGAAACATGAAAATTCCTGCTGCCCTGCAGTCCATTACCAACGCCTTGAAAGAACGCCAAAAAGAACGCAAGCGTCTGCGGGGCCCTGCTGACTTGTATTATGCCATTGCCGATTCCATCAGCATGCTAGATGCCGCATCATGGCAAGAACTGGCAGCACAATCCGGCTTTTTCATGTCGCTGGAATACCTGAGCGCACTTGAGCAGGTATTGCCACTAAACCTGTCAGCCCGCTATGCCCTGATTTTTGACGGCACAGGTGCAGACCGGCAACCGGTCGCCGCCGTATATATGCAGATTGCCGATATCAGCCTGGCACAAGCACGACCAGAAAAGGCGGCTGACACAGATAAAAAATGGGCGCTACCACTGGATCAACTGGCACAACACGCCAGGCAACGCATACTCAGTTGCGGCAACTTTCTGACCTTCGGCCAGCATGGCATTGCCTTTGCCAAAAATGTCGATCCAAAACTGGCATGGCATGGCGTAGTGGAAGTATTGTACCGCGTGCGCCAGGCAGAAAAGCTGGCGGGTAAAACCCATTTCGTCATGATCAAGGATTTACATGATCCCTACATCGATCAGGCCGCACATCTGGAGAACCTCAGTTACCGCTATGTAGAAACCGAACCCAATATGGTGCTGGACCTGGCACCAGCATGGAAAAATTACGACGACTACCTGGCCAGCCTTGCATCCAAATACCGCAGCAATATCCGCAATGCCATACTCAAACCCATGGATGAGGCCAATTGCAGTCTGGAGCGGCTGGATGACCTGACACCAGTACTCGACGATATCTTTGCGCTATACAAGGCGGTACAGGTAAATGCTGACTTTCGCCCATTCGAACTATTGCCAGAATATTTTCCTGTATTACAGGCAGCTGCTGGCGACAAATTCCGCTGCAGCGTCATCAGGCGAGATGGCCGCTTGCTGGGCTTTTTGATTTCTGTCGCCGATGGCGAAACCGCGATTGCTTATCACATAGGCTTTGACCGTGCCGCCGCTGAAGAACTGCCAATTTACTTGCGCCTGCTGCATGCAGGTATTGCTGATGCGATAGACCTGGGTTGCAAGCGCATTTCCTATGGCCGCACTGCGCTGGAACCCAAAGCTGCACTGGGTGCCAAGCCGCAAACCTTTGGTGTATTTGTGCGTCACCGTCAGCCCGTACTGAACAAACTCATGAAACGCCTGCTCCTGGGTATAGAACATGAAGATGCGCCCGACCGCAATCCCTTCAAGAAAGAAAAAGCGGCCAAGGCTGAAGCGCAAACCTGACCAGCTTAAGCCCTGCTGCCTTGACTATACGAGACAGGCAGCAGAGTTATACAACTCAGGATACGCCGCAAACGACGCGCGCACCACCGCCACCCAATACCGCCGGATGATCAGAGTGATTATCACCACCAATATGTATCATCAGTGAACGACCTTTGAGGTCAGCCAATTTCAAACGTGGTGCCAATACAGGCTGGCTGGCATTGCCACTCGCGTCAACATACAGAGGTGGCAAATCACCCGCGTGGCCATCACCCCATGGTGTGCCATGACGATTGCTGTTTTCTGGATCATAGTGGCCGCCTGCACCCAATGCCGCGACCAGTTTGCCGTCTTTTTCTTTGGCACTGCAATCCGCATTCTGGTGTACATGGAAGCCATGCAAGCCAGGAGTCAGCCCTGTCAACGCAGGCGTAAACACCAGGCCGTATTTGCTTTCAGAAACTACAACCTGTCCCAGCTTAGTGCCGACACCTGTTTCATTCACCTGGTTCATGTTCACGGTCACATCAGCCGCTGCGATCAGTGGCAAGGCGCTTAACAAGCAAAAAATTAATTTGGTTTTCATGAAGTTATTACCTTAAAGAAATTCAATCAACGTTAGAACGCATTTCGTCAATCAGATGGAATGCGTTCTATTGGCGTACGGGGTGAAAATATACGCGACTGGCATGCGATTGGCAATTTCGAAACCGGGCTAAGAGCTCAGGATTACATGGTGTTACAAATAAGTAGTGATGCTATTGCTCTGTGGCAGCTTGATTTCAGTGCGTAGTCAAGAATGTTCGAATTATGCCTCAAGAATTTGCCGCAAAGCCTGCTGGCCCTTGGGCGTGACGCTGACTACCCGCGAGCGTGGGGTACGCAATATCCAGGCTTCCCTGACAAACAAGTCCAGTAATTCAGCACCCAGCACCCCAGCCAGATGCGGTCGGCGCTGCGTCAAGTCTATACAGCAGCGTGCATACACGCGGCGACTCTTTGCATGTTCAGGACTTGTGACACCTATGGCGACTAGTTTTTCGCGCCCTAATGAGGTCAGTTTGAAATCATTGGTTTCCGGCTCCAGCCATTTTGCTTTTAACATGGCATCAAGTAATTGCACAGCCAATTCGCCAGCCAGATGGTCATAACAAGTCCGGGCATGTAAAAACTGGTGGGGCATGGTGCGCACCAACGCAGGTGGGGGCGGCTGACGCGATGCCTTAGTGGGAGTAGCCGCACCAAGAACTGCTATCGATTCTATGAGGCCAGCAGCTTCGGCGCTGGCAATACGAAAATACCGATGCCGCCCATGCGCCTGCGAAATTAACAGCCCACCGTCCACCAGCCTGGCCAGATGCGCGCTGGCTGACTGTGCTGACACATTTGCTGCAAATGCCAATTCACCTGCGGGACGTGTCGTGCCATCTATCAGTGTCCAGAGTATGGCTGCGCGTGCCGGGTCTGCCATCAAGGCGGCAATGCGGGGAATAATGCTGGGAATGATATCGGGAATGTTCTGCGCGTCGTCCATACTTCATCCTGGGCTGAAATGTCGGGATTACATCTTGCCCATAATGTACCTCACTATCCACAACGAAAGATGAACATGCATATCCCCCACAATATCGGTATCGCCAGCCAAATCGGTAAATACACAGACGCTCAGGAAGTCTCTGGCCACGCCAGGTGGTTATTCACTTCAGGTACATCTGGTCTGGATCAGGACGGCAATTTGCCAGAAGATATTATCGGTCAGGCTGATCTTGCCTGGCGCAATATTGTCCGTATGCTCGACAGCAGCAACATGACAACAGCGGATATCGTCAAAGTCACGCACTACCTGACCAGAGAATCTGATATTGCAGAGTACGTCAAAGTACGCAGCAATTATCTTGGTGATGCAAGGCCAGCATCCATGCTGATGATCATCCCCGCTTTAGTCAAACCAGGCTTTCTGCTTGAAATAGAAATCATCGCTGCCCAATATTGATACTTGCAAATCCTCTGCCCCCCTTTATCAAGCTCCGTAAAATGCCGGAGCTTGTCAACAATCTCTTCACTGACTGACCTGTTCAAGGCAACTCAATGCAAATTAAATAAGCCCCTGCGATTCCATCGCTTGTCGGAACTCATTTCATAAATACCATCGAAATTGCAAAAGATGTTTATATTGCGCTGACAGTCATGCCATTTCAATCACCAATTCGATTGATTTAGCCGCTAAATCACGTCGTACACTCGCAATTTCACTTCATTTAGCTGACAATGCATCTGATATTTTGCGCGTGGAGAATTGGGTGGAAATTGGGATGGACCTGTTGTGGAGTGTAGTCGTGACGGTCATCGCCGTCATATTGCTATTGCAAGTGCTGGTTCTGGTCATCAGCATGAACCGTTTACTAAAATTGCAGTTATGGACCCCTCGAAAAACGCCCAGCCTGCGCACGGCGAGTGGTGATCTTTTACCAGTACTGGATGCCGCCCGCACTGAAATGGAGCAAGCCGGTTTCCGCTATATGCATAGCTGGCGCGAACGCTCGATGATCGCGGCGGATGATATCCCTGCCAGCTATTGCGATGTCTATCACCACCTGGCGCAAGATGTGCACGCCGAAGTTTATCCCAGCGAATCGCCTCATGATCAACGCCTGTACACAGTCTATCTGTGGAATACTTATATCGATGGCAGGGCTTTGCTCACCGTCAATGGCTTGCTGCAAACCATGGTGCCTTATCCGGCGCGAGTTACCGTCATCAATGACAAAAGTGTCGACCTTGCGGGACAACTGACAACACACCTGCATGTACGTGAACTGATAACGGTACAACGCAGTGATCCCGCCGATGCACCGAAAATCGCACAAAACCTGGCTGAACGCTGGCTGGTACGATTAGACAGAGAGGCCAAGGTATATCAACGCGGCCAACGTGATGACGAGAAAATTTATGGCTTTCGTTTTTGGCCTTCGCTAAAAATGGCATGGCACATGCGCAAAGCCAGTACACATAAGTCAGTAAAATCCCCGGCCATCTCAACTACCACAAGACCCGTTACAGATATAACCGCCGCACGTCAGTTGCGCGACCGTTACTCTTTCGTGCGTACCCTGTGTGCCTTGCGCTCCATGCTGGCACCACGTTGGTATCAATATACGAGTTTTGCCTTGTCTGCCCTCGCCTTCCTGGCATTGGGTACGTGGTGGTGGGGTATTACCGGAGCATTGGTCATCGGTGGTGTCATTGCTTTGCATGAAGGTGGTCACTGGCTAGCCATGAGGCTGGCTGGCTTTCGTGACGTCCAGGTATTTTTTGTACCGGGAATGGGCGGTATCACCAGCGGTGAAAAGCATGAAGCCAGCCCCTTCACACATATGCTGGTCTATCTGGCCGGCCCCATGCCTGGGTTGCTGTTGTCTTTGGCCAGTATTGCGTTGATCGTCAAGGACCCAACAATCTTGAACGCAGCCTGGGGGCCGTATCTGACGATGGCAGCACTGGCCTCATTGCTGGTCAACGGTTTTAATCTATTGCCTGTACTGCCACTCGATGGTGGCCGCGTCATCGAATTACTGGTTATGGCACGCCTGCCCTGGTTGCGCTTTTTGTTTTCCATGTGCAGCGGTATCGCCATGTTGGCCTATGGCCTGTACATCAGCGACAGGATTGTGCTGGGTATTGGCATACTCGCGCTCATCAGTGCGCAATTTCAATACAAACTTGCCAGAGCAGCTTCACTTTTATCAAAACAAAATACCCAGACGCCCGATAGCAATAGAAATTTCGCCCAGGCTGCAGGTGACTTATTTGACTTTCTTGGTCATGCAAGTTTCAGCAAATGGAGCTATGCCAATAAGCTGGCTGTCGGTCAAACCTTATTACCACGCTACCTTGGCAGACAGCCAGGCTGGAAGGAAAGCAGCGCGGGGCTGGGTTTATATATTGCCTGTATAGTCTTGCCGGTGGCAGCCCTGTTCAGCTTAATCTATTCTGCACCAACGACCATGTTAAGCCTGGCAGGCCAGGGCCTGTCCTCTTTACTGGCATCCAGCGACGCCAGTAAGCCAGTAGAAATAAATGAGAATGAGGGCAAGGACGCAGCGCAGTCGTGGCAAGAAGAAAGAAAGGTACTCAGACAGGCACGTGCTGAAAAAATCATCGCAGCCCAAGGTAGTGAACGAGCTGGCATACTCAAATCTGCACTAGATGAAGCCAGTGACGGTGACGCCGAAGATGCACTGCGTATAGCAAAAATTTATTACGCTGAAAATAATAACTCAGTACGACCGACTTACCTGCATGCCGATGCCGCTTTTGCCATGGCGAGTGCAATACGCAACTGGTCAGATCAGGATGAGCCGGAAAATACCAAGAAAAATGAAGCTGATGTTGCCAATTATTTGCAAGAGGCTGAAGCCATTTTGCGTGCAAGATTGCATGCGCAAAGCGACAGAAATGATGCCCGTTTATTAGCCGAAGTTTTGCAGACACGCGACGTAGACCCAGATAATCCAGCGCAACTGATACTGAAGGAGGAAGTGGTCAGTCTGTTCGCCAAAGACAAGAACAAAGATGATACCCAGCTCTTGCAGGCACATCAGATGCTGGCGCGCGCCTACTATAAGACCGGTCGGGTTGATGATGCAGAACACCAGTTGCAAACCGCGGCAAGCGACTATGATTGTGACACCAAAGAAGTCGATGATTTTTTCTGTCACACTTTAAAAATAGACCAGGCCTGGTTGCTTGTCAGCAAAAAGAAATTTGCCGAGGCCCAGACTATACTTGGCAAGGTCGCCAACAAGGCAAAAGATCCTGTGCAAAACAATCTGGCAAATCTTGAGAGTCACCAAATAAAATGGATGATAGCCATGCTGCAAAAAGACTACCTGATGGCGAGGCAAGAAGCCATGGCAACGACACGGCTACATGCCCTGGATACAGGCAACTGGCTGATAAACTTGTTTATTCAACGAGCCCAACCTGCAGGCAATTTGCAATCTGACCTGATGTTGATAGAAAGTCTGCGTGCACAAGGTGATCAAGGCGAAGCGAACAAGATTGCTGAACGCCTGCTTGAAGTGCAGCGCAAAGCACGTGCAGAACCTGGCAACGTCAGATCTGCCAGCAGTGAGATAGCGTGCAGAATCAATTCTCATGGCAGCGCCTGGAAAAACCAGTTGCAGCAAACCCTGTTGAATATTGAACAAAGAGAAACCAGATGCACGCCACGTCTGGGCATGAGCCAAATGTCCCGTTAAATACATGACAGCAAATAAATCAATACCACGCTATTCTCCAATCACGAATCTTTTAATTTGGACATCTCACTTTGCAACCCATGAACAGAATATTATTGTTTATAGTAAGCCTGCTAGTCAGCTTGAGTTGTCAGGCTGCTGACCCTCGCTTCACTGTCATCAGTGTTGATACAGAACACGAGGAACTGCAACTATTCTTGCGTGATGAGACAGGCAAAGGTTTCAAGCGTTTTGATCAACTCAAGACCTGGCTGGCCACACGCAACAAGCAACTGGTCTTCGCGATGAACGCCGGCATGTACCACGCCAATTATGCGCCAGTAGGTTTGTTCATACAGAATACGGAACAACTGTTTGCACTCAATCTGGCAAATGGCTGGGGGAATTTTTTTCTGAAACCGAATGGCGTATTCCTGGTCAGCAAATCCGGCCCGCAAGTGATTGAATCATCAGAATATCCAGCAATAGCCAAGGATGTCTTGCTGGCGACCCAGTCCGGCCCTCTGTTGCTCAGGAATGGCGTAGTACACCCTGCCTTCAAACCCGACTCCAATTCACGTCTCAAACGTAATGGCGTTGGCGTGATCGGTAGCAAAGCCATTTTTGTGATCAGCGAGCAGCCTGTCAATTTTTATGAGATGGCGATATTCTTCCGCGATACTCTGCATTGTCAGGATGCCCTGTATCTGGATGGCAGTATTTCTGGCATCTATTCAGTGGAACTTAACCGGAATGATGTGACGGTAGATTTGGGACCGATTATTGGCGCAGTGAAGTAAAATTAATTTACCCGAACATTTAGAAAAAATACTCAAGCATGATTCCAGGTTACATAAAAAAGCGCAATCTTGCGGTTGCAATTTATCTCACTGGGATGTGCGTAATCATTTACCGCAGTCAGGTATTGGGACCAACCAAGAACGAGATATATTCCGGCATACTCGCATTTGTAGTGTATGGCGTGCTCATGGCAGCATGTTGGTTTTACTTAAAAGCAAAGAAGCGCTCTGGTGCCTGGCTGATACTCATGCCATTGAATATAGTGGCATTTATTATCTATGCATTGATGGAGGATCGCTCCAATCTGCCCGACAATATTCCCTGTCCAGCCTGTGGTGCGGCTAATTTCCCTGTGGATACTCACTGCAGATTATGCAAGACTGAACTCAAGCATGCGTAGGTGCCAGAGATTTAGCACTCGAATTTCCATATTTGTAAAAATAGGAATGGCTGATTTCCAACAACTCGTTAAATCCCAGTTTTAAGGAATTGGCTGAAATAACGACCGGGCTACCGCAGAGCTTATAATTCATCCTGTTCAGCATGCGCTTGGCAATACCCCCAGCCATGATGTAGCGCTCTGGTTCACTCACTCTGATCACCAGGGTTTTCTGGCTTTGTATTTCGAAAATACTGAAACCAAGAATTTCAGACCATGGAACAAAGCCAGCTGCAACGCCACTGCTGTTATCAACAATACCTGCCGAACTTAATATCAGGCCTGGTTTTTTATCAAGCAATTTTCTGATAGCGACCATGCCGCAAAGTCCAAAAAACAGAATTGCCGCCACGCCTATGCCATGCATGATGGCAGGGTTGTTATAACCACGCTGGGCTGCAATGTCAGCTGCATCAAGCTGCACCATCCAAAGACCCATCGCGACAAATATGACAGAACCAATAAGCAATGAGCGCAATTTGGTTTTGCTCAGTTCGATTACTTTTTCGTCATCGGCATCCATATACACCCTGTCTATAGTTAAAAGAAATTTAACGCCCTAAAAAAGAAATCCTAATGCAGTTTATTTAACTTGACCACATAAAAACATTGCTGAATATGCAAAATTATTATCAAAATGTATCTATGCTTGCAGTCTCGTACTGAAAGCTATTGATACCAGTTTTATGAATGCAACAATCGCAAGAAGCGAGGCAAAATCGTATTCAAAGACTGGGCCATTAAGACTTCACAAAAATTGCTCTATTTGAACTTTTCTGCTAACTTTTCAATTGGCATTTTTAAAACTAGTTTGCCCTCGTGCAAGCACACATCAGGATAGTCCATGTTTGATCACGTCAAATTCGGTGTCAGCGACTATGTCGCGAGCAAAACATTTTTCCTCAAGGCATTAGAACCGCTCGGGGTTGCTGTTGTAGCGGAGGGAGTGCCGACCTACGGTGTCGAGCTTTGCGCAAACGACGAGGTGTCATTGTGCCTGTACCAAACCGAAGAAAAGCCAGCCCATCTTCACCTGGCTTTCCAGGCCAAAAGCCGACAGCAGGTCGACGCCTTCTACCACGCGGCACTTGAAGCTGGAGGCAAAGACAATGGAGCGCCTGGTCTGCGCCCGCAATATCAGGGTAGATACTATGCAGCTTTTGTCATTGGCCCTGATGGCCACAACATCGAAGCGGTTTACCACGAACCAGAGAGTTGATTTGCACTTGAGGAGTTCCCCAGTAGCGCAGGGAACTAGCTTATTTAAAAATTACGTGCCGTTTCATGCCAGTAATGCGCGCTTTGCGATGTTTGCTTAACAACGGCATCGTCGGCTCTTGGAGACGGCCAGATAGACAAATGATAAAAATCCACGATTCCATCACCCCCTAGCGATTCGTGACCTAAATCCATGTCAAACGCGCAGTAGCGTACGCGATAACATCCCTTGGTCACAGGAATTCCACATACTTTATCCCCGTCCCAATTCATCACCGATATCGGCTTCTCACCAACGTCTAAAGACACTTCTACAATTTCTTCCCATTTTTCGTCGATAGGCGGTTCCGCATCAAAAACTTCCAAGGTGAATTCGACTTCACCAGTATGCAATCCAGTAATCAGAAAAAGTGTTCCAGAGATAGAGCCACCACACAATCCATTGGCTTGACCACGAAATGAATCGTCAAGCTCCAGGCCGTAAGTATCCATAGGCAAAACGTAGATTTGACCGAAATGAACCTTCACGGACCCTTGAAATATCTTAGCCATAGATTGATAACACTTGAACGTAGTGATTTGTCAATTAAGTTGCGGGCGAGTGAACGCAAAATTGACAGGAGAAAGCTTTTTAGAACAGGATCAGAATTACTTGAGCCATTTTTCGCTTAAAAATCCATTCTAAGCCATTGATTTTACTTGGATCATGTTTACCTGATGACCAAGTGGAGGAGTTGGGACTGGTCCCGCCGACAGGAATCGAACCTGTATCTTACGCTTAGGAGGCATACGTTCTATCCATTGAACTACGGCGAGACACGGTGAGAAATACCCGGTTTTACTTGTGCATTTCTCAATCAGCCCGCCATCTTACCTGAGCTTGGCCTAACAATCAATTCAGCAGATGAGTTTAGATGCCTAGCTAGCGTACAATACTGCTTTTCTCTAATTTATGTCCGTGCATCTTCCTGATGCCGGTTTCACAGGGTTTTATGGCAGTTATCTCATTAAGCGATGCCCAATTGGCATTCGGTCACGTTGCTCTGCTCGATCATGCAGAGTTTTCCATAGAAGCAGGCGAACGCGTAGGCCTGATCGGGCGTAATGGCACGGGCAAGTCCTCCTTGCTGAAGATTATTGCCCGCACATCCAAGATTGATGATGGCCTGCTGGTCATGCAGCAAGGCATCAAAATCGCCTATGTTGAGCAAGAGCCGCAATTTGACATGGAGCTTAGCGTGTTTGACGCAGTTGCATCCGGTCTGGGTGAGCTGCCTGCCCTGTTGCAGGAATATGAAGCACTGACCGGGCAGTTTGGCGGCGACAATGATGATGCCCTGATGGAGCGCATGCATGACATACAGGTAAAGCTGGATGCGGCCGATGCCTGGAGCCTGGGTAACAAGGTAGAAACCACGCTGGACAAACTGAACCTGTCGAAAGACGCTATCATGGGTACGCTGTCGGGCGGTATGAAAAAGCGCGTTGCCCTGGCTTGTGCGCTGGTCAGTGCGCCTGACGTCCTGCTGCTGGATGAACCAACCAATCACCTGGACTTTTCATCGATACAATGGCTGGAAGCTCTGCTGAAAGACTTCAAAGGCAGTGTGCTGTTCATCACCCATGATCGTAGTTTCCTGGATAATGTGGCGACCCGCATCATAGAACTGGATCGCGGCAAGCTGACTTCTTTCCCTGGCAATTTCACGACTTACCAGACCCGCAAGGCGGATTTGCTGGAAAATGAAGAAGTAGAAAACGCCAAGTTTGACAAGTTTTTGGCGCAGGAAGAAATCTGGATACGCAAAGGTGTCAAAGCCCGCCGCGTACGTGACGAAGGCCGCGTCAAGCGTCTGGAGCAATTGCGCCTGCAACGCAGCGCCCGTCGTGAACAGCAAGGCCAGGTCAAGCTGGATGTAGGCTCTAGCGAACGTTCAGGCAAGATCGTGGCCGAACTGGAAAATGTTAGTAAGAGTTTTGGCGAGAAAGTCATCATCGATGATTTCTCCAGCATTATTTTGCGTGGCGACAAGGTTGGGCTCATCGGCCAGAACGGTGCCGGTAAAACTACCTTGCTGAAACTGATTCTGGGGCAGGACGAGCCAGACAGCGGCACCATCAAACAAGGCAGCAAATTGCAGATCGCTTACTTTGACCAGATGCGTGCGCAACTCAATGAGGAAGCTAGCCTGGCAGACACGATTGCGCCAGGTAGTGACTGGGTAGAAGTGAATGGCCAACGTAAACATGTGATGTCTTACCTCGGTGACTTCTTGTTTGCGCCTGAGCGCGCACGCTCACCAGTTAAATCCTTGTCTGGTGGTGAACGCAACCGCCTGTTGCTGGCACGCCTGTTCGCCAAGCCAGCCAATGTATTGGTGCTGGATGAACCGACCAATGATCTGGATATCGATACATTGGAATTGCTGGAAGAATTATTGGAAGAATATACTGGCACGGTCTTTCTGGTCAGCCATGACCGCACCTTCCTCGACAATGTAGTGACCCAGGTTATTGTTGCTGAAGGCGAAGGCCAGTGGCGTGAATTTATCGGTGGCTACACTGACTGGGAACGCTATCGCAGCACCGTGCCAGCCGTCAAGGTAACAAAGACCGAGCAAAAACCAGCCGTGGCAGCAGTATCGACCATGAACGCGCCAGCAGCAGCCAAGCCGAAAAAACTTAGCTACAAAGAGCAGCGCGAACTGGAAGAATTACCAAAGCTGATTGCTGCACTGGAAGCCGAGCAGGCATCCATTACCGAAAAACTGGCCGATGCCAATCTGTATAAAAACGGCCCTGAGCAAGCCAATCAATTGAATGCACGCCATGCTGAAATTGATGAGCAATTGCTGGAAGCGCTGGAAAAATGGGAAGTGATAGAAGCACGGAGCAAAGGCTAATTACCCACAGCATCCCCCTCGCAACTGCAGGGGATGCATTACAGTGGGGTGCGTCATGCACACTCCCCAATCCGCAAAAAAAACTTCAAACTCTACGCCATCTGCGAAAAATCTTCATCCCGGTTACCATGCTATGACGAATTATTTTTCGCATTTTTGATGCATGATTTCACTCATCAAATAAGAAGGAGTAGCCATGACAAAAGTCGCAAGAGTTGCATTAGTCACAGGTGGCAGTCGCGGCATAGGTGCTGCTACTGCACAACAACTGGCCGCTGCTGGCTACGCAGTCTGCGTCAATTATCTGCATAATCATGAAGCTGCACAGCAAGTCGTGCAAGAGATACAGTCGCAAGGTGGCACTGCCATTGCCATCCAGACTGATGTTGCCAACGAAGTGGAAGTCGTGCGCCTGTTTGCTGAGATAGATGTGCGACTCGGTAAACTAGGTGCGCTGGTCAATAACGCAGGCATCCTCATGCAGCAATGCCGGCTGGAAGATTTGACGGCTGAACGCATCAACCGCCTGCTCAGCACCAATGTCACCAGTTATTTTTTATGTTGTCGCGAAGCAGTGAAACGCATGTCGACCAGGCATGGCGGTCAAGGTGGGGCTATCGTCAATGTATCATCGGCAGCAGCACGACTGGGTTCAGCCAATGAGTATATTGATTATGCGGCGACAAAAGGAGCGATTGATACCCTGACCAAAGGTTTGTCGGTAGAGGTGGCAGCTGAAGGCATACGTGTCAACAGCGTGCGGCCAGGTTTGATCTACACCACCATGCATGCCGATGGTGGCGAAGCCAACCGGGTTGAAAGACTGAAAACCAATGTCCCCATGCAGCGCGGCGGTGCACCGGAAGAAGTGGCATCAGCCATCAGCTTTTTGCTGAGTGATGCGGCTTCTTATATCACTGGCAGTTTTGTTGATGTGTCTGGCGGGCGATAATTTTATTCCGATGTGTTTCGTAATGATGCCATTGCTTCCAGCGCCTGGTTCCAGGCTAACAGTTGCGCGGACTGCTCTTCAAAACGCAAGCCCAGCAATTCAAATGGATCGACCGTTAAACGCCCGCGCTTGAATTTCATCTTGACCAGCACCTCGGCATGCAGCACATCACGCATATAAATTTCGTGCGAAAAATAAGCGCATTTATCATCTGCATGCAAGATGCGAGTGTCCACCCGCACTCGCTGAAACATATGCACAGGCTTCATAAAGCTGACAAGCTGCGACACATTGACAAAAACCGTTCCGCTACTCAGCATGGGCCGCAACAAAGCGGTTTCGATGACAAAGTCCAGTTGTGCTGATTCTGCAAGCTGGAAGTATTTATCACTCTTCAAAGTCCTGATGCCAGTATCCCATGGCGTAATCCAGAAATACGAAGTGACACGATCACCTGCAGTTGCACGGCGGCGGACTACGCAATAAGAAAACAAGGCCAGTACGACCGTCAGGAAGTTACGGATAAGTCCAGACACGGGCACGTCCTTTACCGGATTAGGAGCTTTGCATCATAACCCGACAAAGGCTGTCATTGCACTTCTACGCCAATTCACATCGCTGAACTTTATTGACCACCCTCACGCAGATAAGGTGCTGAATCCAGCGACAGTGCCCGCTTGACTTGTCGCGTAATTTCATCAGCAAATACTTCTTCGCGCCCCTGTGCTATTGCCTCCAGCACCTGACTTGCCACTTGCTGCGGGCTGGATTTCGGCATGGCAATATGCTGCGTCATGTCAGTGTCTATGAAGGCGGCATGCACTCCCACTACCAGCGTCCCCTGCCCGCGCAATTCATTGCGCAAACCATTGGTCAGTGACCATGCCGCAGCTTTGGAGGCGCTATAGCCATTAATGCCAGCCAAATTAATCCAGCTCAAGACCGAGAGCATGTTAACCAAGGCGCCACCACCATTGGCTTTCAGCACCGGAGCAAAAGCCTGGCTCATCGCCAGCATGCCAAAGAAATTGGTTTCAAACTGTGTGCGGATGGCGGTGGCACTGTCATCGGCAAGAAACGGCGATGGCTGGGCGATGCCAGCATTGTTGATGAGCAGGTTCACATCACCGCAAGCCTGGGCTGCCGCCACTACTTGCTGTTGATTGGTGATATCGAGTTGTATGGGGTGCAGGCCAGGCAATGTGATTTGCGCAGGGTCCCTGGCAGCAGCATAGACTTTTTTAACGCCGGCTTCCAGCAAGGCCGTGGCGAATGCCAGGCCTAAACCACGGTTAGCGCCGGTGACGAATGCGACGGTATTGTTAAGTTCCATGACTATTCCTTAAGTTAATTTAGATAAGACGGGTTTGATTAAGTTGATGTCACAAATGAAGCAATGAAGATTTCGGTTTTATCGATCAATTAATATCAATCAACTTGATTAGATTATGATCGTCATATTTTTAGATGTCAATCATCATTTAAATAAAATGGCCTGCAATCCTGACAAGGTATTTGCTGGATAATGTTACGCAATTTACAAATACTGGCAGCATCTCTGTCCTTACACCTCACCATTCACGCAGGCAGAATGCTAAAGTGATGTCTTTATTTCCCCTGCATTGGTTAACAGTATGCGTATCCCCGCTCTTGTTTCGCTCACCATCCCCTTGTTATTACAGGCCAGCGTCTTGCCTGGATATGCACAGGCGCAAAACCTGTATCGTTGTGGCAGCACCTATCAGGACAAACCCTGTGACGCCGGGCAGCCCAGTCAACTGATCAAGAAAAACCCCAGTCCCTCTACTTCAGACAAGCTTCCACTGGACGGCAATTGCGTACGCCGCGGCGAAGAAGCAAAGAAGGTGATCTGGTACAAGGAAGGCGGCGGTTTTCAAGATAAACTGCAGGCTGACGCTAAAACTGCCGAGCAACGCAAGATCATTGCAGATGTCTATGCCATGAAAGGCAACGCGAATGACATCCGCATAAAAATCGAAAGCGACTGCATGGCTGAGAAAGAAGCCGAGCGCAAATTTGGCACCCGTTCAAATGATGATGAAGTCAGCCGCCATCAGGCGGCAGAGCGCAAAGCCGTGAATGGTGAAACACCCAAAGACAGCAGCAAGCCAGATACCACCGAAGCTGCCCGCAAGCAAAAGCAATGTGAGGAAGTCCGCAAACAAATCAATAGCTTGCGTAGCGCTCAAAAAGCTGGCGGCTCGGCGCAGGAAATGGAAACCCAGGCGAATAGCAGGCGAGATATAGAGACCAGCTTGAAAGAATTGGGTTGTGCCAAATAAGTACGGTGCACATCCATCATCGTATGGAAGGTGAGTTGAACGAATACTCACCTCATGGAATGACATCAGAAGTGAGGGCCAAACACTTCTGATGTGGTGCGTACCATGACGCGACTATTGACGGGAGTGGCAATATTCGACCACACCCAATTGTGATGTTCGACTATTTTGTCTGCTTTCATATGAGGTCTGTCACCTGTCGTATGTGCATCCGACAAGGCAATCACGTCAAAACCATGTGAGGCTGCTGCGCGTATTGAGGTATCTACACAAAATTCAGTCGTCAGACCGCACATAATCAGAGTGCGGGCCCCTGTGATTTTCAGATGTGTGAGCAAACCCGTACCGGCAAAAGAGTCACAGGCAGTTTTATCGACAAATACATCGCCGGGGGTGAACGGCAATTCTTGTATGACTTCCCATCCGGCAGAACCAACCAATGCATCATCATTGGCGTGACGCACAAAGATGACCTGACCACCGTGTTCGCGGGTGTAGTCAGCCGCATGGCGGATACGGGCAATCACATTTGCCTTGTCAAAACGCGGGGTTACGCCATGTAACCAGGCATTTTGCATATCGATAATAATTAAAGTATTCATTTGGCAACACATCAAATGCCTAAAACCACATGATACTGCTTTCAGACCTTATGCGTGCAGTGCAGCAATATTAAGCTAGCGCTTATTTGATAAAATTTGCAAAAACCTCATCAAACCAGCGTAGCCTGCATCATTTCACTGGCAAACAAGGCAATCAAATGATCTGCCACTGCCCTCACCCTGGGTGAGCGCCTGACATCATCATGCATGACCAGCCAGAGCTTTCTTCGCAAGGGACAGGCTTCATGCTCAATAGAGCACAGGTCGCGATGGCTCTGGCGCAAATAATGGGGTATCACCGTTACTCCAAGGCCAGCAGCCGCACATTGTGCCAGTACCATCTGATCATTGCTGCGGAGTATGACTTTACGCTGCCCCAGATAATCTTCCAGCCACTGGTGATGGGGGGTGGCGGAATTTTTTTCGTAAGCTGCAAACTCCCAATCCTGCTGTTGATGTTTCTTCAGATAGGCTTTACTGGCATACAGCCCATAGCCTATGCTCGCCAGCGGTTTGATCACCAGACCCGCTGTTTGCGGGCGGGCCATTCTCAAAGCGATATCGGCCTCACGTTTGCCCAGGCTGACATGGTGGCGTTCGGCCAGCAATTCCAGTTCCACGCCTGTCAGGCTGGCACACAAATTTTTCAGTTGGGGGGCGAGTACAAAAGTGGATAGACTTGGCGGTGCAGAAATACGCACCACGCCTTCCATCTTGCTGGCACTGAGTGCTTTTCTCTCGAAACTGAACCAGCGTTCTTCCACTTCCCGTGCATACTCGACCAGCTCATGCCCCTCTGTGGTCAGTTGCCAGCCACGCACCAGTCTGTCGAACAGACGTAGCTTGAGTGCTGCTTCCAGCGTATCTATGCGGCGGGCAACCGTCGTATGTTCTACCTGCAGACGGCGGGCCGCCCCAGTCAATGTACCGCAATCGACCAGCGCCAGAAAATAACGTAAATCATCCCAATTCATCATGGTGCAATTATGCACAGTCCAGGCGAAATTTTCAGCAATTTTCTTTCTGGTTGAGTTTGACTAAGCTACACACCAGCAATTCAAACCACTAGATATATGTTCTGAACAATTCAGCAGAGAGAGAATATGCAAGCCATACAATTAGCTTTACAAGGCGGGCCAGAAGTACTTGCAGTACGCGACCTCCCCATGCCAGTTCCCAAAGAAGGCGAAGTATTGGTGCGTGTTGATTATGCCGGCGTCAACTACGCCGACGTATATCAACGCAACGGACAAAACCCGGCTACCCTGCCCTGCATACCGGGGGCTGAAGGCGCGGGTATAGTAGTCGAAGGTAATGCCGGACTGCCCCCTGGCACCAGCGTAGCCTGGTTGTCGCAGCCCGGTTCTTATGCTGAATACCTGGCTATTCCAGCCTGGAAACTGATCGCTTTGCCAGCAGAAATCAGCACAAAAGAAGCTGCTGCAGCGATGTTGCAAGCCGTCACCGTGCAATATTTATGTGAGACCAGTTATCGCGTGCAACCCGGCGATACAGTACTGGTGCACGCTGGTGCTGGCGGCGTCGGCTTGTTGCTGACCCAGGTCTTGAAACACAAAGGGGCAACTGTTATCAGTACCGTCTCCAATCCAGAAAAAGCAGCCTTGGCGACAGCTGCCGGGGCCGACCATGTGGTTTTGTATACGGAAACGGACTTCGTCACCGCCACCAGGGATTTGACACAGCAAAAAGGCGTGCACGTCGTGTATGACTCCGTCGGCTTGAACACCTATCTTGGCAGCATGGCAGTACTGCGCCCACTGGGCAGCCTGGTCTTGTTTGGGCAGTCCAGCGGTAACGTGCCGCCTGTCGATCCCATGCATTTATGCCGTCAGGGTTCACTGTTTTTTACCCGCCCCACACTCGCCCATCACATCGCAGATGCCGACAGCATCAAATACCGTAGTCAACGCGTTTTGGGCTGGTTACGAGAAGGCATATTGCGTTTGCGCATACATCAGGTCTATGCGCTGGAGCAAGCCGCACAAGCACATGCTGATCTCGAATCGCGTCATACCACAGGCAAATTGCTGCTGGCTGTCAGTGCTACTGCAAAAGCTGGATTAACCGGGAACTAATATGAATAAAATATTCAAGAATACCGCCAGTCTGATTGGCCTTGTTGCCATGAGTTTGCCAGCCTGCGCTTTCACGGAACAAGATATAGACAGAAATGAACAGGCGCAAAAATACCTGACGGGTACCTGGTCATTGATAGCCGCACCTGAAATCCGTGCCGATGGCAGCCGTGGCGAAACCTTTGGCCCAAATCCACAAGGTATGCTTATCATAGACGGCACTGGCCGTTACTCCTTGCAGATATACAAGGCAGAACGCAGCAAGTTTGCCGCAGGTGATAAACGCAAGGGCACAGAGTCAGAATACCGTGCAGCAGCCCTGGATACCAGTTCACACTATGGTCGCTGCTATATCGACACCGAGAGAAATGTACTTGTCTTCAGGATAGAGCATGCCTCCTTCCCGAATTGGGACGGCAGTGAACAGGGAAGGCAATTTGAGTTAAAGGCTGACGTACTTAGCTACCGGGTGCCAGCCAGCGCCAGTGGCAATGGCACTACTGCTATTTCCACCTGGAAAAAGATACATTAGCAAAGTTTTTAAATGCTTAATACTTCAGCTGCGGCTTGTGTTGAAACAGCCGCAGCCGGGTTGTCTTCAACGCTAATGCACTTGACTTAATACCAACCCCATGCGATCGTCCATGCTCTAAAAAAATTAAAGTACATGGGGAAAACACTCGCATGGATAGCTTTCAAAGCAATGACTTTTCAGCAAGTCAACAGACGCCATCTGGCACATTGCAACTTGAATTCAAGGGGAGCGGCAGCGAATATTTCCGCATCTGGATAGTCAATTTATTGCTGAGTATCATCACCCTGGGCATTTACTCAGCCTGGGCTAAAGTACGCCGCAACCGCTATATGTATTCCAGTACTCATCTTGGCGGCAGCAGTTTTGAATATCATGGCAATGCCATCGCCATACTCAAAGGTCGTATAGTCGCCTTTGTATTTTTCTTTGGCTATCAGCTGGCATTCAAATTCTCTATTGGTCTTGGCTTTGCCATGCTGTTGATGATGATCGTCATCGTGCCCTGGCTGGTCTGGAAAAGTTTGCAGTTCAAGCTGTATAACTCCAGCTACCGTGGCATACGTTTTGGTTTTCGTGGCAGTGCTGAACAGGCGTATACCACTTTTTTGCTTTGGCCCTTCCTGGCTGGTATCACTTTGTATTTGCTGGCACCTTTCTTCCACCAGCGATTGAAAAAATTCCAGCACAATGAAAGTCGTTTCGGTAGCACGCATTTTTCTTTTGATGCAAGAGTTGGTCAGTTTTACTGGGCCTATCTGGTCGGCATAGGCATTATGCTGGCGGGCATCATTGTTATTTGCGTAGGTTTCGGCAGCACTCTGCTTGCACTGAGTACTGGCATGCGTGGAGATAAATTCGATATTGGCGTAGCATCTTCATTTGGTCTGTTCATCTCTGCACTGTATTTCTGGATGTTCGCCATCTACCCCATCTTTTTGACTTTACTGCAAAACCTGATCTGGAATCACACCAAGCTGGGCGACCATCAGTTTAAAAATAATCTGAAATGGGGTCGCATGACTTTCATCGCCATTACCAATGTACTTGGCATTGTATGCACGCTTGGTTTGTTTATTCCGTTTGCACAGATTCGTTCCTTGCGCTACCGTGTTGAAAGCCTGGAGCTGGAAGTCAATGGCAGCCTGGACGATTTCATCGCCGAAACACAAGAGCAGGTCAATGCAACTGGCGAAGGCATGGCTGATTTACTGGATTTTGATTTATCTCTATGAATAAAGTTACCGCCATCTATTTTGATGGCAAAACCTCGCGCCTGCGTCATGTAGAATTTTCGGTGCAGGGCGACGTAGCCCATGTGCGCGAAATCACCAATGATTTGAATGAAGGTGTCACCCGCAGTTGCCCACTGGCAGAACTGCGGGTATCAGAACGTACCCGTCATGCTCCGCGAAAAGTCACGTTCAGCGATGATGCTTATCTGGAAATTACGGATCATGCTACCTTCAATGCGATGCTGGAAAGTACAGGTTATCAGGATTCTGCCGTTGTTCAACTCCAGCAAAGCTGGACAGGTACACTGGCAGCGTTGGCCGCTGTCATCATCACACTGACCCTGGGTTATGTCTATGGTTTGCCCGCCGCGTCACGTGCCGTGGCATTTTCCGTTCCGGTATCGGTAGAACGCAAGCTGGGTGATGGTGTGCTGGAGTTTTTGGACAAGCATATATTCCAGCCGTCAAAACTGCCTGCAGCAAGGCAAGCTGAACTGCGTACTCGTTTCCGGAGCCTGCGGCCACCACGCGATGGCAGCCCCACATATCAACTGGTGTTCCGCAAAAGTGCTATAGGGCCGAATGCCTTTGCCCTGCCATCTGGTGACATCATCATTACCGACGAAATCATTGCGTTGATGAAAGATGATGATGCAGTGATGGGCGTGCTGGCACATGAACTGGGACATTTACACGAACGTCACCTGACACGCCGCATCATACAAAGCTCGGCCGTGGGTGCTATTGCGACCCTGCTGTTTGGTGATGTCTCGGCAGTAATTGCCAATATTCCGACCGTGATGCTGGATATGAAATATTCGCGCGATGCCGAAACTGAGGCGGATGATTACGCCATGCAAATGCTGGATGCCAATGGCATCGCCCGTGAACATCTGGCAGTAGCGTTTGAAAAGCTGGAAGCCCTGGCACCTGGCGTGTCACCCTATATGTCCAGCCACCCTTCAGGCAGCGAGCGTGTCATGCGCATACGCGGCAATAACTGAGCCACGATCAAGTCTGGCATTAATCGCGGATCTTTGTCATTTACCGCAAGCGACATCGCTGACACTAAATAATCAGCACCTGTGACCACGGCGCTGATTATCATTTATGGTGTACTCTTGATGACAGCAATACGATCAGGCTTCACAGGTTTTTGCGCCTGCAAACGCTGCTCCAGCAATTTCAAACGCCCGCGAATCTCTTCACCGACAGCAATTTGTGGATTGGAATAACCGTCGCTCTTGCCTGCTTCTTCTTCGCGCTGCTTGATGATGGGCCTTGCCGCTGCATGCGCTGCTTCAAAAGACAGGGTCTTGTTGCGCAATTGCTCGTCATACATCGCACGGCCAAAGAAGGTGAGATCGGATTTGCTGCCACAACCGTAAGAAGTATGGTCGGCATCTGACGCCGTCATGACCAGAGAATTCGCATCCGACAAAGGTGCCACCCAGTTACCCGCATAACAGGCTGAAATTGAGATAACGCGGTATTTGATACCTGCCTCATCCAGCCAGCCTTTCAAGTCTTCTGGTGTGACCGATTTAACGCTGAGCGGCCACAACCCGGCGGACAACTCACCGTCACTGGCACCATGCGAAGACATGTGCAGGAACAGGATATCTTCATTGACATCCATACGTTTGGCCACGTGCTGTATGGCACGCTGCAAATTCAGTGGAGTAGCCCATGGCAGGCTGTCTACGGTACCCGGATTATTCACCAGTTGCAGGCTGCGTCCTTCAGCGTCAAAACGGTTTGCCATCACTTGCGTGACCATGCTGGTTTCATTCAGGAAGACATTCTCTTCGCCATAGGGCGCAAAGCTCAGACTATACAGATCAATGATGCCTGGTCTTTGGGCTTGAATATCGGCAAGCTTTTGATTCAACAGCGCTGCTTGTTGCTCAAAAACTTCCTGACTGATCTCCAGTGATTTTTCTCCGGTCTCTTCGTCGTTGGCATCTACACGCTGGGGTAACCAGAATTGCGGTGGACGGGTAGCGATTTGTATCGCAGAGCTACCAATCATCACTAGCAACACCAAAAAAATGGATGATGCACGGCGGTCACTTGCACGCCATAGCAGGACAGATTGAATAGCTATCATCAGTACCAGCGGAGCCAGGTAAAGCAACCAGCTCATGGTAAGACTCAAAGCATTATAGTTCAGCCATCCAAAGCGCATCGTCAGGCTAAGGGGCCAATAAAAGATCACGCTAAGGAATAAGCCTTGCGCCATGGACAGCACAAACAAATGGCTGGCACTGGGTGCAGTACTGTGATTTGCTCCATCTGGATTGCGAGGATAACGACGCAAACTGAAACACAACCATGCCCAGGCTGCAAAGGAAAACCAGCCCGCACCAATAGCACGAAAATTAAAATCGGCAGGACCCGCTATCGCCATGCGCTGAAACCCTACCCCACTCAGTACATAACCAATCACCAGAACGAAGATGATAAACGGTGAAACGGGCACGCTATCCCAGCGTGGCTCCCGTAATAAACTGACCCTCACTGCTTCAGTCAGTAAATGTCCCCATCCTGGTTTTTGTTCTGCATTAGTACTTTCTGAGGATGGAAGCAGAATAACTGGCTGCTGGCTCTCACCAGCTTCTCCAGACTCACTTGTACTACTTGTAGTGTTAGATTCTGACATGAAAAATTCAATATGATGTGTACTTACATAGATTTCAGAGTGGCGTCGTATCTGCGGACTGGCAGGCTCAAAAAAATACTGGTTCTATCTCCAGGTCAACAGCAAACTTAGCCCAGACATCCGCCTGCACCGCCTGTGCCAGTGCCCTCACCTCAGCCCCGGTGGCACCACCATGATTAACCAGTACCAAGGCCTGCTTTTCATACACGCCTGCCCTGCCTGATTGTTTGCCCTTCCAGCCGCACTGATCTATCAACCAGCCAGCTGCCAGTTTGTAATCACCGCTATCCTGTTGGTAGCTAACCAGTTTGGGATAAATGGCCAGCAAGCTGTTGCGCAGGGTTGCAGGCACAATCGGGTTTTTGAAAAAGCTGCCCGCATTACCTATCAGGGCTGGATCAGGTAATTTGGCCTGGCGTATGGCGATGACAGCAGCACTGACATCCTTTGCCGTTGGATTATCGATCTGGTGCTGGCTCAAATATTGCGCGACATCGGCATAGCCTAATCTAGCCTGCCAGCGTTTTGGCAACGCCAGGCGCACACTGATGATGACCATGCGGTCTTTATATTCTCGCTTAAAGATACTGTCACGATAGGCAAAACCGCATCTGGCTTTATCGATCTCGACCAACTCGCCAGTCACAAAATCAAACGCTGTCAGGCTGGTGAAGACTTCCTGAATTTCTATTCCATAGGCACCAATATTCTGTATGGGTGTAGCACCTACGGTGCCAGGTATCAGGGACAGATTTTCCAGCCCACCCAGCCCTTGTTCCAGTGTCCACAATACAAATTCGTGCCAGTTCTCGCCTGCTGCGGCTTGTACATAAACATAATCCTCATCTTCACCAAGGATTTGCCTGCCTTTCAAGCCCATTTGCAAGACCAGGGCATCCAGTTGATCAGACAAAACAAGATTGCTGCCACCACCCAATATCAGACGTGGCAGGGCTTTGAGCTGTGCATCCGCAAAGATGGCTTGCAGTTGCGCTAGTTGCTCTATACGCAAAAACTGGCGGGCGCGGGCCGCTATGCCAAAGGTATTGAGGTTTTGCAGAGAGTAATCTGCTGAAAATGTGAGTAAATTCGTCATAAGACCCAAATTATAGCCTTTGCTCTCTCATGCCTGCCTGCATTTGCTAAAATGGCGCTTAATTCATTATTTTACGCAAGGAAGCAAGATGCCCTCATTTGATACCGTCTCCGAAGCCAATATGGTTGATGTCAAGAATGCCATTGATCAGACCAATAAAGTAGTCACCAACCGTTTTGACCTGAAAGGCAGCAGCGCCAAAGTCGAACAAAAAGACCGTGAATTGACGATCTATGGTGATTCCGAGTTCCATCTCGACCAGGTTCGTACAGAATTGACTATGACGCTGGCCAAACGCAATGTTGATGTGCGCTTCCTGGACATGGGCAAGATAGAAAAAATTGGTGGTGACAAAGTCAAGCAAGGCATCAAGGTTAAAAACGGTATAGAAACCGAAGATGCCAAGAAAATTGTTAAAGCCATCAAGGATAGCAAACTGAAAGTGCAAGGCAGCATACAAGGTGATGCTGTGCGTGTGACAGGTGCCAAGCGCGATGACCTGCAAGCAGCGATGGCCATGCTGCGTAAGGAAATCAAGGACCTGCCTTTGGAATTCAATAACTTCCGCGACTGAACCGGTATGCGCGTGCCTTTGAAGAATCTGAAATTCCTGAGTATGCTGGGTCTGCTGGGCTGTACTGCACTGACCCACGCTACTGATATAGGTGTGGTCGGTTTATTCCCGGGCAAAGCTATCCTGGTGGTAGATGGTGCGCCACCGAAAACCTATACCGTTGGCAGCAATGTCAGTGGCGACACCAAGCTCATTGATGCTGACCGCGAATCAGCGACTGTCATGATCAATGGCAAGCGCAAAGTGCTGACCATGGGACAAACCGTACATCGGTCTGCACCAAGCAGCGGTAACAGCGTTGTGTTGAAGGCAGGTGAGCGCGGCCATTTCACGGCACCGGCCATGATCAATGGTATCAGTATCAATATGCTGGTGGATACTGGTGCGAGTCTGATCGCTTTGCCAGCTGCAGATGCAATCAGGCTAGGTATTAATTACAGGCAAGGTAGGCAAGGCAGCGCCAGTACCGCAGGCGGCGTAGTCCCCACTTATCTCGTCAAACTGGATACGGTAAAAATCGGTGATGTTGAATTGCATCAGGTCGAAGCCTCTATCATCGAACAAGGTCTCAACGTTCCCTTGCTGGGGATGTCCTTCCTGAACCGTATGGAAATGCGCCGTGAAGGGGATCAGATGACTTTGACGAAGCGGTATTAAAGTAACTACGCGCAAATCCATTACCTTCTGTGGTAGTGGTCCTCCATCAATTTCAAATCATCTCGACATGTTCGCCAGCAGTCACAATAACTGCTGGCTCACCTGCTTTAATAAGCCTGTTTCAAACGCCTTTGTTTAACAGATTCAGCCAGGCCTTCAAGCACCTTGATACTCGACTCCCAATCGATGCAGCCGTCAGTCACTGATTGCCCATAAACCAGTTCTTTGCCGGGCACCAGATCCTGGCGACCTGCGACCAGATGGGATTCAATCATGACACCAACAATACGGGTGTCGCCGTCGGCGATTTGTTTGCCAATATCAGCGCAAACCGGGATTTGGTTGGCAGGATTTTTTGAGCTGTTGGCGTGCGACGCATCTATCATCAGACGTGATGCCAGGCCACTGCTGGCGATGTCCTTGCAGGCAGCATCAACACTGACGGCATCATAGTTAGGCGTTTTACCACCACGCAGGATGATGTGGCAATCTTCATTGCCGTTGGTAGAAACGATGGCAGAATGGCCGCCCTTGGTGACTGATAAAAAATGATGTGGCTGCGATGCAGCCTTGATCGCATCAACGGCAATTTTTACATTGCCGTCTGTCCCATTTTTGAATCCCACCGGGCAAGAGAGGCCGGATGCGAGCTCCCTGTGAACCTGGGACTCCGTAGTGCGGGCACCAATTGCCCCCCAGCTGATCAGGTCAGCGATATATTGCGGGCTGATCACATCAAGATACTCAGTGCCAGCAGGCAGGCCCAGTTCATTGATATTCAGTAGCAATTCACGGGCAATGCGCAGACCATCATTGATGCGGAAGCTGTTATCGAGGTAAGGATCATTGATAAGCCCTTTCCAGCCGACTGTGGTGCGTGGTTTTTCAAAGTACACGCGCATGATGATTTCCAGTTCACCGGCAAAACGTGGCCGCTCTGCTGCCAGACGCTGTGCATATTCCATCGCTGCCTTGGTGTCGTGGATGGAGCATGGGCCTATGACGACCATCAATCTGTCGTCCTGACCATGCAGGATGCGATGCAGGGAGGTACGGGCATTGGCTGCGGTTTCCGACGCTTTTTCGGAACAGGCAAACTCACGTATCAAGTGTGAGGGTGGAACCAGTTCCTTCATTTCGCGTATGCGTAAATCATCGGTGCGTTGCATGTTTTCTCCTGAGAATTTCTTAAAAAATAAAATATGTAAATGTAGTCAAAATTCTGATTGGTAAAGCTAATTACTATTCAATTTCTATTCTGGCCTGATTGCAATTTACTGGTAATAAGTGCAAGGGCAAAAAAAAACCGCCTGATCGGGCGGTTTTTTAGAATTTTGGTTTAACTCTTTTTCTTCGAGTGCTTACCGTCTTTCCACCGCCCTTGGCTTGGAATAGCTAAAATAAAAGAAGAAAAAGAAAGCAATGTGTTTCATATCAATATTTGCGTAGGTATTCGGCTCAATGATTATTTTTGCATGGTTTTACTCGCCAAAACGAGTATTTCAAAACTATAGTGCCTCAGAATTCAGCAATTTGCAAGAATGTTCCCGAAATAAGCTTATTCATTTTTTGACGCTTATACGCACTTATACTCGTTCTTACTCATTTTTTCCACAATGGGGGTGGCTCTGGTGGAATATCGCCCTGATTTGGATAAGCACCAGGCACAGGGGCTTTTCTTTGCATGGCAGCCACTTGTGGCGTATTACGGTTCATCCAGTTACGCAATTCATTCAGGTTGGCAGCAATATCAGCACGATTTGGTGCCAGGCGGTTTGCTCTTTCCAGCAAATTCAGGGCTTTTTCATTGTCGCCTTGCGCAGCAAGAGCAACCGCCTGGTTATTCAGGGCGGAAGCATCAAATGGATTGATCTTGGCAGCCTCAGCAAATTTCTTGCTGGCTGCACCATTATTTCCTTCCGCGAGGAAGTTGCGCCCTTCTGCATTCGGGTCTTGCGCATGCGCATTTGTAAAGGTACTCAGTACCAGCAAACTGGTGCCAAGAATTTGAATAATTGATTTCATGACGTTCACGATTTCTTGCTTTCTAAAAATTCCTTAATTACCCTGACTCAGTTACCCTGGTAGTAAGCCTTGGGAGCAACAGGCGGGAATGTCACCGGGGGCTTGCGTGGCTCAAAGCTGTAACGCAGGTAAAGCGCTGCTGAGGTGTCGTTGAAATCCCCTGAGTTGTCTGCACTGATCTTGCCACCCAGGAATAGGTGTGGCGTCAGCTGGTATTCTGCTGCTCCTCCCACTTTAAACGCAAATGCTGTCCTGGTCTGGCCAGGGTAGCTGGTCTGGATGTTGATGGTGGGATTGGCTGCGGCAAATTGTTCGAGCTCGGC
>NZ_JBYTAV010000014.1:0-132991 GCF_058788535.1 Undibacterium sp. FW305-107
AATGCGATAACCAGCCCTAAGCCTATAAACTTCTTCCCCGGCTCTTGCTGGCGATTTGAAAAATCCATTACTGCTCCCTTTATTATAGTGAAGGTATTTTCGCCATCCGTTTTTCACGCATTGAATTCCACAGTCGCACTCAGCAAAAACAGACAGGTCAGGCGGCCACATAATTTTGCCTCTGCCGGAAAATACGCAAATACCACTCAAGTACATCTTGCTCTTCCCGCTCATGCAGTGCGGCGAGAGAGACCATCTGTCTTTGAATTCGGCTCACTTTAGTGTCCTCATAACTGGCTGTCAAGAGGTATCTATGTGGAATTAGTTTTACTGAGACAGTTATCGAATATCGACAGCAAATCAGCAGGCTTTATAGCTCCGATTCAGCAAAGCATTTATATCAAATGACCGTCATATTTTTACAACTGGTCTTAATCCTCCAAAATATAAACAAGCCCGATTACTGCAACTTAAAGCGTGTGGATATCCTATTTCCCGGTAGCGGATGGAAAATTTCAGCGGTGTTTTGCGCGCATCTGACTTACCCGTCCATATCGGATTTCAGACATATATAAATTAATTTAAAAAACTTAGTTCAAAGCCACTTCAAATCCACTTTCCCGTCTAAAAAAAGAACAATTGAAGGCCACATGTGGGAATAAAACATCAGTCCACTTCCACTCTTCCCAATTTGAAAAGAATAATTTATCCAATAAAAACAATTAGATAGCAATCATATAGTTATCAAAATGAAAACCAATTAAACATCGCATAGATACCACTTAGATACCGATTGACAACCTGTTTAGTCACCACTAAAGTGCTTCACATCCGGTGTTGTTGTTTCGAGTGGTAGCTAACTTTGAATGACTTTTTACTGCAGCGGGTTGTACCGAAAATACTCACTGTCAAAACATCAAGTGTGTAAGGTATGGGGGAGGAAGCAATTTTTTGTCACGGATCTAAAGCTTTTCACAGGTCTTAACCGAAGGAGAAATAAATGCAAAATAAAATGAGTCCAATGAGGAACAATTTAACGCCCGTGGCGTCCGCTGTTGCGGTACTGATCATGAGCGTCGCCATGCAAGCGCAAGCACAAGAAGCAGCAAAACCGGCCGCAGCTCAAGAAGTGGTCGTAACTGGTATTCGCGCATCCCTGCAACAGTCTTTGAATCAAAAGCGTAACGCCGACAATTTTGTTGAAGTGATTACTGCTGAAGACATCGGCAAGATGCCTGACAAGAACGTTGCTGATTCCTTGCAACGTGTACCAGGTGTCAGCGTTGCTGCAGCTGGTGGTGGTGAAGGCAGCTTTGGTGAGAACGATCGTGTTGCCTTGCGCGGCACACCATTCGGCTTGACACTGACAACACTCAATGGTCATTCCGTATCAAGTGGCGACTGGTTTGCAGACAATATCGTCGGCGGTGGCCGCAGCGTCAGTTTCTCTTTGTTCCCATCTGAATTGATTGGCCGCGTTACAGTACATAAAGGCTCCCAGGCTAATCTGATTGAAGGCGGCGCAGAAGGCGTTGTGGATATCGAAACACGCAAGCCACTGGATTTCAAGAAACAATTCAATGCACAGGCAAGTATCGGCCTGGTGAATTCTGCCAACTCTGGCAAATCTGACCCTCAATTGAGCGGTCTGATTGCCTGGAAAAATGACGCGTCAACTATGGGTGTCCTGGTTCAGGCTTTCCATCAAAAACGTACTCTGAGCCGCGCTGGTCAGGAAAATCAGATCTGGTGGGATAAGGTCGATGTCGGCAGTCCTATCGATAGCGCTATCAAGGGTGCAGGCACAGCCAACACAGCAACATCACCAGCTTCTGGCGCTGTCACCAACTATCTGGGTGGCACTGCATGGTTTGAACAACAACGTACCCGTGACGGTGGCTTGATTGATTTCCAGTTCAAACCATCCAAAGATGTGAGTATAGACGTCACTGCATTCCAGTCTCATCTGGACGCACCTAACGTCAATCACAACTTCATGCAATCCCTGGGGCGTTTCGTTGGACCATCATGGGCAACAACTGGCTACCCGACAAGTGCTGTGACTGGTACCTTGAACCAGGGTGTTATCACTCAGTTGTCAGTGACTAATCCTGCTGGCTGCGTACCTTGCAGTGGCATGTCCAGTTCTGTTCAGGAAATTTTCTCTCGTCCTGTTGCAGAAAGCCAGTCTCAGTTCTTTAACATCGATGGCTCTTTCCGCGTCAATGATCAACTGACACTTGCTGGTAAAGTCGGTACGACCAAAGGCCTGGGCAACACAGTCAGTGGCGCTATGGGTATCTGGATGCCATGGACAGGCGGCAGCTATACTGTCCAGGGTTCTGACAAGCCTGTGATTTATGTCACACCTGGTGCTGACAAGTTCTCTATCGGCGGCTTTAATAATGGCGCACCTGGCACACCTGGCGCACCATATACATATGGCTCTCATGTCACTGCCAACGATAAAGAAAATTACGCACAGATCGATGGCACATTTAAAACTGATCTCGCCAGCATCCCTACTTTGCGCTTCGGTTTCCGTGCTGCCGAACACAAACGTGATCTGACTTCTATCGGTAATAATGCCTTGCCAGGTTTGAGCAATGCAGCAAATCTGCCTATGTCCGGTTTGACAGCTTTCCCGAATATCTTTAATGATCTGGGTGCAAATGGTGCAGGTTACTGGACTTTCTCTCAAGCTTCTGTGAATGCATGGTTGGCGCAGTACACAAACTACACTGGTCATTTGCTGCAAAATGAATTCTCCATTAAAGAACCAACGCAATCTGCGTATGTAATGGCTGATTTTGCAGGTGAAGGCATCAGCGGCAATTTCGGTTTGCGTGTTGCCCGTACCAGCGAACAAGTCACACGTAATGAAATTGGTGCTTCCGGTAATTTTGAACCAAGAACCTATAACAACAGCTATGTCGATTTCCTGCCAAGTGCAAACTTCCGCATGGATCTGAACAAAGACATGGTTGCCCGTTTTAGTGTTTCCCGCACGATGGCCCGTCCTGAACTGGGTCAAATGGCTGGTCTGGATCTGCGTGACGTACAAGGTACAGGTAACGGTGGTAACCCTAACCTGAAACCTATCCGTGCAAATACGGTAGATCTGGGCGTGGAATGGTATTTCGCACCAAAATCCATGGTTTCTGCTGATGTATTCTACTCTGCTCTGGATGGTTATGTTACTTATGGCGCAAGCACAGGTACGTTCTACAACCAGATCCAAAAGAAAAACACCGTATATGCAATGAGTACGCCTATCAATACCCAGGCTGAAGTAAAAGGTCTGGAACTGGCATACATCCAGGCATTGCCAGCTGGCTTTGGTATCAATGCTAACTACACTTACACACTGGGTAAAGAAACAGGCGCAGCTCCTGGTTCCAAGTGCGGCGATTTGCTGGCTCCTGACTGTACTCTGATTGGCACTTCCAAGAACGCATACAACATCGGTGCTTTCTATGAAGATGGTAAATTCAGTGCACGTCTGACATACAGCTATCGTTCCGGTTTCTTGAATGGTACCAGCCGTAACAGTGCTGCTTACCAAAATGATATCGGCACTTTGTCTGCAACATTGGCTTATCAGATCAGCGACAGCTTCTCCATCTCTCTGGATGGCAAAGATCTCAATAATCCATTGGTCAGCTCTGTGTGGAAAACTCCAGGTGCAGCAGATTTGCCAGCATCCCTGTATAAAAATGGCCGTCAAATCTTCCTGACTCTGCACGCCAAAATGTAATTATTACGCTTGCGGGAGGGTTTATCTGTGACACTGGATACACCTTTCCCGTTCTTGAGAGTGGTGGGACTACCTGGTCCCATCACTTTTTTTGTTTGAACTTCAGAAAAATTTGTTAATGTGATACGTGTCATCATTTAAGCAAAGAACGACATCGTAATCCAATTTAATCCTGACACTGGCCCCTGACTATGACTACGCAAAAACCAATTAAGAAAATCATGATCGTTGGCGGCGGTTCCGCAGGCTGGATGGCGGCGCTGATTATCGCTCACTCTGTAAAAGAAAAAAATATAGAAGTCACCGTCATAGAATCGCCCACAGTAGGGGTGATAGGCGTTGGTGAAGGTTCTACACCAGTCTTGAAAAAGTTTTTTGATAACCTGGGCATACGAGAATCTGAATGGATGCCTGAGTGCAATGCCACCTATAAATCCGGTATCACATTTGATGGCTGGTCTACCAAACCTGGTCATGAAAGTTATTTTCATCCGTTTGTGACGATGATAGATAACCTAACCCTGCCAGTATTTATCAACAATGTGAAAGCGCGCCTGAATGGCGAAGATGTATGCGCATTGCCTGATAAATTTTTCCTGTCCTCCAAATTGGCAGAGAGCCATCTGGCACCTATCGCGTCTCACAATTTCCCGTTTTTTACAACATATGGCTATCATTTTGATGCCATGCTACTGGGAAAATTTTTGCATAAGAAGGCATTGGAAATGGGTATCTGCCATATCAGTGCACATATCACCGATACCAGGCTGGACGCCACAGGTAATATTGCATCAGTAGCCATCGAAGGTGGCGACAATCTGGAGGCGGATTTCTTTGTCGACTGCTCAGGCTTTGCTGCCCTCCTGATAGGCAAGGCACTGAAAACACCGTTTGTCAGTTACGCCGATCATCTCTTGAATGATTCTGCCATTGCCATGCCAACCGACATAGGCGCGGCCATCCCTACCCAAACTATTTCTACTGCGATGAAATACGGCTGGTCATGGAAGATACCGCTGCAAAATCGCTATGGCAATGGCTATGTGTATAGCTCTGCCTTTACCACGGCAGACCAGGCAGAAAAAGAATTGCGTGAAAAACTGGGTTTGCTGGAATCTGATACCCAGGCGCGCCATTTGAAGATGAAACTGGGGCGTGTAGAAAAACACTGGAACAAGAATTGTCTGGCTGTTGGTTTGTCCCAAGGGTTTTTAGAGCCACTGGAAGCAACCGCACTCTACCTGACGCAGATGACTGCTGCGATCTTTTGCCTGTTCCTGGAAAAAGGTGATCTGAGCGAACAAGCGCAAAATGTCTATAACCAGCAAATCAATGATTACTTTGATGGGCACCGCAACTACATCATCGCTCACTACAAAACCAATACCCGCACAGACACCGACTATTGGAAGGCCAATGCAGCAAATCTGCATACCATACCTGATTCACTGAAACAGGTATTTGCCACCTGGCTGGAAGGCCGCGACCTTGGGGACGAAATTCGCCGTCAGAAAATCGACACTTATTATCCCGTGGCGTCATGGTATTCATTACTGGCTGGCATGGGCATATTCCCACAAGCAGACAAAGCAGCAACGGATGCGGTGCAAAACCAGTCGGAACCTCTGGGTGATTTTATCCAACGCTGCGCCCTGAATTTCCAGGATCACCGCAGTTTCTTATCCACTCACAGGCCAACTATGTAAGCCCCTTCTCATTGAAGAACAGGAAGCACAGTGAGGTAAAACAACATGCATCAAAATAGTAAATGCGAGCAGGTATGCTTTTTTGTCAGTTTTTCGGCTAAACTCAAGTCAGACTGGCAAAAAATATACCTTTTCGTGCATGCCCATCAATTATCTCGCCAAGCTGACCTCGCCCAAGCGCACTCCCCGGTCTAATCTGCATCTGGGAGTGTGCTTGGCATGTGTGGCCGGAGCCTTGAATGCGGGCGGTTTTTTAGCCGTCGGGCAATACACTTCGCACATGACCGGCATGCTCTCTTCTGCCGCTGATGACCTGGTCCTGGGTAAGTTATTACCCGCATTTGCCGCGTTATTCATGTTGATTGCCTTTGCCTGGGGTGCGGCCTGCACGGCCCTCATAGTCAACTATGCCAAGCGTAACCAGTTTCGCTACATCTATACACCGGTATTGCTGCTGGAAGCCGTGTTGTTGTTGGTGTTTGGTCTGGTTGGTACTGAGTTACAGGAACATGCAGTAATCACGGTCTCTTTCACTACAGTCTTGCTCTGCTATGTGATGGGCTTGCAAAATGCCCTGATTACCAAAATCTCCCATGCTGAAATACGCACTACCCATGTCACTGGCCTGGTCACGGACATAGGTATAGAACTGGGTAAGATGATTTATTGGAATAGAAATAAAGACGAAGTTCATCATGAGAACGAAGTGGGTGCCAATTTGCAAAAATTGCGCTTGCATGCTCTATTGGTATTCTGGTTTTTTTCTGGCGCTTTAACCGGCGCCTATGGTTTCAAACATTTTGGTTTCATTTCAACACTACCGATCGCAACTGCATTGGTAGTCTTGTCGCTGGCACCCCGGTTCAGGAAAGCCTGATTATTTGCTTTCAACAATCAGCACATCCGCATTACTATTCTTTTGGCTATTTAATAATTAAACCAGCATGTCCATATCTGATCCAGCCAATTTATTTCAACGTGTGCCAGAGTTGCGCACCTTTAGCGATGATCCGCAAATCAGCCGGGCCATAGAGTCCGGTGACCCATTCAAAGTCTATCGTTCTTTGGTTTTGGCCCGCCTGTTCCGCCGTCTGCCACAACACAGGAGTTTGCTCAAAGAACTGACCAGTGAACGCCGTCTGTTTGCCAAACCATTGAAAGGTACGCCATCATTGGGGACAATCAATTCTGTCGGCTTCAGCTTTGTCGGTGAATCGGAACGGGATACTGATGGCAGCCATATAGCCCTGCATGCGTTTGTCATCTTGTTCGGCATACCTCTCGTCCCCATGGGGTCGTATGTGGTGCGCAGCACTGGTGACAGGCAATGGCAAATCTATGCGCGTGCGCCCCTGGGCATCATGGGCTGGCTATATACGCGCGGACTGGCGCTGGCTTTGGTCATCATGGTCTTGACAGGTGCTGCAGCGAGTTATCATGAAGCCAGTAACCAGGATTTGACGATACTGAATGGCTTTGAAGTACCAGTAAAAGTAAAGATTGGTGAGCAGGTACTGACTGTGGCAGCACAAGGCCGTGCCACGTTAACTTTACCAGTGGGGCATTTAAAGGGTGAAGCCAGTGCCGACAAAACCGGCGTCATCGATACTTATGACCAGACGCTGGAAAGCAGTGACCGCTACAGTGTATGGAATATCGCCGGTGCCGCACCATTGGTAGAAAATACCGTCATCTACAGGAAAGTCAAACCGGCTACTCCTGATCAGGCAGGTACTCAGACTGTGTATTGCGGCAAACGCCTGATGGAATTTGCCAACATCAAATACCTGTTCACAGAACCACCGCAATCCATGAGCATGAGCAAGCACGAAAGCTCAGTCAGCGTAAAGCAATTAACCGTCATCAACCAGACAGGTACGCCAGGCGTGATGTCATGCCTGAATTACGCATTCGAGCATGGTCAGGAAAAAGACATGCTGGCCGCACTGGAGGCGTATGCCGCCACAAAAAACTGGGATTCACGTTCAACTGAAATTGCCTTGTATGTTGCGCGTAGCATATCCAATGCCGAAGCACTGCGGATAAGCCGCAAAGTCTTGAAGATATATCCAGATAATGTGATGCTTGAGCGTGGTGCCCAGGATTTGCGCGATGACATCGGTGAGCATGAAATGATGCTCAAGGAATATGCTCAGCGCGCTGCTCAGCATGCCGATTCCTCATCTGAACAATATCTGTATGCCTCATTACTGAGTGGCAGTGAGGGCTTGCAAGCCATGAAGTCGTTGAGGCAAAAATTCCCACAAGATGCAAATATCTTGCGCAGCCTGACCTGGCGTAAATTTATCCATGGTGACAACCGGGGCGCAGCACAGGATTTACAGCAACTGTCCATACTCTCACCCGAAAATGCCAGCTATTTATTTGATACACAAATCAAGCTGCTGCTTACGCAACAACGTGCAGGTGACGCCCTGAAGATATTGGATGTTGCAATCAACAACAGCAAGGGCCTGGAAAGAGCCGCCCGTGCGCTTGAATTCAGCGAAATTGCGCGACAAGTGAATAACAGCGATCCTGAAAAATATTTGCGCAGCATGCCTGAGGATGACAATGACAAAGTGCTGGACATTTACCGTGCCAAAGCTGGTCTGTACCCAAACAATATGGCAAACCGCGACCTGCCTATGGTCAAGCTTTCGCAAAGCCTGTGCAATTCTCCAGAACAGACACTGGATCTGGTGAAGCAGATCAACACGATACAGGTACGCAAGTATCTGGCTGCAGATCAACTGGCACTCTTATATGGCGAAGCCAGCCGTATCAATAACAAAGCCGTAAAAGACAAACTGCAACACATGATGCCTATGCGCAAAGCTGATCTTGCTGTCTTTGAGCAGTTCGTGCGTGGTGAAAATGTCAGTCTGGATGAGATGGATTTTGAAACTGATGTGCTTGCCGCTGCTTATTTTATCCGTTCGCGCAATTCACAATTACCAGTCCAAGAACGGCAAACTCTAAGACAATTGGCGGCAAAAACAGATGTGCTGCAAGGTATAGTCAGCACTGCAATCAAGCAATGGCAAAGCTGAGTCCATTATGAAAACTGAACATCAACGCAAACCGCAAAAAACCAATCTGACCCGCCGTGCTGGCCTGGTCGTTGCTCTGTGGCTGGGCTTCTGGATACTCGCTCTTGGGCTGGTCGTCATGCTGGCATGGGTGCCGATTACCCAGATGAATCACCGCTCTTCACTGCAGTTTTCTGGTGTGATTGCAGGTATCGCCGCATTGACGCTGGCATATTCGCTGCGTCCACGCAGTAAAGAGAAAAAAAGTGGCGATACCATTAAACCTTTGTCACGCCAGACTGCCGCGCCCTTGTATGCCCTGGTCGAACGCATCGCCAAAGAACTCAAGGTAGATGCACCGGTCAACATCCATTTGATAGGTGCGGCATCTGCCTTTATCAGTGGCAAGAAAAACTGGCGCGGCAAGGTAAAAGAGCTTGAAGTTGGCCTGGGCTTGCCCTTGCTGGGCACATTGTCTGAAGCTGAACTGGGTTCAGTCATCGCCCATGAATTTGGTCACTTTGTGGCTGGTGACTTGTCGCTGGGGCCCTGGGTATACCGTACCCGGACTTCTATCGCCTATACCGTGACGGATCTGGATGACTCCATGTTTTTTCTGGATGTTTTGTTCCGCTATTACGGCAAATGGTTTTTGAAATTATCTGCCGCTGTGTCGCGTGAACAGGAATTTGCAGCCGATGCCCTGGCAGCAAAAAAGTTTGGCCCGGCAGCTACCCGTAGCGCATTGGAGAAAGTCCATTTGATTTCACCGATGTGGTCCAGCTATCTTGACTATGAATTAGGCCCAGCATTGAATCGTGGTGCCCGCATGCCCATCTTTGAAGGCTTTCGCCGCTTTTGCAAACCCGGTGTAAAACGGGCGGATATCCAGGCGGCAATTACTTACGCAGAGTCGCATACCACCTCTGAATTTGATACCCATCCCAGTATGGAGGAACGGGTTGCAGCGGTTGTCCCTGGTGCCAAACCCGGTTTCCCGCCCTTGTCTCAATGCCTGCATTTACTGGGGGGAGAAGAAGAAACCGAGAATGCCTGGTACGCCCTGTTTGAAAAAGAAAAATTGCAAACCTGCGACTGGGACCGCTATGCCACCGAAGTATTACAAGAACAGAATAAACAAAGATTTGCCGGTAGCTGGATGGACCCGCAAGCCCTGCCCTTGAATGAACTGATGAAAATGGCGATGGATCCGAATGAGTTATGGGGCCGCCTCAGACCAGAAGGCGTCAGCTTTTTATCGCCCATGGGCAAGCGTTTTTATGTGCTGGAAATCATGGAATCCTGGATCACTGCCTGCCTGACCCACTATGGCTATAAAGCCAGTCTGGTGCCCGGTCAGGCATTGACCATGACGCGTGCTGATGTCAGGGTCATGCCATCCGAATTATTACAGGCTGCCTTGCAATCGAAACTGACTGTAAGCTATCTGAATGGATTGCAGGCAGAGAGTGCAACGCCAGCTTAATTGATCAGAAAATCAAACTTGATGGGCCTTTTGCAATCGTTTCTCCAGCCGCCGTTGCACGACTTCAAAGCACAGACTGAGTACCCAGTAGACGCAAGCGGCAGCAATATACAGGGGCAAAGGACGAAAGCTGGTGGCAATGACTTCTTTGGTCGCCAGCATCAGTTCTGTCACAGTGATGACGGATACCAGCGAGGTGTCCTTGATCAGGCTGATCAGGGTATTGCTCATTGATGGTACGGCCACACGCATGGCTTGCGGCACGACGATGTAACGCAGCGTCTGTCCATAATTCAAACCCAGGCTGGAACTGGCAGCCCACTGACCACGACTGACACCCACTATCGCGCCGCGTATACTTTCTGAGAGATAGGCACCAGCATTCAGGCTGAGTGCCAGTATGCCTGCCGATGTCGCCGAAAACTCTATACCTATACTGGGCAGGCCGTAATAGATCACGAATATCTGTACCAGCAAGGGTGTGCCACGTATCAGGCTGACATATATGGCCGCTGGGGTGCTGATCAATTTGCTTGGCAAGATACGCGCAACCGCCAACAAAAATCCCAGGATCAAACCACCGATCATGGCACCAATGGCAAACAACAAGGTATAGGCAACCCCTTTCAACATGACCGGGGCGGCCATTTGCAGCAATTCGAAAATTTCCATGGCGACTTTAAAAAGAAATATCCCCGCAGGACGGGGATAATGGTGACATCAAGTAGAGTGCATCTACTTAATCATACAGCGTATCTTGCTGACATTGCACGCTGCAAGGCAATATCAGCAAGTTTGTGGCTTACTGTGCTGAAGGTGCTTTGCTGACGTCCTTGCCAAACCATTTATTGGATACTTTAGCAAAGCTACCATCCTTGATGATGTCGGCCAGGGCCACATTCAAAGCTGCGGCAAATTTAGGATTACCTTTCTGGAAGGGAATACCATTTTTTGCAATTTCACCGATGGGGGCACCAGCCTTGACTGGCAGATTGCTGGTCTTCAACAAATAGGCGACCATCAGGCTGTCATTCAATGCGGCATCAACACGGCCTGCGGCCAGGTCTTGCAGGTATTCTGGTGCACCAGGGTAGCTCTTGACTTCGATACCAGCCACGGCCTTGGCACGCTCTTCATAATTGCTGCCCTGCCCTACGCCCAGTTTTTTGCCTTTCAGGTCTTCCAGACTTTTAAACTCGCGCTTGTCATCTTTCTTGACGATGAGCTGGGCGCTCGACACTGTATAAGGGTCAGAGAAATCAAAAGTTTCCTGACGCTTGGCGGTCACACCAACCTGATTGACGATGACATCAAACTTGCCAGCCGACAGACCAGCGAGTATGCCACTCCATTCAGAAGTCACAAATTCAGGCTTGACGCCAAGTTTGGCTGCCAGCAATTTGGCGACGTCAACGTCAAAACCGGCCAGTTCGTTGGTTTTGGTATCTTTGAAATTGAAGGGAGGATAAGTACCTTCGAGTGCAATTTTCAAGGTACCGCGTGACTTGACCGTATCCAGCAAATCAGCCGCTGTAGCAGTCAGGGATGCGCCAGCCAGCACCACAGTGGCCAATAAAGTAGAGATTGTTTTTTTTGTAGAAATTTTCATCATATTCCCTGGAGGTTTTCTGTCCTTCATCACGTGCGAATGAAGGCATATACATTGAAACATGCCGGATGGAAAGATTATCCGGCGACCTGTGTATGATATGGAGTCAGGCTGGTGAAGGACAACGAAGTATTTCTTATTTGCATATACCAAGGCTGGCTATATGCGCAAAACAAGGAAGTGAACCAGAGCAAACAGAAACGCCACCGCAAGGCGATGGCGTACAGATGAAATCAGAAAGAAGGAAGGTCACTCAAGTTATGACCTGGGGCATCATTGCTGGCCGTGCTCAAGCCATGTGCGCCATCTTCATACAAGATGCCTACAACTTTTGGCCCCAGTATGATGCCGTTTTCACTCTGGAACTTGGGCAAGACTTCATCGCCATTAGCGATGGTGTCCAATACCGCCTGCACATCTGCTTCCTCAGGATCATCCACCATGGCTGGCGGCATCACTTGCCCCCCCTTGCTCTTGCCCCAGCGTACCTTGGCGATACGCTGTCCACTGTCATCAAAACGGACGGCTTCAATAAAAAATAATGCCATGATCACGCTCCTCATCAAAGTTGCAAAGAAAATCGGGAAGGAAATTGAATAACTTATACAAACGGCCAGCGCTAATTTCTGGCTTACGAATACTTCGCGTACTTGCCTGATACCTTATCTTGCACCTTCAGTATGACAGCTATATGTCATGATGTCGTGCAAAAAAAGCACCTTAAATCAACATGTTAGCAAATTAAAGTCCGCATTCAAGTGAAATTTATTAGCCCCAATGGCAAAGCGGCTGACAGAAGCTTTTCGCTCTGCCAGCCGCTAGATTGCTCAATTTAACCTGTTTAACCCAGTTTCGCCGCATGTTCCCGCGTGGCATGGAAAGTTACACCTGGCCAACGTTCTTGCGTCAACTTCAGGTTCACACCCGACGTCGCCAGATAAGCCATGTTACCTGCGGCATCATAGGCGATGTTGCCACCGGCGCTGGAGCGCTCAAAGTCGGCCAGCATCTTCTTGTCATCACAACTGATCCAGCGCGCACTGCTGATACTGGTGCCTTCAAACACGGCATCGACGCCATATTCATTTTTAAGACGGCTGGCGACGACTTCAAACTGCAAGACACCAACCGCACCAAGTACCAGGTCACTGCTGACGACGGGTTTGAATACCTGCACTGCCCCCTCCTCACCCAACTGCTGCAAGCCTTTTTGCAATTGCTTGATTTTGAGCGGGTTCAAAATACGTGCCGTACGGAAAAAATCAGGCGCAAAATAAGGGATGCCAGTAAATTGCAGCAATTCGCCTTCAGAAAAACTGTCACCTATCTGCATATTGCCATGGTTGGGCAGGCCAATGATATCGCCAGCGTATGCCTCTTCCACTTGCTCACGCGAAGACGCCATGAAGGTGACGACGGAAGACACCTTGATCTCGCGGTTCAGGCGTAAGTGCTTAAGCTTCATGCCGCGTTCAAAACGGCCTGAACACACACGCAGGAAGGCAATACGGTCGCGGTGGGCTGGGTCCATATTTGCCTGGATTTTGAAAATAAATCCAGAGAATGGGGTTTCTTTCGGTTCAACAGAACGCACGGTCGCATCACGTTCACGTGGTGCCGGTGCCCAGTCCAGCAAGGCATTCAAAATCTCACGCACACCGAAGTTATTGATGGCTGAACCAAAGAATACCGGCGTTTGCACACCAGCCAAAAAGTCTTCCAGGCTGAACGGGTGAGATGCGCCATGCACCAGTTCAACTTCCATCTTCAGTTGCTCGATTTCGAGCGGGAACATTTCTACCAGACGCGGGTTATCGATGCCCTTGATGACTTCAAATTCCTGGTCGGCACGCTCGCTACCTGGGGTGAACAGCAAAATCTCATCTTTGAGTATGTGGTACACACCACGGAAAGTCTTGCCCATGCCAATAGGCCAGGTCACTGGTGCGCACTGTATCTTCAATACCGATTCCAGCTCGTCGAGCAATTCCAGCGGGTCGCGGGTTTCACGGTCCATCTTGTTGACGAAAGTGATGATGGGCGTATTGCGCATACGGCAAACGCTAAGCAGCTTGATGGTCTGTTCTTCCACACCCTTGGCAGCATCGATCACCATCAGGGCGGAATCCACAGCCGTCAACACGCGGTAGGTATCTTCAGAAAAGTCCTGGTGACCCGGTGTGTCGAGCAGGTTGACCACGTGGTCGCGGTATTCAAACTGCATGACAGATGAGGCGACAGAGATGCCGCGCTGCTTTTCTATCTCCATCCAGTCGGACGTCGCATGACGACCGCTCTTGCGCGCCTTGACCGTACCCGCCAGCTGAATCGCGCCCGAGAACATCAACAGTTTTTCAGTCAGCGTGGTTTTACCCGCATCCGGATGGGAAATAATGCCGAAGGTGCGACGGCGTGCCACTTCGCGGCTGATCAGGTCTTTCGATGCTGCGCTGGATGTAGTCGACTCTGAGGCTGACTCGTGGCCGGATTCCAGGCTATCGTCTGGGGATGTATTCATGGTGTTCATGCTGATGCCGCAAAATAGAAGAAAAACACGCAAGTTTAGCTGGTATTGGGGTTGAAGTCGAATGCAAGCATTGCCAAATTCAGGGCAATTTACGGCTCACCTCCGGGAAAATGAAGGAAATAACAATTCCTCAGAGATTTTCTTGCACTTTCCCATGGCAATGCCATGATATGGGAATGCCGATACCTACCATAGTTTAGTTCACCATGAAGAAATTTGCTCTTACAGCAACATTCTCTCTTTGCGTATTGATGGCCATACCTGCACAGGCGGGTTCTGGCTATTATCTGGTCAGTATCTATGAAAATGAGGGGGAAAAGACCATAGACTTCAAATCCTGGTCTTCTTTTCCTGAAAACCGGGCAACTTCAACCGTGCCTGAACTGGGCATCAGCTATATGCCCAACAAGACCTGGTATACCGAGGTCTATGTCAGTTGGGCAAAGCGTGGCGCAAGTTCGTTGGCAAATAGCGCCTGGACCTGGCAAAACGACTTCCTTCTTACTCATGGGCAATATCCTGTTGATCTGGCTCTACATACCAGTTTAAACAAGAATACAGACAGCAGCCGTGGCGTGGACTTTGAATTTGGCCCTGCCATGCAGACTGAGTTTGGCCGGATGCAGGTGAATGCCAATGTGTTTCTGGAAAGGACTTACCGCGTCACGCCAGCAAGCCGCATGCAAATGAAATACCAGTGGCAAGGCAAATACCGTCTGCGGCCCGAGCTTGAATTTGGTTTGCAGGGCTTTGGTGAACTAGGCGACTGGGATAACTGGTCGGCAAGGGCCCAGCAATCGCACCGTGCAGGCCCCATGATTTCTGGCAGTTTCAAGCTGGGAAATACCTCAGACAGTAAGCAAGCCATCAAGTATGAAGCTTCTTATGTCATGGGCAAGCTTAATACCCGGCATGCGGGCGTATTCAGCATGCGTCTGCAATATGCGTTCTGATCTTCACAATATCTGATCTGCACACAATTTAGCTGGTTTGCTATATCCTCGTCATCTTTGCGGTTTACCATCGTAACCACCAGAATGACGACCATCTTTGGTATTGATTACTCCTTATTGATTATTCCTTATCTGACATTTCTATGAAAAAGCTACTGATATCCGCTTTCATGCTGGCAATAGCCAGCTTGCCGCAACTGAGTTTTGCCTGGGGTGCCGATGGCCACCAGACGGTAGGTGCCATTGCTGAAAACCTGTTGGCAGGCAGCAAAGCCGGTGTCCAGGTAAAAACCCTGCTGGGTGACAATACGCTGGAAAAAATAGCTGTATGGGGTGATTGCGTCAAAGGTATCGCACCGGACAAGGATTTTGCCTATACCTCTACTGGCCGCTACCCTGAATGTGCATCTTTCGAGACGGCAGCAGGCATCGCAGCCATGGCCGACTATGTAAAACGCAATAACACAAACTGTAACCCGGCCTCTGATGAAGAGAACTGCCACAAGCAATATCATTATGCAGACGTGGCCTTGCAGCATGATCAGTACAAACTGGGCTATGTAGGCACCAGTGATCATGATGTGGTGTATGCCATACGCGCCGCTGTCCTGGTCTTGCAGGGCAAGCCTCAACCTGCCCCCTTCAATTTCAAAGACAAACAAGAAGCCCTGATGCTATTGACCCACTATGTCGGCGACCTGCATCAGCCTCTGCATGTAGGCTCCATCTTCCTGAATGCTGACGGCAAGGTCGTTAATCCTGATGAAGGTCAGTATGACCGTGGCAGCAATACAGTAGGCGGCAATGCCCTGCAATGCCCCTGTGGCAATCTGCACTCCATGTGGGATGATCTGCCACAGCAATTCAAACGTGGCCGCATGAATGATGCGTTGACCAAAAAGGCAAAAGCGGTCGTGCCAACTAATGGCGCTATCGAAGAATTGCCCGTCTTGTGGGCGAATGATGCCATCCGTGATGCCAAAGTTTTGTTTGCCGGTACACAATTCAGCAAAAGCACACCGAACCAAAAGGGTAATAGCTGGTCTATTGCTTTACCACTCGAATATGAAAAAACCATGCTGAATATGAAAGAAGATGCGCTGGCTCGTGCAGGTGCTCATCTGGCCCAGTTATTAAAAACCATCTGGCCTGAATAATTCAGTTCTATTGTTACATTAGGAAAATTTGTTATGGCTTTTACTCCACTACGCTGGATAGGAAAAGGGTTCAAGTATCTCTGGAATGCGCTGGATTTCAGCCGCAGGGTATTTTTCAACTTGCTGATCCTGGCTATCCTGATCGCTATCATTGTCAATATTTTCAGTAGTGGGGTTAAAAAAATAGAAAACAAAACTGCCCTGATATTGAACCTCAAAGGCACGCTGGTCGAACAGCATGAAAGCAGCCCGCGCGAAGCATTGCTGGCAGAAGCCAGGGGCGACAGCAAAAAAACGACGCAATTGCGCGATGTTCTGGCTGTGCTTGGTCAGGCTGCCAAAGACCCGCAAATCAGTAGCGCAGTATTGCTGCTGGACGAAATGGGCGGCGCTGGTCTGGCTACTTTGCGTGAAGTGGCAACCGCCATTGACCGCTTCAAAGCTAGCGGCAAAACTGTCGTGGCCTGGGGCTCCAGCTTTGACCAGCGTCAATACTATCTGGCTTCCCATGCGAATGAAGTCTACCTGCACCCTATGGGCACAGTGATGATTACCGGCTTTGGCAAATACCGTAATTATTATCGCGATGCCCTCGACAAAGTTGGCGTCACAGTCAACGTACTCAAAGCCGGCAATTTCAAAAGCTTTGGCGAACCCTATGTTGCCAATGGCCCCTCAAAAGAAGCTGCTGAAGCAGAAAGTTATTTGTACAATGGTTTATGGAAAACCTATACCACCGACGTAGAAAAAGCCCGCAAACTGCCTGAAGGCGACATCATGCGCGGCATCAACGACCTGAGCAAACTGCTGGTTGCTGCTGGCGGTGACATCGCCAAACTGGCCGTCAATACCAAGCTGGTCGATGGTTTGAAAACCCGTGATGAATTGCGTGAAATCATGCTCAAGCGCGGCATCAAGGATGAGCAGATCAAAACCTTCCGTCAGATTTCTTTTGACGACTACCTGGCCAGAGTCAAAACCAAGGCCTTTGGCGATGCCGTCGGTGTTATCGTCGCAGCAGGCGAAATAAGCGAGGGCGTGGCACCTCCGGGTTCTATCGGTGGTTTGTCAACATCGCAAATGATACGCAAGGCACGCGAAGATGACAGCATCAAAGCCCTCGTCCTGCGCGTTGATTCACCAGGCGGCAGTGCTTTTGGTTCTGAACTGATACGCAGGGAGCTGGAGCTGACCCGCAAGGCAGGCAAACCCGTCATCGTCTCGATGGGCGATGTCGCGGCATCAGGTGGTTACTGGATTTCCATGGCTGCCGATGAAGTAATTGCAGATGAAGCCACGATTACCGGCTCCATCGGCGTCATCGCCATTTTGCCGTCCGCCGACAAGGCTGCCGACAAACTCGGCGTGCACACTGCTGGCTCACCAACCACATGGCTGGCAGATCCTTTCAATCCTTTGCGTCCTTTCAATGCACGTTTTGCCCAAGTCTTGCAAAGCAGCATAGACCACACTTATGCAGACTTCACTTCCAAGGCAGCGGCAGCACGCAAAACCACGCCTGAGAAAATCAATGAAGTTGCCCAGGGACGTGTCTGGACAGGCATACAAGCCAAAGAAAGAGGCCTGGTTGATACCATAGGTAATTTTGGCGATGCACTGAAATCAGCGTCTACCCGCGCCAAACTGGGCAATGATTATCGCATCAGCTATATAGAACGTGAACCATCGAAGATAGACCGCCTCCTGAGTATCTTTGATGCTACCGCCGCCAGGGTATTGCATGACAACTTCAAACTCGCCGTTGTACCAACTGGCTTGCCACCAGCGGCCGCAAGCGAGGTGCTGAAAGACCTGAGCTGGCTTGCAGAAGTTAATAAAGAAGGTAAAGGCTTTACAGCGCTGACACATTGTCTGTGTACTGCACCATAAACTGCTTGTGCTTGCCTCAGAAAATCCCGCACACGTTGCGGGATTTTTATTTGCGCGGCAGATTAATTAAGCACGCACATGTATGCACTTATATGACAAATGTCACATCAAACTGATGGCATTTGCTTCTGTGCCAGCCAGGCAGGACAAGGCAAGATGGCGACATACATCAACAAGGAGTAATAAATGCACAAAACCACACTCGCCCTGACACTGGCTGTTTGCGCTGGCTGTGTCCATTTCCCGGCAACGGCAGCAAGTTTTCTGATTGAGCATGTGCGTGTATTTGACGGTCAAAAAATCCTGACAGATAAGAATGTCTTCATCGTCGATGGCAAAATCCAGGATAGTAATTTCACTGGCAAGCCAGCTTCAGATACCACCATCATCAGCGGCAAAGGCCGCACACTGCTGCCAGGTCTGATTGACGCCCATGTGCATGCATACCAGGACCAGGAGCTACCGCTGCTATACGGTGTGACCACGCAAATCGATATGTTCAGCAATGTCACGCTGGTAAAGGCCATCAATGAAAAAATGCGTAAGGGTGAAAACCGGGACCGTGCCGACATCATTTCTGCAGGCATACTGGCAACCGCTCCTGGTGGTCACGGTACCGAATATGGCATGACCATACCCACGCTGACCAAACCGGAAGAAGCTCAAGCCTGGGTAGATGCCCGCATTGCTGAAGGTTCTCACTTCATCAAGATTGTGATTGAGCATGGCAGTGACAAGCGTCCTTTCAATAGCCTGGATACAGCCACCGTCAAAGCCCTGGTCAAAGCTGCGCACTTGCGCAACAAGCTGGCGGTAGTGCACATAGGTACGCTGAAAGAAGCACAGGATGCGCTGGCTGCCGGCGCAGATGGTCTGGTGCACCTGTTTAACGACAGGCAAATCAGCGACCAGGACATGCGCGACCTGGTCAAGAGTGCGAAAAGCAGACATGCTTTCGTCATCCCCACTTTTGCGGTACTGGAAAGCATGGCAGGCATGAAAGAACAGGATGTATTGTCAGACAAGCGCATGACCAGCTTGCTCAGCAAATCACAAATGCAAGCACTGAATACGCCTTATGGTCCCAAGCCAGATGTCGATTTACTTAAAGTACCCAAAATGATGACGACAGCCATGCATGCTGCTGGCGTCCCCATACTGACTGGCACGGATGCAGGCAATTCCGGCACCCAATATGGTATCAGCCTGCATCATGAACTTGTTGCTTTGGTTGACGCTGGCATGAGCCCTACTGCAGCATTGGCAGCCGCGACGTCAGTCCCTGCAAATGCCTTCAGGTTGAAAGACCGGGGTCGCATCGCCAATGGCTACAAGGCAGATCTCTTGCTGGTCGAAGGCGAGCCAGACAAGGACATCAACAGTACACGCAATATCGTCGAGGTATGGAAGGACGGTGAACGGGTGACTGCCCAACGTGAGCAGAAACGACAGGAAGTCGCAAAACAAAATGCGCAAAAAAATCTGCTGGTGGAAATACCGGCAGATGGCAGAATCAGCCTGTTCAGCAAAGACAAACTGGCCAGTCCTTTTGGCTTTGGCTGGCATCCATCCACCGATGCACCCATGGGTGGCAAATCCAGCGTGACGATCAAACTGCTTGAACCGACGAAGGATGCGGATACTCCGGCAAACGCAGTATCGATCTCAGGCAGCATCAATGCCGGCTTCGCGTATCCTTGGGCAGGCCTGGCTTTCTTACCCGGTAATGCACCGATGGAAGCCGCCAATCTGAGTGCTGCTGACACACTTAAATTCCGCGTCAAAGGTGATGGCAAAGACTACAGCGTCGCGATCAGCGTACAGGGTAGTTACATCCCTGTGTCAGTCCGCTTCAAAACCACGGCAGAATGGCAGGAAGTCTCTATCCCTTTTTCCAGGTTCAAGGGCATGGACCCCAGCATCATCAGTATTCTCGCATTCAATGCCGGGCCACAAACCGGAGAATTTCAATTTGAAATTGCAGATATCCGCCTTTTAAAGGAATAATGCTGCATTCTTAAGCAAGCACTCAGGGCAAAGCCGTGACCACATCATTCTTATCAAGACTCTCTTTCCCCTGGGTGCCAGCGCGCTATGGCAAAGCGCCTTACTTTTGGCTGCTCTCTTTTGCCATTTTTGGCTGGAAGTATTTGTACGTAACACCCACCAGCAAAGAATTAGTTTATCTGGCATTGAGCTTGCTGGTGTTCCTGCCTTTTTACTTTTATAGCTTCTGGTATTCCGACTGGCGTATTTATGCCTGCATAGTATTGATTTGCAGCTTTGGCATTATCTGGGCACCTTACAATTATGGTGGTTCCACTTTTTGCATATTTGCCGCCACCATGTGTTCGCGCCTGCCAGATACACGCAGGGCCTATGTGACATTAGGTGTTATCGGCATCGTGATTGTCGTCGCCAGTGCACTGATGCGACTGGAGTCTTATTTCTGGATACCGGCGCTTATCTTCAGCATACCCAGCGGTGTCGGTGCCATCATCGGCGAACGCTTAGCACGCAGCAATGAAACCCTACTCAAGAAACAGGAAGAAGTTGAATATCTGGCGGCCCTGGCTGAACGCGAACGTATCGCCAGAGACTTGCACGACTTGCTTGGTCATACTCTGTCAGTGATTACTCTGAAAGCCGAATTGGCAGGCAAGCTGCTGGATAGAAATCCAGAGGCATGTAAAAAAGAAATCAATGATATAGAACACACGGCAAGGCAAGCGCTGGCAGAAGTGCGCGCAGCCGTCATTGGTTATCGTGCCACTGGCCTGGGGTATGAGTTGCAATCGGCGAAAAAAACATTGGATGCTGCACAAGTAACTTTAATCTGTGAGATTGAGCAATTCACTATCCCATCTGCGCATGAAAATGTTCTGGCGCTGGCAGTGCGTGAAGCCATCACGAATATCATACGGCATGCCCAGGCCAGCCAATGTCATATCATGCTTTACCGGCAAGATACTCATGTCGTACTAAAAATCAGCGACAATGGCGTCGCCGGGAAAACGGATGTTGTACGCAAAGGCAGCGGTTTGAAAGGCATGAGTGAACGGGTACAAGCCCTGGGAGGTAACTTGCAGGTCAATACGTCGTCAACTTCTACAGGATTACATCTGGAATTATCTTTGCCCATGAAAGAAGAAACATGATACGCATCATCATCGCCGAAGATCAGGCCCTGGTATCTGGTGCGCTGGCCGCCTTGCTAGGACTGGAGGACGATCTGCAAGTCATCGCCCTGGCAAAAAATGGCCAGGAAGCTTTGGCACTATGTGAAAAAGAACAGCCAGACATACTCGTCACCGATATAGAAATGCCCATCATGTCAGGGCTGGAACTGGCGGCAGCCATAGCAGAAAAAAAACTGGCCAGCAAAGTCATCGTCCTGACCACCTTTGCCCGCAGCGGCTACCTGCGCCGTGCCATGGCCAGTGGCGTACGTGGTTATATGCTCAAGGATGCGCCAGCCGACACGCTGGCGGCAGCCATACGCACAGTCCATGGCGGTGGCCGCGCCATTGCGCCAGAGCTGGCAATGGAAAGCTGGGGTGGCGAACAAGACCCGCTGAGCGAACGCGAACGTCAGGTACTGCGCCTTGCAGGCACAGGGTCCAGCAGTACAGAAATTGCCAAACTCATGCATCTGTCTGAAGGTACCGTGCGCAATTACCTGTCAGAAGCGATCAGCAAACTGCATGCAAAAAATCGCGTAGATGCATACCGTCTGGCGCGCGATCAGGGTTGGCTGTAAACGAAGGGGGCGAGCAAGGAGAATGCAGTTTTCACGTTGGCCCGAAGTCAATTTCGTAGCAATATGCAAACCTCTTGTCATTTACATTCGTATTCCATGTTAATTGCACGCGATATCCGCTAAGAGGCAGCACCAGCCTTGTCCTGCGATACTCAGATTAACAACTCAGGTTAACAAAAATCCTAGTCAAAAAAACATTTGCATATGTTTTTCAACCCGGCTCCGTCTCTATTCACCTACATAGAAAAGGCTGTCAGGATCGCGCTGTTTTAACCATTGTGAACTCTGTTATTTTCATCAAAAAATGAGCTACCATGAATTAAAAGCAGATACCAAAAAAAATACGCTTTTAATGTAAGAACAGCAAAACAACCAAGTGAATAAAAATATACAAAAATCACGAGGCGATACTTTCAAGGCATTTCCTCCCATATTATCCCTGTCGACGTTTCTCGGACTCGCGCTGCTGGCACTTGGGCTGATCGTCATGAGTGGCTGGTTGTTGCAAGTCCGGCCCATGGTAGAAATACGTCTCGGTTTTGTGGCAATGGTATTCAATACCGCACTCTGCTTTGCGCTGGCTGGCCTGGCTTTGGCGCTCCCTGGATTATTACAAAAACAGCTCAAGCTCATACAGCCCTGTGTCGGCATCCTGCTTTTCAGTTTATGTGGACTGGTTTTAATCGAGCATCTTTTCGATATCAATCTGCACATAGACTGGGGTTTTTTGCACACCTGGCTACACGATGGAAATATTCGCCCTGGGCGAATGGCGCCAAATACAGCACTTGGCTTCATGTTCACTGGCATCGGTTTATGTTTACTAAATCGTATTGATAGCAAAGCAAAAGAGCTCTGTTTTCAGATTTTGATTTTTCTTGTACTGGCAATCGGCCTGACCGGATTAATTGGATACCTGCTATCCCCTGACCAATTGTTTGGCTGGGCACGTTCAGCCCGCATGGCAATCCATACTGCAATAGGCATGATAGCCACAGGGGTCGCACTATGGACCAACTGGCATCATACCAATAGCCGTCATATGCAGCGCTTTTTTCAACTCGATGAAAAAATCAGTTTTATGAGTGCGGCGATTTTATGCGTTGCGACCCTGACAGCGGGCCTGACTGGTTTCGTGTTTCAGCAAGCAATACTGGAAGATTCTTTGCGCGAAAAACTCCAGTTCAAACTGGATAATCAACGCAATTTAATCCGCACGGAATTGACACAGGCATTGAGCAGCAATGACCGCATCGCCAACAATACGCATTTGCTGGCCCCGGCGTATAAGCTGGCTCTTGAACCGGAGAATAAAGCTGCCCTTGCAGAAATCCAGTCAGAATTACTCAGCATGAGAAATCTTGGCGTGCGCAGTGCATCCATCATCACTCTTGACGGCAAAGTACTCTTGCACCTGGGTGCGAAAAATACCTCTGCCAGTACCAGGCTACTCCTGGCGAATGCCGACGATCTGACTTCGGAACTGGAATGGGATACCGAACTGACGCTGCATACAAACACAGCTTTAAGAAAAGACAATATCTCCTTCGCACGCCTGCACCTCAATCAACGCCTGCCACTCATACAAGCCCAGCTATTTGACTTGAACGGGCTTGGTACTACTGGTGAAATAGCATTTTGCGCAGGTACTGGCAACACCCTTACCTGTCTGCCGACAGCACGGCAAAGCAAGAGCTATACAATCAGCAAAATCAATATTGCGGGCCAGCCCCTGCCCATGAGTTTCGCCATTGATGGCAAAGCGGGTCTGGTCGCTACCCTGGACTATAAGGGCCATAATGTCATGGCTGCCTTTGCCCCTCTACAAAAAAACCTGGGACTGGTGGTCAAGCAAGACACGACTGAGTTATATGCTGCCATACGTGCACAATTAAAATCCGTGGTGCCAGCATTGCTGTTCATACTGGCAATGGGTGTGCTATTAATGCGTTCACAGATCAAGCCATTGACCAAACGCCTGACAGATTCTGAGAATCATGCAAAAGAGCAGCAATTGGAAATGAGTACGGTTTTCAGCAGTGTTGGCGAAGGTATCATGACCATCAACGACAAAGGTAATATTGAATCATTCAACAACGCCGCTGCCATGATTTTCGGTTACCAGCCAGATGAAGTGATAGGGCAAAGCCTGCAGATCCTGATGCCAGTCGACATGCGGCAACGCCATCAACAAGGCATGCAACATTATCTGCAAACCGGAGAAAGCAAGGTTATAGGCCGCCCCAAAATTGAATTGCCCGGGCTGCGCAAGGATGGCACACAATTCACGCTGGAATTGACGGTCAGTGAAATCCAGTTTGATACGCGCAGGATTTTTGCTGGCGTAGTCAGGGACATTACCGAGCGCAAGCAATTCGAGGAAAAATTGATTTTCCTGGCACAGTATGACGTGTTGACCGGCCTGCCCAATCGCGCCCTGTTCATGGATAGATTATCAGGTGCAATGCTGCGTGCCAGCCGGACACGCAGTGCACTGGCAGTGATGTTTCTTGATCTGGATGGCTTCAAGAGCATCAACGACACGATGGGTCATCATGCAGGTGATGAGTTACTGAAAGAGTTTGGCAATCGTTTGTGTCTGGCAGTACGCAAAACCGACTCCGTCGCTCGTCTTGCCGGCGATGAATTCACCATCATCCTGGAAGGCTTGAACAATCCTGAACGCGACACGCGCGAAGTAGCAGAAAAAATCATCAAATCCATGCAAGACCGTTTTTCACTGGGTGAGCATCAAATCAGTATTACCACCAGCATAGGTCTTGCTATCCATGAAAATGGGAATGAAGAATCAGATCTGGACGACTTGCTGCGCCGTGCTGACGATGCCATGTACCGGGCCAAGCACAGTGGAAAAAATCGCTGGAGTATCTAAGCTTGTTCTAGCACCTCCTTAATCACGACTATAGACTGTTAATTACCATGCTTAGCCTCTGCACATTCAAGGGTCAAGGCTTGCTCTATGCCTGTGGGTTCAGGGTCTATAATACTGAAATACTGACCCTTAAAAGAATCTCGTTATGAGAAAATCCTTGCTCTTTCTCGCACTTTGTCTTCCCTTGTTTTGCCATGCATCACAGGTAGCGATTGAAACCAGGGCAGACAAACTGCGCGATGCTGCCATGAGTGCATTTGAAAAGAATCGCAATCAGAAGAAGGCATTGCAACTCAATGCAGCCGCACTCAAACTGACTCGTCATTTACCAGAAACCAGTTGGCGCACCATAGAAAATTATGATGATGCCGGTTTGTATTATTACGAGAGCAGCAAATGGAAGGCATCTGCCCGGCACCAGGCCATTGCAGTCTTGCTGGCTTGTGGCATGGAAGAAAGCAAGACCATGTTCCCCGTGTATGTAAAGCGTTTGGGTTTTGCTTTTTCCAGATATCGCCCTGGTGAAGACTTTGCACCCATCGCTGCCAATCCGCTGCTGCTCCTCAAAGATATCCCACTGAATCTGCGCGCCAATGCCGACTTGAGAAGACGCTATTTCAAGACTATAAAATTAAAACCAACTCCCCAGACTCCGGCTGCAGCTTATCTTTATAAAATAAAGCCCAATGCACTACCCGCTACCTGTTATATCCAGCCAGATCAAGCCGAGGAGCAAGCAGTCAAGAGTGAATAAGGCCACCTAGTTAAACCCCAAAAAGCAAACAGGCTACAATAGCGATAATTTCTTTCGCAATAAGAGCTAGCGTCAATTGCAAGATTCTTCTTTACCACATGCCAGTCTTGCCCCACATCCCTTGTTGGCGGATGTCTGCATGCATTTTCTGGTCAAGGACGTGCCATCGTGCTGGTACACCGTGCCAGCCAGCCCACTACCGATGTTGATCGTCGTTTTGAGTGGTGCGATGGAAATGGAAGATGGGCAGGCCCTGTTCCGCTTCGCCATCGTCGGCCCCAACAGGCATCGTTCGCGAGGCAAGGCCCAGCCTGGCTCACGCTTCATGTCAACGACTTTTCGCCCTGGGAAACTCAGCAATATACTAGGTTACCCTGTAGACGAATTTAGCGACGCCGTTATCAATCTGGCCGATGTGTTGCCACTGTCCCACTACACGGAAGTGAATGAAAAACTGGATGCCGCCTGCGGCACTGCAGCCCAATTGGATGTAGTACAAAGCATGTTGTTACGCTTGCGCTTGCTTGAAAAACCTCGCATTGCTCCGCTGGTCATTCCCTATCACTGGATCAATAAACCAGCACAGGAATTGGCTGACAGCCTGGGTTTAGGTGCACGCCAATTTGAGAGGCGCTTTCTGGCCAGCTTTGGCCTCAGTTTGCGCAGTTACAAACAGCATTTACGCTACGGCGCATCCCTGATGCAAGTCATGCTGGGTAGACTACCAGCGAAGACCTGGGCAGAATGCGCTATGAGTTTTGGCTATGCCGACCAGGCACACATGAACCACGACTTTGTCCGGTTTACCGGCCATACACCAGCCCAGCTCATGCGTGGGATTGCAGCACAAGATCCTGCACTTTGGGCATTCAGCTTTAATGAAGCTGAATTGGGGAAATTGTTTATTCCCTCTGACGAAATCAATGTCGTTTCGGTACAAGACCATATCATCGCCTGAATGCATAATCGGGGCATCTCAAAGAAGGAGCCCCATCCATGGAAGAGCAAACAGGTTTGTTTCAGGATTCATACATCCTCACCAACGTCAATGATTTGATGAACAAGGTGCAGAGCAACAGCATGTGGTATCTGTCGTTTGGCCTTGCCTGTTGTGCAGTAGAAATGATGCAGGCCGCCAGTGCCCGTTATGACATGGACCGTTTCGGTTTCATGCCACGCGCCAGCCCGCGTCACGCTGACCTGATGATAGTTGCTGGCACACTCACCAATAAAATGGCACCGGCCTTGCGCAAAGTCTATGACCAGATGGCAGAGCCACGTTATGTGATATCCATGGGTTCTTGCGCCAATGGCGGTGGCTATTACCACTACTCTTATTCCGTCGTGCGTGGCTGCGACCGTATCGTACCGGTCGATATCTATATCCCAGGTTGCCCGCCGACTGCCGAAGCCCTGATTTATGGCCTGCTACAGTTACAGAACAAAATCAAGCGCAGCAACAGCTTTGCACGCTAGCAAAGCACTGCACATATCCATGCTTATTCATCAGGGTATGTGCTGCAACAAATGCCTTATTCCGTCTGCCAGAGGTGAAAGCCTGGCTGGCGAATTCCCGTTGACGCCATAAACCGCGGCCATAAACCAGCAAAACTAGCACTTGGCGACATTAGTGCAGCCAGCTATCTTATCTACATTAGCATGTGGTTTTTGCAGCAAGTAAATGATGCGCCTGCAAAATCCCACTTACCCGTGCTCGTTTCGCGGGCCAGGCATCCGTATTGAAATGATAGATAGAAAGACGCATGATGAAAAAATTGATGTTGGCTACACTTACCTTGATCGCTGCACTCACCGTCCAGTCCACTGCATACGCGCAAGCTGATGAAAGGTTTTATTTCCCGTCCAAAGTGATGGCAAAAGTCGAGGGCCTGAACTACGATAATTTGAGCTTTAAAGCAGGCGATGATGAAGTCACCGGCGTCTGGATCAAACCGCAGCAGGCAGCCAAGGCTACCATCATTTATTTTCACGGTGCAGGTGGCAATGTCTCGCATTACGTTAAATTCATACGACCTCTGGTAGAAGATGGTTTTCAGGTAGCCATGATCGATTTTCGCGGCTATGGACTGTCGACAGGTAAGCCTACCCATCTGAATATCGCCGCCGATGGTCAACTGGTGTTCGATCAATTGCTGCAAAAACCTGAGCTGAAGGGTAAAAAATTGATAGTCATCGGTGCATCTATGGGCAGCCAGATTGCAACGCATCTGAGCAAAAAAAATGCGGGCAAAATTGATGCGCTGGTGCTGGATGGTGGCTTGAGTTCATTCACAGATATCGCCGTTGCCAATGTTCCGAAAGAGATGCAAGAAGCTGTACGTGCGAGCCTGATCTCGCCTTATTCGGCCAGAGAAGATATCAAGGAGATAGGCAAGGCCAAACTGTTAGTAGTGCATTCTGCTGGTGACACATCCATCCCCATCAGCCAGGGAAAACTGGTGTATGCCAATGCCACCGCAGCAAAAACTTTCTGGGAATATGAAGGCGAACATCTGGAAGCGCCAACTAAATATCCAACAGTATGGGTAAGTAAAGTGAATGCCCTTTTGGCTGATTGAGAAAGGATGTATCGAAGATGAAGTCGCCGGTGAAATGCTGACAATTGCAGCTTCACCGGCGCACTTTATTCAGACCAATCGACACTGTACTAAATGGATGACAAATGCGCTTTCAATATCGATTGCAAAGTAGTCGTTGGTCTCCGTATAAGTTTGCTCAGCTGACCGCCTGCATCATACAAACCACCTTGCGCCGCGCCTGTATCTGACTGCGCCAGAATGTACGCAAAGCCTTCTGGCAAACCAAACGACACCAGCAGGTCTTTATATTCAGTCTCAGTGTGATTCACATAGTCAACTGGCTTACCCGACAGTTCTGACAAGGTAGCGGCTAATTCACTGAGGGTAAATGCCTGGTCACCAGCCAGCTCATAAACTTTACCGGCCTGCTCATTACCAGTCAGCACAGCCGCTGCTGCTGCCGCGAAATCAACGCGGGAAGCTGCCGAGAATTTACCATCACCAGCCGCACCAAATACCTTGCCGGTTTGCAGCGCTGTACCCACTGCAGAAAAATAGTTTTCTATATACCAGGCATTACGCAGGAAAACGAAAGGCAGGCCACTACCGCGTATCAATTGTTCTGTCTCTATATGTTCTTTGGCCAGCACCAGCGGTGAGCTATCTGCATGCAAGATGCTGGTGTAGGCAATTAATTCCGCTCCCGCATTTTTTGCAGCCAGGATCACATTCTTGTGCTGCTCCAGCCTTTGCCCGACTTCGCTGGAAGACACCAGCAAAAGCTTTTTCACACCCTGCAAGGCAGCACCCCATGTCTCAGGCTTGCTATAATCACCCTGGCGAATTTGCACACCAACAACGCGCAAATCTTCTGCTTTGCTGGTATTCCTTACGATGGCGACAACCTGATTGGCCGGAACTGCGTCCAACAAAGCCCGTATCACCAACCGTCCCAATTGCCCACTTGCACCTGTAACTGCGATCATTTTTACTTCTCCTGTTAGATCAAAATTCGTCAACATTCATCAATATCAATCAATTTTTAAGCGCAGAATCCCAGTGTTCATCTGCCTTGCCATCCACTATCCGCCAGGTATCAAACCAGGTGGTTGTGTATAAAAGCTGATCGGTGACCTTATCCCTGACTGGCAAGGGATACATGACCGTTACCAGGTCACCTTCGGCAATGACGGCAACTACAGGTTTTGTCATCTTCTCCGGTATAGGTCTGGCCTGGACCTTTCTTACCTCGACAAAATACCTGACCACGCCATTCAGGCCGGACGCCGCATTCGGGTTGTGCTGCAGGTAGCGCTTGGACAGGTACTTGTCTGCCAGTTCCCAGTGCCCGGCTTCCAGCAAGTCTTTCACGATGTGATAGACCACCTGCTTGTTGGCATGCAGCTTGGGATCGCTGCTACTGAACAGCGCATCAGGATTATTAACTGCGATGACCGGCTCCTGGGCGTAGCTGTTGGGCGACAAGGTAATCGACAATGTAGTTAGCGTAAATGCCACCATTGCTCCCAAAACCAGGCTTTTCTTGAAGCGATGTATCTGTTCTCGTATCTGTTTTCTCATGACAAAATCTCTCCTTTATTTCGACATGCTCGCAACAGAGGCCGAATCAAGGTCTATAATAGAGACTATGTCTAAAAATTGTAAGGAGGCAGTTTTTCGTGTCAAGGTTACCCAAAGTGAACCCATCTAAAGCAGTGGGAATGGCATCGGATTTTGATACTGCGATGTGCCCGGTCAGGAATGTGCTCGACCATATCAGCACCAAATGGACGCCGCTGATCTTGCTGACGCTGCAAGATGGCCCTCTGCGCTTTAGTCAATTGCATAAACAGGTGCCTGACATATCCAAGCGTATGCTCACGCAGTCTTTGCGTGATCTGGAGAGGGATGGTTTATTGAGCCGTAAAGTGTTCCCGACCAAACCACCCAGCGTGGAATATGAACTGACACCGCTCGGTGCCTCGGTCATGATACCTATGGGCGCGCTGGTGAATTGGGCGGAAAAGAATTTCGAGAAAATTAAATTATCGAGGCAGACTTTTGACCAGGATAATAGCTCTGCTTAAAGCCTGCATTCAATCAGCAGGATTTGTGGTCTTGTTTTTGTCTTATCTTGTACTTGATATCTAAGCCTTGTTGAGCTCACGCATGCTGTCGACAGCTTCGTCCGACAACCAGATCAGGGTATTCATATAGGTTTCAATGCGGTCGACCAATTCTGCCCTGGGACCATTTTTCCATGCACTGGAACTGTAGAAGGCATCTTGCTCTGCTTCCAAAGCGGCACGGCTGGCATAAGAACGTATCATGTAATACGTCGCTTCTTCATGGTCGGAGTGTCCATACGCTACGACATCCATATTCCTGCTTTTCAGCATGGGCACAGCAATTGTATGAACGGCGTGATGAAAGGCATCGGCAACGCCGGGTTTGAGGCGATAAGTACGGATTTCGACTAAGCGGGACATGTTTTACCTGTCAGGGTTCATAGAAGAACAGGCATGCTAGCATGCCCGTTGAAATTTCACATGCCATCAAACCAGCACAATGTTATTTACTGAAAGCGCTTCAGCGATGGCGCCTGTGTCTTCTGACGACCTTGGCTTTAATTTCTTCTTTATAGCCCAGCAACTTTCCAATATTCAAGGCATCCGTCCAGCGTGCTGATCCTGCTCTGGCATTCAGTAAAATCATGGTAGCTTTTTTACCGGCCAGTTTGACACGCATGATGAGGCAAGCACCCGCTTCATTGGTAAACCCGGTTTTCGACAACAGGATGTCCCAGCCCTTTTTACCGATCAGGCGATTGGTGTTATGAAATTCACGGCTGAGGCCATTCTTCAGGGTGACGCTGTCTTCACTGTCGGTCGTGATGTCGGCAATTTCTGGATAGCGTGATGCTGCTTGCGCCATCTTAACCAGGTCAGCTGCTGTCGAGGTATTTTCTGGCGACAAGCCAGTCGCTTCACGAATGACGGTATGTCCCATACCCAAAGCAAGCAATTTGGATTTAACGGCCACCATGAATGCGCCCTGACCGCCAGGGTAAGTGCGGGACAATGCAGCGGCGGCACGGTTGTCGGAAGACATCAGTGCCAGTTGCAAAGCTTCCCTGCGCGTCAGGCTTGAGCCTATTGGGACATGCGAGCGGCTGTGCTTGAGCTGGTCTTTATCCTCTTCTTCTATGGAGATTTTCTCATCCATATTGGCTTTGCTGTCGAGCAGTACCATAGCCGTCATGAGCTTGGTCAGTGAGGCAATGGGTACGACCACATCGGCATTTTTTTCCAGCAAAACCTGACCATTACGCTCATCAACAACAATGACGTTCTGAGAACTCAATTGCATGGCAGACAGGCTGCCACAGTACAACATCAGGACAACTAACAGCTTGGGCTTCAACATCTGGACACATCGATTCTGTCGCGGAATTAAACAAATAAGGCTGACGCAAAATTGCTAGCGTTATGCAATAACAGCAGATCGTAACAATCTTGTGTCAGCATTATAGAGAAAAACCAGCTTGCATACAGGCGTCAAATTTTTGTAGCCGGATGCAAGCTGGTTTTAGCAATACTAAGAATTACTTACCGGAATATACTATGTCTGCACGGCGGTTTTCTGCCCAGGAAGCTTCATCGCTGCCTGTGGCTTTTGGCTTTTCTTTACCCAGAGAGACTGCTTCCATTTGTGTCTCAGGCACACCCAGCAGTGATAAGGATTTACGTACGGCTTCTGCACGTTTTTGTCCCAGTGCCAAATTGTATTCGCGGCCACCACGTTCGTCAGTATTACCCTGGATCAGGATTTTTTTGCCTTTGTTGGAACTCAGGTATTTAGAGTGAGCGTTAACCGTGCCACTATATTCAGTTTTGACGACATATTGGTCAAAGTCAAAATAGACGCTGCGTTTTGCCAATGGGCTATTAGGATCATCCAGCTCATCTTTTACGACGACGGATTTTATGTCACGATCATTTTTAGCGGCAGGCTCTTCCTTTTTGGCAGGCGGAGGTGGTGGTGTTTGCTCAGGTGCTTTGATTGGCGTACTGCAAGCTGCCAATAAAACTGCGACTGCTGCCAGACCGGCGGCGTTTTTGATTGTGTTGATTGCACGCATGTAAATACCCTCTGAATTTTAATTGGTCGATTCAAACCTGGTGCATAAGCGAGACGCTACCAGGTAGTATGAAGCAACGCCATCTTGCCTCAGGAAACTTAGGCGAATCTTAAAAAACTGCGCCGCCACCAATCAAACAAGGTATTTTGTCAAGAATGTGAGCATTTTTTCAGCCTGGCAGGTTATGTAAAGCAGGAAACAGGATAATCACCTCCAACCCGCCCAACTCCGCATCTGCCAGGCTGATACTGGCATGATGGCGGTCAGCAATCGCCTTGGCGATGGCCAGGCCCAGGCCACTGCCGCTTTTATTCGTCCCTGCAACGCGATAAAAACGGTCAAAAATACGCTCACGCTCTTCCGGCGCTATGCCATCGCCAGTGTCCTGAATGTCAAGCCGCAAACCGTCTTTGTCACGACTGAGACTGATTTTCACCCTGCCATCGTCCTGTATATAGCGCACGGCATTGTCAAGCAGGTTGCGTATCATGATGCGCAGGCTTTCGCTGTCGCCTTGCAGCTCAAACAGTTCATGCATTTCTGCGTTGATGGTAATTTTCCTGGATTGCGCAAAGGGCATGACATCGCTGACAGCCTGTTCTATACAGGTGTTCAGGGTAATGCTTTGAAAGCTCAGGCTGGCTTGTGAAGTCGGATCCTGTCTGGCCAGCGCCAGCAATTGCTCTACCAAGCGAGAGGCCCTGTCGACACCGCCGAGCAGGCGATTGATGGCTTGTTCATGACTGTTTTCATCCTTGACCCTGCCGAGATTTTGCACCTGCAGGCGCAAGGCAGTAATGGGTGACCTGAGCTCATGCGCGGCATCGGCAACAAAACGCTGCTGCGACTGTATCGCCAGCCCCATGCGGCTCAACAGAGAATTCAATTCCGTCACCAGTAGCGATACTTCTTTTGGCACGCCGTCTGACGATACCGGATCAGTGGAATTGGCATTGCGGTTGGCCAGCTCGCTACCTATGCGGTTCAAAGGAGCCAGCACAGAATTGATGCCCCACCAGACGGCACAAAACAGGAGCAGGGACACAGGTATCACTGGCCACAGGGTGCTTAGTGCAAAGGATATTGCGCGATCCCTGCGTGACCCCATTTTTTGGGCGACCTGGATGACGCGCTTGTTTTCTTCTGCGGCATACACGCGCCAGTCGCCGTTTTCCAGCGTCACTGTTGAATAGCCAAGAGCCGCCTGCTTGGGCAGGCTGCGGTGCTGGCGTGACTGATAAACCCTGGCACCATCTTCAGACCAGACCTGCACGACAAAATCAAAATCATCAATCTCCGTGCCAGGCAGATTATGCCAGTCAACCTGGTCAAAATCACCGTCCTGCAAGGCCAGTGCCATTTGCTGCATGTGGTAATCAAACAGCTTGTTCGCTTCACCGATAGCCGCATGCAGCGAACTGGCAAACTGCAAGGCTGCCGCAGCCAGAATGGCGATACCAAACAAGAGCATCATTTGCAGGCGCAAAGACTTCATGTGCTTTTCTCTACCATATAGCCAACGCCACGCACATTGACGATGAATTTTTGACCCAGTTTTTTCCGCAGGCCGTGGATATACACTTCAACCGCATTGCTTTCTATCTCTGAGGTGGCGCCAAACAACTGGTCTTCCAGGCGGCTGCGCGACAATATCGCCCCGGGGCGTGCTACCAGGGCATCAAGTATCGTCCATTCACGCGAAGAGAGTATGACCTGCTCTGCACCGCTAAATACTTGCCGCGTCGTAGTATTGACGACCACGTCGCCGCATACATAGGAAGTATCGGTACGCCCATGCGAGCGCCTTACCAGCGCATGCATGCGGGCGATCAACTCATCGAGATCAAAAGGCTTGACCAGGTAATCGTCTGCACCTGCATGCAGGCCGCGTACCCTGTCTGGCACCGCATCGCGTGCAGTCATGACCAGCACGGGCAAGGCATCGCCACGCTTGCGCAGGGCTTTCAAAATATCCATGCCATCGCGCTGAGGCAGGCTCAGATCCAGCAATAACACATCATAGCTATGGAATTGCAGCGCAGCCTCTGCTGCTTCACCATTGCTAAGCCAATCGACCAGATTGGCTTCGCTTTCCAGGGCGATCTGTATGTTTTCACCTATCATGGGATCGTCTTCGACGAGCAGGACTTTCATGTTTTATGCGCTTGGTATGTGGAAGATGAATGCTGCGTGGATTGTACGTCATGGGCAGGCCTGAAAGATATGCCGCAAATCACTTGACATACACACTCATTTGATCTTTAATTTCTGTAACGACAGAAATTAAAGAAATAAAGGAAAATAAATGTCTTATGCACAACAAAATTCTCTCAGACCCTGGCTGATACGCTGGCTGTACGCTGCCGCTTTTGCCCACTTCACTATCGGACTCTTGCTACCGTGGATCAGTAGCACCGGTCTGGTCGAGATTTATCACCAGCTCATAGAAAGCCATTTCTGGCCACAGGCCGCCCCTGATGCGGCACGCAATATGCAAATCTGGTGGATGAGCCTGTTTGGTGCCACCGTACAAACAGTAGGCCTGTGGATGGGTGCGTTGATTTACCTGGGCAATCAACACCGTAGCCGCTTTGCCTGGCTATGGCTGATGATAGGCATACTGGTATGGGCACCGCAGGACATGCTGATTTCCATGCAGGCAGACATGCTGATCAATGTCTGGATAGATGCATTTGCTGTATTGAGCATGATCCCTCCTCTGCTGCTCTTATGGAAAATGGATGCACCTGTAACTGAAAGAAAAGCATGAGCCAGAACATCAAACCTGCTCCATCCGAAGGCGAATTATTCAGGAAAATCCTGGGCAAGGAATGGTTGAAACTGCACCCGGATATCCAGGCCAGGTTTGCCAAAAATCCAGCGCCTGACAAACCACTGTACTACACAGGAATGCTCAGCGAATTAAGCTGTTCAAGAGTTGGCAAGCTCCTCGGCCACCTGACTAAACCCATGATAGCCGGGGCCTTGATCCCCTATACCGATCATGACTTTCCTGTCGATATCATGGTGTATTCCAAACCGGATTGCCCTTCCATCTTCAAGCAGAGGATATACCGCCTGCACAACCGGCCACCGATACAGTTCACATCGTATATGCAGGAAAGTGAAAAAGGCGACGTGCTGGAATATGTAGGCATGGGTCTGGGCATGAAACTGATCTTGCACGTGCATGAAGGTAATCTCTACTTCACCAGCGATGGTTACTTCTGGGATGTACTGGGCTATCGCATTCCCATACCCGGTATTTTCACGCCGGGCAAAACTTACCTGTGCCATCGTAATGACAACCCTGAGCAATTCAATATCCGCATAGAAATCAAACATGCCCTGTTTGGCCGTACCTTTACCCAGATAGGCGTATTCAAGGAAATTCATACTGAGGTAGCATCATGAACACTCATTTAATCGCCCTGCAATTAATGGCAGCACAAGGCTTGCTCGGCGCTTTCGATACCCTCTACCACCATGAGCTGACCGAAGCCTTGCCACAGCGCGCAAGTGCCCGCACAGAACTGGGGATACATGCCACCCGCGCACTCATCTACAGTTTGCTCTTCATAGGTTTGTCAGCATGGGCATGGCACGGTGCCTGGTCCATCGTCCTGCTATTGGTATTTGGTGTCGAGATCGTTCTGACCTTATGGGACTTCGTGATTGAAGACCAGACCCGCCTGCTGCCAGCCACAGAGCGTGTGACACATACCGTACTCGCGATTAATGGTGGAGCCTTTATCACCTTGTTGATCTTGAATACACCTGAGTGGTTTGCCGCCCCTACACAAATGCTGTGGCAGCCACAGGGCTCGCTCAGTATATTCCTGGCATTATGTGGTATAGGCGTAGGCCTCTCCGGCATACGTGATGGGCTGGCTGCACTACGGCTGAGCAAGCTGGCTGACAAGGAAACGCAGGTATCCAAAATTCATTTCAGCGATCAATCAGAGCAGATTTTGGTCACCGGGGCCACCGGCTTTATCGGCAGCTTGCTTGTCAAAGCCTTGCTGGTCGATGGACAGCAAGTAACGATACTCAGCCGCAACCCAAAACAGGCAAGCTGGAAGTTTGATGGCAGGGTAAGAGTGATTGCATCGATGCAGGAGTTACCTGCAAATCAGCGTGTAGATGTCATCATCAACCTGGCAGGTGCACGCATACTGGGCTGGCGTTGGTCAGAAAAACGCAAGGCAGGATTGCGCCACAGCCGCACTGGTTTGACAAAACAGATCATTGAATGGATTGCCCGTGCAGAAAGCAAACCCAGGCTATTGCTGGCAGCTTCAGCCATCGGCTATTACGGCATACAGGCATTGGGTGATGACAGGAAGCTGACTGAAAGCGCAGCCCCACAATCCATCTTCATGTCTGAACTGTGCCAGGACTGGGAGCAGGCCAACCAGCTTGCCAGCGCTTACGGCGTCAAGGTCGCCAGGATGCGTTTCGGCGTTGTCCTTGGCCAGCAAGGCGCACTGGGCATGATGCTCCTGCCCATCAAGCTGGGTCTGGGCGGTGCTCTTGGCAGTGGCAGGCAATGGCAATCTTGGATACATGTGCACGATGTGCTGCGTGGTATTGCCCACCTGTGGCAGCATGAAACCAGCCTTCCGCTGGACAGTGCTTATAATTTCACTGCGCCTGAAGTAGTCACGCAAAAACAGTTCAGTATTATTGCCGCCAGTGTCTTGCATCGCCCCAGCTTCTTCCCAACTCCAGGCTGGCCCATGCGCCTTGTGCTGGGTGAGCAAGCTGATTTATTACTGGAAGGCCAGCGCGTGATGCCAGCAAAACTATTGGAAGACGGTTTTGTTTTTGATTATCCAGATTTGCGTAACGCACTGATAAACCTGGTCTAAGCAGACTGACTAAGATGCAAAGATGCCTATGCCGCGCAGGAGACAACTCAAATCGATAGCAGCAGGAATTGCGGATAGCTTTAACAGCCGCAATAATGATCTTGCAGGCTATTGGGCCATAGGCAAGCTTTGCCACTTTGTACATGAACGTTCTATTACTTTGCTTACGCTGGATTTGCTGAATATCATCTGCACTCCGGCAAGCTCAGAGTTCAATGCTGTCATGCACGACTATAAAGTGAAGTTGCGTGCAATCATGAACAAGCAAGGTATTCCAGAAGACTGGCTAAAGGCAGCAACAATAGAGATTGATTTTCAGCCTGAGTGTGAAGCACATTTGCACTATTTTCGCTCTGTACTGGGCGACCATTACACTGTCACTGCCAAATTGATGACGGACCTGGGAAAAATATACAGTGTCAGAACTGGCGGCAATTGCAAACCTCATGATCCGCTTAGGGAAAGTCGGCGAAGCGTTCAGCTGTCATGCAAAGTGTCCTCACTTGAAATCTGAAATTAAGTCTCAATCTGGCTCTATAAATTCAAGGAGCAAGCCATGTTCTTCCTGCACCATCCCCAGCCTGTAAGGCCAAGAAAAGCCGTGCCAGAACTACAAGTCAGCAGCCAGTCTCAGGTGACTGACACCAGGACTATTGTTGTTGAACATAGCACGAAAGATTTGCAGGCTTTGCAAATTCAGCTCAAGGCCAATGTAGCTGGCAAGGAGAAATGAAAAAACTGCGGCTTTCCTGGAGGGAACCAGAAAGCCGCAGAAACGCGCAAAAACTTATTTAATCAAGATAGATAAGAATTGATCAGGCAACTGCCCTCTTCTTGGCCTCTTCTTCATACAATTCTTTTTTCGATAATTTCCCTACCGGGGTTTTCGGTAACTCTGCACGGATATCCATGGCTTGCGGCATTTCATGCTTGCCCAGTCTGTCCTTGAGAAAGTCTTTCAAGTCATCAAAACTGAAGGCTACCTGCCCCGCCTTGAGTTTGATGAAGGCCTTGGCCGCCTGTCCGCGATATGCGTCGGGGATGCCGATAACGCTGACTTCGGCCACGGCAGGGTGTTCATAAATCGCTTCTTCTATATTGCGTGGATAAACGTTAAAACCACCAGATAAGATCATGTCCTTGGTACGATCGACGATGTACACAAATCCATCCGCATCCATATAACCAACATCGCCAGTACGGAAGTAGCCGTCGGCAGTGAAAGCTTCACGAGTAGCGTCTGGCTTGTTCCAGTAGCCTTTCATGATATTCGCGCCAGCCACGCAGATTTCTCCGCGCTCACCCAAAGCCACTTCCTGACGAGCATCATCAATGTTGGCAAATTTGAAGCTAATACCTGGTGTAGGCAAACCACAGGAACCAGCCTTGCGCACACCACCCAGTGGCGTAAATGTACCTGTAGGTGAAGTCTCGGTCATACCCCAGCCTTCAAGCAGGGTACAACCTGTCAAGGACTGGAATTGTTGCAGCACTTCTGTAGGCAAGGGTGCGCCACCGGAATTGCAGAACTTCAGTGCACTGAGATCATATTCCCTGATCTGCGGATGATTGATAATGGCGGTGTACATGGTGGGTACACCGGGGAATACCGTGATTTTTTTATTCGCCAGATCCTTGACCACGGCATCGGCATCGAAGCGGGTATGCAAGATAATTTCTGCACCCATGCGTATGCCAAACAACATATCCACCGTCAGTGCATAGATGTGGAATAGCGGCAGCACGGCCAGCAATTTTTCTTTTCCTTCTTCCAGCACACGCGGCTCGATATTGGTGGTTTCCATGATCTGGCTGCAAGCCGTAGTCAGGTTGCCATGCGTGAGCATTGCCCCCTTGGGTAAACCTGTAGTGCCACCAGTATATTGCAAGGTAGCGATGGCTTCTTTGGGGTCAATTGCCGGGACGGGGGTGTAGTCGCCATCATTGTCCAGCAATTTTGCGAACAGTAAATGCTGCGCATCATCGGGAATTGCGCTGAGCTGGCCTGCCTTGTCCAGGTTCGCCCTGACGGCATCCGGATAAGGCGTCATCTCCGGGATATTTCCTATGATGAGTTTTTGCAGCCGGGTATGTCCCAGCATCTTGGCCATTTGCGGATACAGCATGACCATATCCAGTGTCACCAGCATGTCGGTATGGCTATCGGCAATTTTATGCTCCAGCACTTTCTCGGCATCCAGTGGTGAGTAATTCACCACTGTGCCACCAGCCTGCAAAATCGCAAAGAAGCTGATGACGTAATGTGGTGTATTCGGCAGATACAGGCCCACATGCATGCCAGGCTTTACGCCCAGTTGCTGGAAACCTTTGGTGGCCTGGTTCACCAGTTTTTGTAATTCTGCGTAGCTGGTTTTCTTGCCCATGAATTCCAGGGCGGGCAAGTCTGGCCATTTGGCAACGGCATCATGCAGTAATTGTGGCACGCTGCTGATGGGCAGGTCGGCGTCCCAGTGTACGCCTGCGGGGTAAGACTTGATCCAGGGTGTGTCGCGCATTTTTGTCTCTCTATTTATAAGAATAATTTGAAAATGTCAGCCAACAGGTGGGAGTTAACGCAGGAAAAGCCCCGTCCTCAAAAAGGAAAGGGCCTGCCCTGCACTACTGCTCAATCAAACTCATGAAGCGATTAATAATTTATTTCTTCTCCAATTATTTCTTATCCGTGTATTTCTTCAACTCCATCTTGCCGATTTGATTTCTGTGCACTTCATCCGGGCCATCAGCCAGACGCAGGGTGCGCGCCTGTGCGTAGGAATAAGCGAGGTTGAAGTCATCCGACACGCCACCACCGCCATGCGCCTGTATGGCCCAGTCGATGACCTGGCAAGCCATGGTCGGTGCAGCCACCTTGATCATGGCGATTTCTTTGGCTGCTGCCTTGTTGCCTACCGTGTCCATCATCTGCGCGGCATTCAAGACCAGGAAACGTGCCTGGTCGATGAGGATGCGGGCATTGGCAATACGCTCCAGTGTCACGCCCTGATCGGCTACCCGTTTGCCAAAGGCCACGCGTGTTAAAGAGCGCTTGCACATATCTTCCAGTGCGCGTTCTGCCAGACCGATGAGGCGCATGCAGTGATGGATGCGGCCAGGCCCGAGGCGCCCCTGGGCAATTTCAAAGCCGCGGCCCTCGCCCAGCAAGATATTGGATGCGGGAACGCGCACGTTTTCAAACAGCACTTCGCCGTGACCATGCGGTGCATCGTCATAACCGAATACCGGCAAGGCACGCAAAATAGTCACGCCTGGTGTATCACGCGGCACGATGATCATGGATTGCTGCTTGTGGCGGTCAGGATTGCTCGGGTCGCTCTTGCCCATGAAGATAAACACTTTACAGCGCGGATCATTGGCACCGGACGACCACCATTTACGGCCATTGATGACATACTCGTCACCATCACGCACTATCGATGATTCAATATTGGTGGCATCAGAAGAGGCGACTGCCGGTTCTGTCATGGCGAAGCAGGAGCGGATTTCACCGCGCAGCAAAGGCTTCAGCCATTGTTCCTGATGTTCAGGCGTGCCATAGCGGGCAAACACTTCCATATTGCCAGTGTCGGGTGCAGAGCAATTGAATACTTCTGGTGCCCAGACGGCACGGCCCATGATTTCGCAAAGCGGAGCGTATTCGAGATTGGTCAAACCCGCACCATGACCAGACTCTGGCAAAAAGAGATTCCACAAACCGGCATCGCGTGCCTTGGCCTTGAGTTGCTCAACGACCTTGGTCGGTATCCATGCATTGCCTGCCTTGCGGTTGGCGGCTATCTCGCCAAAGAAAGTTTTTTCATTTGGATAGACGTGCTCATCCATGAAGGCGATCAGGCGTGCCTGCAAATCTTTGACTTTGGGGCTGTATTGAAAATCCATTTTGTTTCCTTTTTCCTTGTTAGTCCAGATGGACATGAATATGTCCGCTTTACTTTCTTTGTAGCTCAATATTGCGCGCCGTTAGCAATGCTGTTGCGCATAAAACTTCTTCGCCGTTGCGTACAGAGAAAACCTCTGCGGCGCTGACGGTCAACAACTTCCCGTTTGAAACCACGCGCCCACGTGCCCGCAGTTTTTCACCATCGGCAGGGGCGACTATCTTCAAATTGCAATCGATACTGGCATTGATCCAGCCTGCTGGCAGCAGTGTGCCAGCGGCAGAGACCCCGGCAAAATCTGCTGCTGCAAAGATGGCTGTGGCCTGCATTTTTCCGGGTACGAAACTAAGTTCTTCGCGGTAGGCAATATCCAGTTCCACTTCACCCGGCTCCACCTTCACAAACTCTATGCCCAGCCATTTCGCCATTGGCATGGCCAAGACCAGGCCCTTCAGTTGCGCTGCGTAATCTGGATTGCTTGCCACATATGCCGGTTTCATGATCGCGCCCTGTCTCTTGTCCTTTTTGTCTTAACTGACCAAGTAGCCACCATCAACATTGATGCATGCTCCCGTGGTGTAGCTGGAAGCATTCGATGCCAGGTACAAGATCGTGCCCGCCATTTCGTCAGGTTCGGCAATGCGCTTCATGGGTATGCGGGACAGTGCTTTTTCGAGAATCACGGGATTGTGGAACAGAGCTGAGGCAAACTTGGTATCGGTCGCGCCTGGCAGCAAGGCATTCACGCGCACGCCCATGGGTGCACATTCCTGTGCGAAGGATTTGGTCATGGCGATGACAGCTGCCTTGGTGATGGAATAAATCCCTTGCATGGCACCTGGCACTACACCGTTGACAGAAGCCACATTGATGATGCTGCCACCGTCATGTTTTGCCATGAGTTTGGCACCGGCTGAAGACATGAAGAAATAGCCGCGTATATTGACATCGACTGTCTTCTGGAAGGCGCTGACATCGGTCTCGGTGATATGCCCGAAATGCGGGTTGGTGGCGGCATTATTGACCAGGACATCCAGCTTGCCGTGGGCCGCTATAATGTCGGCGAACAAGGCATCAATCTGCGCCATTTCACCAATATGGCAGGCACGTGCTTCTGCCTTGCCGCCGGCAGCGATGATTGCTGCCACCACGGCCTCGCAGGCTTCAGCCTTGCGGCTGCTCACAATGACATAGGCACCATTGGCTGCCAGGGTTTTGGCGACGGCTTCACCTATGCCACGGCTGGCACCGGTGACCAGTGCGACCTTACCGGTCAAATCAAACATTGCTGTCATGTCTTGTCTCTCTCGTCTCTCTTGTTTTTTTAAACGTAGGTAATTGCTTTGGGGTTATTCAATACTTCAAGATGTGAAAAATTATTCAGGTAAGCCAGTGCCGGACGCAAAACACCTTCTGCTGTCGGCTGTAAATGAAAACGCGTGACTGCACTATTCACCAATGACCAGTTGAGTTCAGCAAAGCGTGGATCAGGGAAACCCAGTACATGCTGACATAAGGCCGAAATGGTGCCGCCAGAAGTGAACACGACGATGTTCTTGGCATCATCTGCTATCGCCAGTTGCTTGTGCATGGCAGTAATGCAGCGCTGGCGAAATGCATTCCAGCTTTCCACATACTCAGCATCATGCTCACCCGACATCCAGCGACTGATGGCCTGTGCAAAAATATCCTGGAAGGCTTGCTTGCCATTCGGCGTATTCATGAGGAAATGCTTGACCGCTGCAGGGTCATCAAAAGCCGGTACATGCCGTGCCAGGACTTCATGGTGATTGTATTCGTTGAACCCGGCATCGCAATGCCAGGCAGATGCATCCAGCGCATCAACATCTTGTTGCAGCATTGCGGACAGGCAGGCTTGTGCGGTTTGCTGGTGCCTTTTCAGCGCACCGGTGACAACCCGTGAAACCTGCATATCACGCTCTGCCCACCAGTTACCTAAGTGTCGCGCCTGTTGTTCGCCCAGTTCAGACAATTGGTCATAGTTCTGGTTACCAAATGAAGCCTGCCCATGCCTGACCAGATATAAAGCTGCCATTAGTTCCTCAATCAATAAACTTCAGTAAAAACAATAAACAAAGTGTATGCCCGCGCCTATAATTTATCAAATGAATAGTTATTATCTGAATTAATTAATCCCATGCATTTATCCAGAGTCGATTTAAACCTGTTCACCGTCTTTGTTGCCATCTATACCGAGGGCAGCGTGACCCGTGCCAGCCAGCAACTGAACCTGACCCAGCCTGCCATCAGCCATGCACTGAACCGCCTGCGGCAATTGTTCAATGACCCGTTGTTTGTACGTCAGGGACAGATGATGGTCTCGACCCCGCTGGCGCGCAGCATCATAGAACCGGTGCGGCAAGCCCTGCGCGGGCTGGAAGTGACGCTGACCGAGAATGACAAGTTTGACCCGGCGCTGGCTACTAAGCAGTTCAACCTGGCCTTGCGGGATGTATTGGAATCCACTGCCCTGCCACCGTTAATGAAAAGCATTACGAGGCAGGCACCGCAAATCAATCTGGCAGCGATACAAGTAGAAAGAAGAGAATTGGTCAGTGAACTGGCGGCGGGCAGCCTGGATCTGGCGATTGATATGCTGTTGCCGCTGCCAAATGAGATACACCGTCAGAAGGTAGTGCAAGGCAACACTGTCGTACTCGCGAGACGCGATCACCCTGTCATACAGGGCAAGCTCAATCTGGACACGTATATGCAGGCCGAACATATACTGGCAAGCTCAAGACGCAAAGGCATGGGATTGGAAGATTTTGAACTGAGTCGCCTGGGCTTGCAAAGACGCATACGCTTGCGCTGCCAGCATTATTTTGCCGCTTGCCGGGTAGTCAGCCAGACTGATTTACTACTGACCATGCCAGAGGGTTACGCGCGCATTGCGAACGAACAATTCAATAATCAGATATTGCCGCTGCCAGCGGCCATGCCCTCATGGGACGTGTATTTGTACTGGCATCAGAATGTGGAGAATGATCCAGCTAATCGCTGGCTAAGGCAGCAAGTAATAGAGGCGTTTCAAAACCAGACTGTGTGATATCGCAAGGAGGAGAGAAAATACGACTGGCGTCGTCCAGCCTCAAACTCGCTGTTGTTACTTGTTGACTTTGGGTTCATCCGGCAATAAGCATGCATCGATAATTTGCAAATCGTTATCCTTGGCAAAGCTGAGGACAAAATGATACGCCAGCGGCTCGATTTCACGTATCGCTTCATTCACCACGACAGAACGCACGCCATTCAACAATATCGGGCGTACATAGGGTGAATATTGCAAATGTGAATTCCTGCCGCCGTCAGGACTGAAACAGGACATGGCTCCGCACAGGCGCTCTGCCCAATCGCTGGGGCGAAATTGTTTTCCATCACTGGTAATACCCTGGATGAAAAATTCGCGGACTTGTTGCGTTTTTGTGGAATCGGCCATGTGCTCGGCTTGCTGAAGCAAGAGTGAATTAAGCTTAACATCATTATGTGACACCAAGCTTTCAATATACTTCCATATTATATCTTATAGAAGACTTGAATCAAAACTGGCGTCGCTGATATATCTGGTTTTGATGCATGGCATACAATCTTACTCAGCCGCTTATTGGACCAATATAGTGCATTTTGTAAGGGAGTAAAGAAAAGTGAGGATATGGCTTTGCTTGATTGACAAGCTCTATGCCTGTCAGGGCACACAAAATGAAAAATACAAGATGAAAAAATCTGGCGTTTTATCAAAAATATGATGTGCTGACTATCTTCAAACATTCCATAATCGAATGTAAGAAAATATGCATCGCACTACAATTTTAAAGCGACTGAAGATTATTCTCCAGATTAAAGTCCATCCAACAAAAGCCTCAGACTGCACCCCCATGATTCCCTACTTCACAAAAGAACAAGTCAGCACAACCCTGCCCTATGTAAAACTGATACCAGCGCTACAGCAGGCATTTACTGAAGAGATGATCGCTCCCAAGCGACATGCACATACCGTGTCAGAAGCTGACAGTTCCAGTCTGCTGCTGATGCCGGTCTGGCAACCGCAAGGGCACCTGGGTGTGAAACTGGTAACAGTAACACCCAGGAATACAGATGTGCCGACTGTGCATGCAATCTTTGTTTTATTTGACACCAGGACAGGCGCACCGCTGGCCTTGATGGACGGTGAAGAATTGACTTTGCGGCGCACTGCTGCAGCCTCTGCTCTTGCATCATCCTATGCTTCACGTAGCGATGCACAACATCTACTTTTAGTAGGGAATGGCAGCCTGGCGCCTCACATAGCGATTGCACATTGCCAGACCAGGGCGATTACTGACATCAGCATCTGGGGCAGATCGACAGAGAAGTCGGAAGCGGCAGCGCAAGTGATACGTGAGCACGCAGAATTTCCAGCGCATGTCAGATTGCATGTTGTTGAAGATCTGGCCGTTGCTTGCCATGCAGCCGACATCATTTGCTGCGCGACGACCAGCAAGACGCCGGTAGTGTTGAGTGACTATGTCAGAGCAGGAACACATCTTGATCTGGTTGGTGGATTCAAACCGGATATGCGTGAAGTGGATGATGCACTGATGAGCAGGGCCACGGTATTTGTCGATACTTATGCGGGTGCGCTGGCGGAAGCTGGGGATATTACGCAGACGCTGGCGAATGGCAGTTTATTGAAGTCAGCGATTGTTGCTGAACTGGCTGAGCTGTGCGCTGGTCAACATGCTGGGCGCAAGAGTGATGCAGAGATCACTGTGTTTAAATCGGTGGGGACGGCAATTGAGGATTTGTGTGCGGCCAATTTGGTGTGGGGAAGCGATGACTAATAAGTAGGTTGGGCTACGCCTCATCAGCCCAACACTGGGCCTTAATATACGTACACGTCATTTAAACGCCCCGTGTTGGGCTGGTGAAGCGCAGCCCAACCTACGATATTTCATATGCACTCAACAAAGCCATGGACCTTGCTATACCCGATTTTAGTTCTTAGGAAACCCACCCAACAAAGCCGCACGTTTCTGTGGCTTGGCTGCTGTACTGCTATTCGATGGCGATGCCATGGAAGCTGTCGTGTTGTTGCTGACTGAACTGGCACCAGAGCTCGGTTCGTAAGGCTTGAGGAACCAGGGATCAACTTTTTCTTTTGGTGGCTGATAGCTGCGTGCCGGGCGCTCACTTCTTTCACCACGGTCAGAACGGTCGCGGCCACCTGAACGATCACTGGATTCACCACGCTCACGCGGCGCACGGTGTTCTGATTGATGCACGGATGTTGCCACAAAACCGGCCAGATGCAGGCGCACAATTTTTTGCTTGATCATTTTTTCTATGTCGATCAGCAGACGCTCATCCTGGTCCGTATGCAGAGAGATAGCATCACCCTTGGCACCAGCACGGCCAGTACGGCCTATGCGGTGGACATAGTCTTCAGCATTATATGGCAAATCAAAATTGATGACGCAAGGAAGTTCGGCAATATCAAGGCCACGTGCGGCCACATCAGTCGCCACCAGCACTTCAACTTCACCTTGCTTGAAGGCTTCGAGTGCAGCCATACGCTCTTGCTGTGACTTGTCACCATGGATGGCAGATGCTTTTACACCTTGCTTGACCAGATGCACAGCCAGGCGTGACGCACCTATCTTGGTATTGGAGAACACGATGACTTGCTTCAGGCCGCGCTCACGGATGATGAAGGACACAGCATCGCGTTTTTCTTCCGTCGATACCTTGTACAAAATCTGCGTAACATTATCAGCAGTAGCATTACTGCGCGCCACCTCTATGGTTTGCGGATTGGTCAGGAAACTGGCAGCGAGCTTTTTGATCTCTTGCGAGAAAGTCGCAGAGAACATCAGGTTCTGGCGTTTCTTGGGCAACAGGTTGATGATGCGCTGCAAGTCAGGCAAGAAGCCCATGTCGAGCATGCGGTCAGCCTCATCCATGACCAGGATCTGGACCTGTGACAGGTTGACGGTTTTTTGTTGTACGTGGTCAAGCAAACGGCCAGGCGTGGCGATCACGATCTCAACACCACTGCGCAAGATTGCCGTCTGCGGGGCCATGTCCATTCCACCAAATACGACTGTAGAACGCAAGGGCGTGTGACGGGAATAGGCTTTAACGTTTTCTGCAACCTGGTCAGCCAGTTCACGTGTCGGCGTCAGGATCAGCGCGCGTACAGGGTGCCGTGCCGGCGAAGCACTGGTGCTTGCATGGGCTAGCAACAACTGGATGATAGGCAAAGAAAAACCTGCCGTCTTGCCGGTGCCGGTCTGGGCAGCGCCCATGACATCACGACCTTGCAAGACAACCGGGATTGCCTGTTCCTGAATGGGAGTTGGATGCACATAACCCTGATCTGTCAGGGCACGCAAGATTTCCGGCGCCAGGCCGAAATCGGCAAACTTCACGTCTGGTGTAGTTTGCTCAGTGGTAGGTATAGCTGGGGACTTGATATCAGTCATGGTAATTGGTGGGCCTCCCGTGAGTCGAACACGGTACCAACGGATTATGAGTCCGCTGCTCTAACCAACATGAGCTAGAGGCCCAATTCTTTCTGCAAGCTCTGCCTGCTTTAATCTGAGGATAATCCAGGATTGGACAAATACTTCAGGTTTGCAGGAAAAGCCCGATGCTGCCACCTGCAAAATACTGTGCCGAAAACTAAAACAACTCAGCACAATATCAATTGAATGGGCACCGAAAAAACCGACGCCCATTGTACAACATTAATTACCTTCTAGGAAGCTCTTCAGCTTATCAGAACGTGAAGGATGACGTAATTTTCTCAAAGCCTTGGCTTCTATTTGACGAATACGCTCCCTGGTCACGTCGAATTGCTTGCCCACTTCTTCCAAAGTATGGTCGGTCGACATCTCTACACCAAAGCGCATGCGCAATACTTTTGCTTCACGTGGGGTCAGGGAATCAAGTACATCCTTGACCACATTGCGCATGGAGGCGTGCAGAGCAGCGTCAGCCGGTGCCAGTGTGTGATTGTCTTCAATGAAGTCGCCCAGATGGGAATCATCATCGTCGCCTATCGGTGTTTCCATGGAAATTGGCTCTTTCGCAATCTTCATAATCTTGCGAATTTTATCTTCCGGCATTTCCATCTTGATCGCCAGTGTTGCCGGATCAGGTTCTACACCTGTCTCTTGCAAAATCTGACGGGAGATACGATTCATTTTATTAATCGTTTCTATCATATGCACAGGAATACGGATCGTGCGTGCCTGATCAGCGATAGAACGGGTAATGGCCTGACGTATCCACCATGTTGCATAGGTCGAGAATTTATAACCGCGGCGATACTCAAACTTGTCCACGGCCTTCATCAAGCCGATATTACCTTCCTGGATCAGATCCAGGAATTGCAGACCACGGTTGGTATATTTCTTGGCGATGGAAATCACCAGACGCAAGTTGGCCTCAGTCATTTCACGCTTGGCTTTACGTGCCTTCATTTCACCGGCAGACATCTTTTTATTGATGTTGCGCAGATCAGGTAAAGGCAGGACTACACGAGATTGCAGATCGATCAGTTTTTGCTGCAGTTGTTGCACTGAAGGGATGTTACGCCCCAACACTGCACTGTAGGAATGACCGGAATTCACTTCGCCCTCAACCCAGCTCAGATTGGTTTCATTGCCAGGGAAAACTTTAATGAAGTGAGAACGTGGCATACCGCAACGATTGACGACAACTTCCAGTATCTGCTTTTCTACATGGCGCACTTCATCAACCTGGCCACGCAGGGTGTCACACAACTTCTCAACCACTTTTGCTGTAAAACGTATTCCCAGCAACTCACTGGAAATCGCTTCTTGCGCCTTGACGTAGGTCTTGGAGTTGTAGCCCTCTTTTTCGTAGGACTTGCGCATTTTGTCAAAATTCGTGGAAATAATTTCGAATTTTGCCAAAGCATCGCGCTTCAATTGTTCGAGTTGCTCAGCAGAGATGGCAGCAGCACCAGCAGCACCGCCGTCATCGTCTTCTTCTTCCTCTTCTTCTTCCTCTTCTTCTTCGTCCTCTTCAGACGATTCCTCGGCAGCCACCACAACTACCGGTGCAGCCTGCTCGTCTGCATTCGGGTCAACCAGACCATCGACGATTTCATCAATCTTGATTTCATCGGCAGCGATACGGTCAGCCGCAGCCAGGATCTCTGCAATTGTGGTTGGACAGGCAGAGATCGCCTGTATCATGTCTTTCAGGCCTTCTTCGATTTTCTTCGCAATGACGATTTCGCCTTCGCGCGTCAGCAACTCAACCGACCCCATTTCACGCATATACATGCGCACAGGGTCAGTGGTACGACCAAAATCAGAGTCAACGGTAGACAGTGCAGCTTCAGCAGCGGCTTCAACTTCATCATCATCGGTCGTGACAGTGACGACATTATCCGACAACAGCAATGTTTCAGCGTCAGGTGCCTGCTCATAGACGGCCACACCCATGTCGTTGAAGGTACCGATGATGCCTTCAATGGCTTCAGGATCAACAACGTTTTCTGGCAAGTGATCGTTGATTTCTGCAAACGTCAGGTAGCCACGGTCCTTACCCAGCTTGATCAGGGTTTTCAGTTTCTGGCGACGACGTTCGAGTTCTTCTTCAGTAGCCTCAGGGTCAGAAGAGAAGGCATCTTTCAGCAAAGCCTTTTCTTTGGCCTTGCGGTCTTTTGCCTTGGCCTTGTCGATGGCTTTCATCTCGGCACGCTCTACTGCATTGAGCGCCGCGATTTCTTCATTCTCAGGCTGGTATTCTTTTGGCTTGCGACCACGGCGACCAGGCACCTTCACCCCAGGCAAAACATAGCCGGAGGTGTCGATTGCGGCAAGCACCGCAGCATCGGTCGTCTGGCTTACGGTAGGCGCAGAACCGGTTTTGATTTCCTGCACCTCTGGTGCAGCTTTCGCTGAATTCTTGGTTGGCTTAGTCACTGTCTTTGAATCGGTTTTGTTAATTGTCACAGAAGCTTTCGATGATACGGATACTGGTTCTGGCCGGGCTGCAGATGCACTCCTGGTTTTTCCACTGAGCTGGGATTCGGCCACTTCTGCTGGCTGAGTCCCTTTTTTTGCCGGTGGTGTCGCATTCTTGCCGCTCACTTCCTTACCAGCCGTTTTTGTCGCAGACGCGGATACTGCATCCGTGTCTTTGGCTTTTGTTGCCGCCTTCAATACTGCTTTACTTGTTGCCTGTTTCGCCTGAACTGTCTCGGCTGCCAGTGAGGTCTTTATCACTTTAGGCGCTTTAACATCTTTCGCAACCCCTTTTTGCTCCGCTGTTTTGTCGGTTTTACTGACGTTCACAGTCTTACTACTCGTACTCCGTGCAACAGCCTGCACAGCTGTTTTTGCCTTGGTACCGGCACTTGCAGCAGCTTTTACCGTCTTGCTCGTCGCAGTGGCTGGCGCTTTCTTGGGCGCGGCTGCCACGGCTTTTGTTACCGTAGTGGACTTCAGGGTTTTCGCGGGTTTCTTCATTGCGCTAGCCATTGAATCAAACCATCCGGAACTGAGGAAGTCGCCTGTGGGTACTTCACAAAAAAGAAAATGCGCTGCCAGCAGATCTGTTGATCGGCATCGCAGAGCAAAATCTGGTTTGTTGCAGACTTCCCGAGTCTCAGCGCCAGTGTTTTGGGTTACTCGGAGGAGCATTTCGCTCACCTAAACAACACATTCTGTGCAAATGCAAAAAGCTTCGCCCAGAATGAAACAACCTAAGACCTTGAATCGAAAGCCTTTAATTATACCATGCGAACGTACTTTACTCCAGCCTAAGACTGTGCATATATCAACTTAACGACAATTTAGTGAATAATTTTTAGGCAAATACTGAAGAAAAAACAGGTAAAAAACTCACATCACGCCACACTGGCCTGTCAAATTACTTGGTAAATAATTAAATAATTTGATGCCCGCCTGAATCTCCATAGCAGAAATGACGCCAAAACTGAAAATAACAAGACCCCGATACAAACTGCCATGACAGCCATGTACGAGAAAAAGTTCCAAAATTGGAGATTGTCTTTATTTCAACGCAAAGCAGCTTCAGCCGCCGCCTGCTTCTTGAGCTGATCTTGCAACTGGGTAATTTCACGGTAGCGCGCCATGTCTTCCGGGGTACGCAATCCGCGCAGCGCAAGGTTTTCTGCCTCGGCACGCAAGACTTGATGACGCATCTGACGCAAGGCACCGGCCAATTCCAATCTGACAATATCAATATCCGTTTCGGCCTGCTCAGCCATCTCGGCAATCAATGCATCAAAGTCAGAGCCCAGGGATCGCAATTGCTCGGCAAGCGCTGCAAACTGAGCACCCTCTCCCATGCTTTGCGCGGTAAATACCAGGCTGCGCAGCATGTTGGCACCATCAGGAGCCAGCGCGGCTGCATCCGCCAGCACGCTTTCATCAAGCATCATTGCCAATGAAGGGTGAGCAACCAGGATGCGCATGATCTGCAGCTCCAGGCCAACAGGTGCATTACGCTTGCTTTTGGGCGGCGCCTGCTTGATGCGCGCCACCGGCTGACTGAGTTCAAACATGGCTTCAATTTCAGCCGGGCTGGTTTGCGTGACCTGTGCCAGATTACGCACCAGTTGCAAACGCATGCCGGATGATTGCATTGCCTGCAACAAGGGCTTGGCATCAAACTGAGTGCGGGCACGCCCTTCTGCCGTCGTCAAATCGTTGTCACCTATCATTTCGCGCATGAAGAATTGCGACAAGGGCATGGCGTCGCGCACTTCTTGCTCAAAGGCATCCGTGCCAAATTCGCGGATATAACTATCGGGGTCATGCTCTTTGGGCAAGAACAGGAACTTGATGACCTTGTCATCATTCGCATGGGGCAGGCAAGCATCGAGCGCACGCCTGGCCGCACGGCGACCGGCACTGTCGCCATCAAAACTGAAAATCACGTGATCCGTCTGGCGCAAGAGTTTTTGCACATGGGTAGGCGTACAAGCCGTTCCCAGGGTTGCCACCGCTTGCGGGAACCCCATTTGCGCCAGCGCCACCACGTCCATATAACCCTCAGTGACGAGCACATAGCCAGCTTCACGAATAGCCTGACGCGCTTCAAACAGACCATATAACTCCAGGCCTTTTTGAAACAAGGGGGTTTCTGGCGAGTTCAGGTATTTGGGCTCACCTTGCTCCATGATGCGGCCACCAAAACCAATGATCTGGCCTTTGGTATTACGTATCGGGAACATAACGCGGTCACGGAAGCGGTCATAACGCTTGCGGCCACCACCTTCTTCTTCACTTTTATCAATGACCAGACCGGCTTCGACCAGAGCTGGCACATTGTAATCAGTGAAAACACTGCGCAAACCATCCCAGGCATCCGGCGAAAAACCAAGACCAAAGCGCGCCGCTATTTCACCAGTCAAACCACGCTTCTTAAGATAAGCGATGGCTTGCGGTGCGGTACGCAATTGCTGTTTATAGTATTCACCGGCCTTGGTCATGACTTCAGACAAGGCCAGGCTTTTTGCCGTGACTTCTGCCCGTTGCGCGGGCAAGAGCCTGTCTTCTTCCGGCACGATCATGCCATTGTTTTGCGCCAGGTCGCGGATGGCATCAACATAGCTGAGACCAGAATATTCCATCAAAAAACCAATGGAACTGCCATGTGCGCCGCAGCCAAAACAGTGATAAAACTGCTTGGTCGGGCTGACAGTAAAGCTGGGGGATTTTTCGTTATGAAAGGGGCACAAACCCATGTAGTTTGCGCCACCTTTTTTGAGCTGCACGTATTTACCCACCACGTCGACAATATCAACGCGGGCCAGTAAATCCTGTATAAAACTTTGTGGTATCAAAGCAGGACGCCAGCTAAAGGATAAAACAAAAGTCTAAGACGAATTACTTGGACAATGCCGCCTTGACCAGACCAGAGACCTTGCCCATATCGGCGCGGCCAGCCAGTTTTACCTTCAATACATCAATCACTTTACGCATGTCTTGCGGGCCTGCAGCACCAGTTTCTGCCACGGCAGCAGCCACGGCCGCCTGTACTTCTTCATCCGACATTGCAGCTGGCATGTAGACAGACAAGACTGCAAGCTCAGCTTTTTCTATATCAGCCAGATCCTGGCGGCCACCCGCTTCAAACTGGGTGATGGAATCTTTACGCTGCTTGAGCATTTTTTCTATGATGGCCAATACCATGCCATCATCCAGCTCTACACGCTCATCCACTTCTTTTTGCTTCATGGCAGCCGTCAGCAAGCGGATAGTACCCAGCTTGACTGTTTCTTTGGCACGCATGGCAGCCTTCATGTCATCGGTGATCTGTTCTTTCAAACTCATAAGCTGCTCCTGAAATTATTTAAATGAATTCCGCGCAAATTTGCACTGGAATCGCATATCGGTCCGGGCGCATAGAATCTGGCAAATGCAATGCCCGCACAATGCTCGAAACAAAGACAACAAAGCCCGCTGCGGCTGACCGGAGCGGGCATGCAAACCTAAGTTTAATGCGCTAACCGCGATGCACCCGACAAATTGCCGGACACAACAGCTGGATTAGTACATCTTCTTAGGCAATTGCTGACTACGAATACGTTTGTAGTGACGCTTAACAGCAGCAGCCAACTTGCGCTTGCGTTCTGCTGTTGGCTTCTCGTAGAACTCGCGAGCGCGCAATTCGGTCAACAGACCGGTCTTTTCGATAGTGCGCTTGAAGCGGCGCATGGCAACTTCGAACGGCTCGTTTTCTTTAAGGCGAATTGTGGTCATGTAAGTTCAAACCATGGAAAGATTTATAGGAAGACCGAGATATTAACAGGAAAATTAAATTAATGGAAGGAAGATGATTAAATCTTGCGCAAAAACCTGTACAAGGCGCAACAAGATCATCAAATTCGCGTCCACTTTTAGCTGGAAATTTCGATATTTACAGGGGTATGCATCTGAATATCACTTACTACAGAGTAAAAAATGAAATGCAATTCAACATACTGCTACCGTGTATTATAACAGGCAAAAATACAACGCCCTTACAACACACTTATATGGCCAGTCCAGCCGCTGTACCCGAGGCCCAGGCCCACTGAAAATTATAGCCACCCAGCCAGCCCGTCACATCAACTGCCTCGCCAATAAAATACAGGCCAGCTACTTTATTTGACATCATGCTTTGCTGGGACAACTCACGCGTATCCACACCACCACGGGTAACTTCAGCCTTGCGGTAGCCTTCAGAACCATTGGGTATCAGCTCCCAGCGATTCAATTTTTCGCCCAGCAGGCGCAAGCGCTTGTCTTGCATGTCCGCCACCCTGGCATCGCCGGCAAAACCATGGGCAGTCAACAAGCCATCAACCAGGCGCGCTGGCAGGTATTGCGATAAATGATTGGCAAGATTCTTTTTGATGGTCGATTTATTGCCAACCAGGTCTTCTGCCACATCCACTTCTGGCAAAAGATTGATGCGTATAACCTTGCCTGGCTCCCAAAAGCTGGAAATCTGCAATACCGCCGGACCAGACAAGCCACGGTGAGTGAACAGCAAGTCTTCACGGAATACCGTGCGTGATTTTTTCTCACCTGTTTCTATATCAACTTCCAGCGAAATACCAGACAAGGGCACGAAAGGCTCCCAGGCTTTAGCATCAAATGTCAAAGGTACCAGGGCAGGTCGTGGCTCTATGATTTTCAGGCCAAACTGGCGCGCTACTTTATGGGCAAAATCCGTCGCCCCAATTTTAGGAATCGACAAACCACCACAGGCTATCACCACTTGCGCCGTGCGGATGACACCTGCGCTGGTTTGCAGCAAGAAACCACCCTGCTCCTGTTTTTGCACCTCATTGACTTTACAGCCCATGCGCCAGTCCACCTTGCCAGCATCACATTCGGCTTTCAACATTTGGATGATATCTTCCGCACTATCGTCGCAAAACAATTGGCCTTTATGCTTCTCATGCCACGCAATCTGATAGCGCTTCATCAGAGACAAGAAATCTTGCGGTGTATAGCGCGACAAGGCGCTTTTACAAAAGTGCGGGTTTTCAGAAAGAAAATTGTTCGGACCCGCATGCAGGTTGGTGAAATTACATCGCCCACCGCCGGAGATACGGATTTTTTCTGCCAAACGGGTGGCATGATCGATCAATACCACGCGCTTGCCACGCTGGCTTGCAACAGCAGCACACATCATTCCGGCTGCGCCAGCGCCTATCACGGCAAGATCAAATTGATTACTCATGGCATTTACTTTCGGTACTTTCAAAAAATTCAGGCGAGATTGTAGCTTATGGCACGCGTAATGAATCTGCCAACCCAGCTCAATCTTGCTGAATACCCTTGAGATAAGCACAAAACATATCTGCCATGGCATCAGCATAGGTTTTGATCTCTGCCTGCTTACGGCGTGTGCCAGAAAAACTGCTGCCTACTGAACTCAAGGTAGTGGTGACCAGGTCACCAGCAAGCGTGCGCGTAGCAGCAGATGCCGCGGGCAGCACTTCCACCATAAATAGCTCAATAGTCCGGTCTGCCGAAGCCCGTATCTCCTGCGCCTCAGGCGCGTCACGATAAAGCGGTGCGGCGTCACTGAGCGCCAGACGCGTTTCGGCCTCCTCGCATTCTGAGCGTATGAAAGCGTGAACCAGTGTGCGCAGGCGCTCAAGTGGGGGCTTGCTGCCATCTTCAAGAATGCGACGCAACATCTCAGTGGTCTGTTGCCACTCGTCGGTTTGCAGCCGGAACAGGATGGCTGCCTTGTTAGGGAAATATTGATAAACCGAACCTATGCTGACCCCTGCCCTCTCTGCCACTCTCGCCGTAGTAAAGCGCGTCACGCCTTCTTGCGCCAATACCTGAACAGCAGCCTGCAGGATTGCAGTTACCAGCCCGGTCGAACGGACCTGTTGTGGTTGCTTGCGAGTGGAAACCTGGGGTCGACGGCGGGTGGTCATAGAGGAATAAACAGTCGGAAACGAACAAAGAAATGGCAAACCCATCCTGTCGTAATGCGATGAATTCGTCACATCTTAACCCAAGCTGTGTCATCCCTCAATCAGCTTGCAATCTACCTGAATCATTACAATGAAAATAATTTCACGCCAAAGCAAAACCTGAGCTTTGATCTGATGAAATGCCATTCAAGACCTCGGTGGCGGCGACACGACACGCAAATTCTCATAGCGAATCAAAGACTTATCCAATAGCGCAAGCCTGGGCAAAAACGCGAGGCCCAATGCGATTAGTCAACGCAAATCATTGCCCGTATCATTTTTCACCAATGCGACGAATTAATCGCGTTTCATTTGTAGCCACCTGCACGGCAGTGGCACTCACATTTACACACAATTCAGAACCGGATACATTGATGATCAATACACTCACTTCCCCCACACTGGCGCCCTTGCTTGAGCGTCTGTTCAGACAAGCTGAAGCGGCGACAAGCCCAGCCATCGCCAGCATTTCGCGTGAAGAGCGCGAACGCCTGATGCACAGCAAAACAGAATATCTGGATTTCTATAGCTTGCTGAAAGACCTCTGGCTGCCCGTGTCACGCGAGACTGGCGTACTGCTCTACATGCTGGCGCGCAGCGGCAATGCACGCAACATCGTTGAATTTGGCACTTCCTTCGGCATCTCCACCCTGCACCTGGCTGCAGCACTACGCGATAACGGCGGTGGTCACCTGATCAGCAGCGAGTTTGAACCATCGAAAGTAGCGCAGGCTCGCAAACATCTGGACGAAGGTGGCCTGGCCGACCTAGTCGAGATACGCGAAGGCGATGCCTTGCAAACGCTGGCAACAGATCTTCCCGGCTCTATCGACCTGCTATTGCTTGATGGTGCCAAGGCACTCTATAGCGATGTCCTGATGCTCATCGAAAAGCACTTGCGCCCTGGCGCACTGATCATCGCTGACAACGCGGATTACAGCCCGGATTACCTGGCGCAGATACGTGCACCAGGTAGCGGTTATCTGTCCCTGCCGTTTGGTGGAGATGTAGAAGTATCGATGTGGCTGGACTGAACTCTCACAAACTATTATTAATTTCAAGGAAAATAACATGCATGTATTTGTCACTGGCGCCACGGGTTGGGTAGGCTCTGCAGTAGTTCAAGAATTGACAGACGCAGGTCACCTGGTGACCGGGCTTGCCCGCTCTGTCGAAAAGACGGCAGCACTTGCTGCAACGGGGGCGAAGGTCTTGCTCGCCAGACTGGAAGATCTTGATGCACTGCGAACAGCTGCAGACAAGGCAGACGCTGTCATTCATACCGCGTTCAATCATGATTTTTCCAAATTCATTGAGAATTGCGAACAAGACCGTCTTGTCATTGAGGCACTGGGAAGTGCCCTGGAGGGATCCGACCGTCCGTTGATCGTTACCTCGGGCCTGTTGGGAATGACGCGTGGAGCAAGCGAACTGGATCTGCCCAATCCAGGTTCACCGCGCAAATCCGAACCGACTGCCCGGGCACTGGCAGAACGCGGTATACGTGCGGCGACAGTCCGGCTGGCGCCGTCAGTTCATGGCCTTGGTGATTATGGTTTTGTACCATTGCTGATACGCCTGGCAAAGGAAAAAGCTGTCTCGGCGTATCTTGGCGAGGGCCAGAATTGCTGGTCTGGGGTACACCGGCAAGACGCTGCACGTGTCTACCGCCTGGCATTAGAACAAGGGGTGACCGAATCGGTCTACCATGCAGTCGCTGACGAGAGCATCTCCTTCAAAACAATCGCCGAAATGATAGGCCGCCACCTGGGCTTGCCAGTCGAATCGCGGGACGCTGAGCACTTTGGCTGGTTTGCAAAAATGGCAGGCGCTGACATGGCTGCCTCCAGTTTGCGGACGAGAGAACTGCTGGCATGGGAACCTCAAGGTCCATCTTTGCTTACCGATCTGGATCAAGCTGCTTATTACGCTGCCTGATCAGTCATGTAACTCAACAACAAATTCAATATTTTCTTGATGTGCTGACATGTGCGGCCACCAAGTTTTTTGAGTTGATTTTATTTCTCGACGACACAGCGATTGATGCTTGACAGTGTCGTCGAGCAGACCAGTTTTTTTCAAATACCTGATATGTCATGAAAATTTTCATGGCAATTCCTGCTTGCATCAAGTCCACTTGGCGAACCACACTTTTTCAATGCCCCATTTTCAAGCATGAAAAATCAGCAAACCGAGAATTCTGTTCAGCAACATTACTGTTTGAAATTAGCAACATTCTTGCAGCAAAAACCGCATTTCCTTATTTGACTTTAAGTAATTCTTGACTTGTTTGCTGGCTAGAGAGATAACAGTTTCGCCGCCACGCAAACGATTACGCAAACGTTTGCGGTGGTGCTCGTAGCGAAATCCCCGATTTCACCACGCCCCATTTCAGGGATGGTGCAAGTGCACCATTTCAGAACACCATCGATTAACATCAACTTGGGAATTTAACATGCGCAAAACTATTTCTCAGCAATTGCATAAGGGAGTCAGCCTGAGCGTGATCGCCCTGGCGGTCGCTGCAGCCTTCCCCATGCAGGCTGTCTGGGCTCAGGATGCCAAGCCTGCCGCCAAAAATGACGGTACGCAATTGGAAACCGTTATCGTTACTGCTAACCGCCGCGCAGAAAACATCAAGGAAGTACCGATGTCTATTTCTGCTATCAAGGGTGAAGCTCTCGATACTTACAATGCCAGCGGCCAGGATATTCGCTTCCTCGCAGCCCGCGTTCCCAGCCTGAACGTCGAATCTGACTTTGGCCGTTCTTTCCCGCGTTTCTATATTCGCGGCCTGGGCAATACCGATTTCGATCTGAATGCATCCCAGCCAGTTGGTCTGGTATATGACGAGGTGGTACAAGAAAGCCCGATGTTGAAGGGTTTCCCGGTATTTGACGTTGACCAGGTTGAAATTCTGCGTGGCCCGCAAGGTACGCTGTTTGGCCGCAACTCGCCTGCTGGTGTATTGAAGTTTGACTCTGCCAAACCTACCCGTCGCCTTGAAGGTTACGGCAATATCGGCTTTGGTAACTACAAAGCTATCAACCTGGAAGGTGCGATCAATGTCCCGTTGAATCAAGACTGGGCAATGCGCTTCTCGGCACAATCACAAACACGTGATGACCGTGTCACCAATCCACGTTCTACCGGCGAGAAAAACCTCGAAGGTTACCGCGACAATGCAGCACGCCTGCAATTCTCGTATAAAAACGGCGACTTCAGCGCCCTGGTGAATTTGCATGGCCGCGACATGACTGGCAATGCCACCCTGTTCCGCGCAAATATCATACAAAAAGGCACGAATGAACTGGTACCAGGCTTTGACTATGGCAGCTATCCTACTGATGGCCTGAACAGCCAAAAATTGCAATCGTCCGGCGGCAGCCTGCGTTTGCGCTGGGATATGCCAGGCATGAGTCTGCATTCCATCACCGCGTATGACAAGGCAAAATTCTATAGCCGCGCAGACGTGGACGGTGGCTATGGTGCATCCTTCATGCCGACCATGGGCCCTGGCTTCATTCCCTTCCCTGCTGAAACCGCAGATGGTCTGCCTAGCCTGAAACAGATCACACAAGAGTTCCGCGTCGAGTCCAATACCAAAGACCCGTTGCAATGGATTGCCGGTCTGTACTACTTCAGTGAAGACCTGCAAGTTGACAGCTTTGACTACAATTCCTTCGCGCCAGGTAATCCACAAGATGGCTATGCTGTTCAACATCAGAATGCCAAATCCTGGGCCGCTTTCGGCACGTTGAACTATGCAGTCAATGACCAGTTCAAGCTGCGTGGTGGCATCCGTTACACCAGCGACAAGAAAGATTTTGATGCACAGCGTACCTGGACACCAGGCACGGCATTCGGCACACCTGGTACGCCAGTATTGCGCGCCAATCCATCAGCAACCAATATCAGTTGGGATCTGGGTGCCAATTACACACTGGATAAAGCAACATCCGTGTTTGCCCGTATAGCAACTGGTTATCGTGCACCAAGCATCCAGGGTCGCGTCCTGTTCGGCGACAGCATCTCTGTAGCCAACTCTGAAAAAACCCTGTCTTTCGAAGCCGGTATCAAGAAAGACATCCTGGATAATACTGCACGTATCAGCGCCACCGTATTCCAATACACGGCCAAAGACTTGCAACTGACCGCAGGCAGTGGTGCAGTGAACCAGAACAAACTGGTCAATGCGGACAAGGCTGTTGGCCAGGGCTTTGAAATGGATTTGCAAGCCAACCTGAGCCGCAACTGGAAAACCACAGTAGGTATCAGCTATAACGATACTGAAATCAGGGATGGCAAACTGTTCGTCGCTCCTTGCGGTAATGGCTGTACAGTCACCAACCCAGCTGGCCCGGTAGCCGGCACGGTCCTGATTGGTGGCAACCCACTGCCACGCGCACCTAAATGGGTAGGCAACTTCTCGCTGCGTTATTCCACACAAATCGGCGAAGGCACGCTGTATGCCAATACCGACTGGTCTTACAAAGATACTTACAATATGTTCTTGTATGAAGCCAAGGAATACAAAGCCAAGTCCATGCTCGAAGGCGGTTTGCGTGTAGGCTACATGTGGGCTGACGGCAAATATGAACTGGCTGCTTATGGTCGCAACATCACCAACAAGCAACAAGTCATTGCCGCCATCGACTTCAACAACCTGACAGGCATCCTGAACGAACCACGCAACTTCGGTGTGCAGTTCAAGGCTAACTTCTGATTGTTTGTTAAGCTGATTAAAAACGCCGGAGTGATCCGGCGTTTTTTATGGGTAATGAATTTGAAGAATGATCAAAAGTGCGTTGAAATATGGTCGATGGTTGTACTAGGCTTGGTTTTGAAGTTGCCGTTGGTTTTGACTTTGACTTTGACAGTTCCCATGTGTCGACGCCGTTTGTACTGTACAGAAAATGGAAACTTTTTGGCGAAGCAAAAAGGTGTGTAGCTGCTGGTTTACCATCGGCCTGCGATCTCAAATGGCGTATGCACGTATTTGAAAAAATAGGGCCGAAAAATAATACGAATCTGAAATTAATTCACGCAATAGTCGCCGAAAACGCATCTGAAGCGCCAGCCCGGTGGATTCCAGCCAAAGACACGTTGGAATGAGGTTAATAGGGTTGTCCCGAATTTATTAGCCATCTAATTCTGGTAAGTACCTAAAAACGCAAGATCATGGCGTACATCTTCGAAGCTCAACTTCACCGGGCAACATAATGAACCCCAAGCTACTCCCGCATCCATCTCAACATCTTGGGAAACGCTGGCTTACCCTCTTTCTCCGCCCGTACCGGCCCCAAACTCAAACCCGCCCATTCCAAGAATGGCAAGCCAATAAAATTACCTGATTCAAAAGTCTCTATCAACCAGCTTGAATCATCCTTGTAGCCGTTAGGATGAAAAACAAAATCCATTGGCAAATCAAGTTCCCTGGCCACCGCCAGTGACCATAAAATAGCCGCGATTTCTTCACCTTGCGGTGGCCAGTCTTTGTCTTGCTGATCGGTACCAATGAGTGCACGATTAGCAGGTGGCGTTACTGCAAGGTGTCCCGCTTCATGCACCATATCGCCTGGATATTTGAGTTTGTCGTAATCCACGTACATGCATCCAGGCCCCAGGTCAAGGCCAGGCAAAAACGTCGCATGTCGCAGTTCGCGCTCTATGATGGTGATACCTATCCTGCTCAGGAAGTCGAGCACTTTTTCCAGGCGCGGATCGTCACGCACATCAGGACTGATTTCTGCAAAACTGGTTTCCATCATGGATATAACCTTAGCTTTGTTGTCGCAAACGCTGAGCAATGCTGACGCAATGCTCAACTTGTGCAGCAATATTTTCAGGCACGGCAATATCACCAGCCAGCACTGAGCTGATCCAGCTCGCTGTTGTAGCAGCGTCTATACTGTCAGGAACCGCAGGTACTTCTGCCAAAGGCTCTTGCTGAACAGGCACCAGCGTAGTGCCCTGTCCTGCATGGAACCAGTCTATCTGCTGAGCCCGGCCGGTACTGGCAACTGCCTCTCCTTCGGTACCGCGCATGAGGAACACATCCCCTGCTTCGGATGGTGCGCAGCGTGAAAAATAGGCTTGCAGCATCAACAGATACTCAGGGTGAGTATAAGAGCTCAGGCGTAAGGCGGGTACGACAAAAGGTTGCAGGAGTTTGACCAGTGTATGAGTGGAATTGCGCACGCCAAGAATACGACGCAGGCTCAGCAAATGCGCCATCGCGGGTGATAATGCGTCTATGGGCATAAAGGCTGGCTGCTTTTGCTGCATCTGCTCCAGGACCTGCTCAGGGCTTGTTACCAAAGGCAAACCCAGGGCCTGGAATATCTCAGCGGTAGCTACACGCCCGGCATCTGTGCGCACGCCATGTACCAGTACAGGTACGCCCCGTCGTGCCAGCAGCAAAGCCAGCAAAGGCGTCAGATTGGCTTTCTTGCGTGCGCCGTTATATGTGGGTATCACTACCGGAGCATAAGAACTATCTGCAGGTGCCTGCAGCGGCAAAATATAGGGTTGAGCCGCCTGCAGGAAGCCCGAAATTTCTTCTATGGACTCACCCTTGATACGCATGGACAGCAAGATGCCGCCGAGCTCCAGATCAGAGACCCGTCCGGCCAGCATGGCGGTATAGAGCATTGCGGCATCAGCTTGCGTCATACTGCGCGCCCCATCTTTGCCGCGTCCTATTTCTTTGATGAATTTGGCAGCGGCAAGAGGCTCGACCGATTCTGTTGCAGAATTTGTAGTAAATGGGGAGAATTTCAAGTGTCGCCCTTCAACAATTTTTGTATGAAGCGCCACTCATCTGGCTTGACTGGCGTAATAGAGAGGCGGCTGCCTTTTTGCAGCACTGTCATGTCAGCCAGTTCAGGGTAAGTCCTGAGTTCCGCCAGACTCAGCAGGCGAGTCTTACGTTTGGCCTTGACATCCACCATCATCCAGCGTGGCGTTTCTTGCGTCGCTTTGGGGTCAAAGTATTTGCTGTCCTTTTCAAACTGCGTGTGATCAGGATAGGCTGTGCTGGCTACCTCTGCCAGACCAGCGATGCCAGGCTCGGCACAACTGGAATGGTAAAACAGCACGCCATCGCCGACCTTCATGCCATCGCGCATGAAATTACGCGCCTGGTAATTACGCACACCAAACCAGGGGATGCTCGGCAATGCCAGAACATCGTCAATACTGATCTCATCCGGCTCAGACTTCATCAACCAATATGCCATGTTGAACACCTGCAAAGTCAAAAGGAAATTGTCGCACATTTATGTAGCGACGACACAAACACATGAGAACGATAAACATAGTGGATTGATCAGACATAAAAAAACGGCTGTCATATAAAATGACAGCCGTTCAGAATAAGTCCCCACCGATGCCGCTATGCCGGCATCCTGAACCTAAGCGGTTCAAGTTGGCCACGGTCAATTCAATTTCGGGTTCATCGGACTAGCGACGCTCACACCCATCGAATAATTTTCCACAGCCTATGCACATAAATGGTTCAAGGAATATATGGCACTGGCGAACACGGCAGGGAACTAAAGTGTACCCTGAAACACCTATGCGTCGCCAGCTATTTTGATTAAATTAAATAATAAGATGGCTGATCAAAATAGTTTTTCTTGTGGAGTCAAAGCCTGATCCATCGTTTCATGCATTTCCTGGATCTTTTGCTTTACCTCCGCCAGAGACAAACCAGATAACGGACCTTCAGGTGATTTGGTAGCCAATAACTCGGTTGTCATGCTCAACGCAGCCATGACAGCTATCCTGTCAGTACCTTTGACTTTGGCGGCATCACGTATGGCCGACATTTTGCCATCAAGGTAAGCTGCGGCTTCGCGTAGCGCCCGGTCTTCACCTTCACGGCAACTGAGCTTGTAGCTCTGGCCCATGATATTGACATCGACTTGTATTACTTTTACTTCGCTCATGCCGCTTCCTTGTCATTCAATACTTCTGCCGGCAACTGTGCCAGCAAGGCAGAGACACGGTCATGGGCCTGGTGCATGCGTTGTTGCAAGTCTGTATTTTGTGTCGCCAGCGACACCACGTCATTACGTAGCCTGGCGTTTTCACTACGCAGGGTATGTGCCAGCACGGCAAGCTGCTTCACTTTTTCAGAAAGCAATTCAAATTCGGAAATCATCATGTCTCAGTTTAAGGGGTATGCAACGCATTCATTAATATGGTCAATAAGGTAGCCAATAAGGCAGTCAACAATGCGATGTTAATGCGATCTTTAATTATACGAGTAAATTTTCTCTCAGAGCAGGTCTATCAGGCTACCATCGCTTAAAATAAGTGCAGCATGGACTGTTTTATCAGAAAATACCTGCTTTAAGGCGTCTACATAACCCAGCAATTGCTGACGATAGCCTGCCTCTTGCCCGGGCAGAAGCTGACGCTTGTAGTCCAGCACCCAGACTTCATGCGAAAAAACCACAACCCTGTCCAGACGCAATAATTTTTGCTCAACCAGCACATCCATTTCATTACGTGCATATATATATGCGGCAGTATCATAGAACTTCTGCAATGCAGAATTACTGAATATACACTCAGCCTGTTTACGTATTGCCGCTGCCACTGTGCCGGAACAGGGCAGCCAGGCTGCGATAGTTTCAGCATCTGGTACTGCTACAGGCCAGGTATTTGCGTTATTGCTCAAACGCTCCATCAAGGTGTGCAGGGCTATGCCTTCCAACTGTTCGTCACTGCTTACCTCCAGCATGACTTCTTCAGCGGGCATGGCAAGAGGCTCAAATACCGCCATGCTGAATGACTGATACTGCTCTACTTCATTCTCAACATTAGCAGCATCCGGCAATTTTTCTTCTACATGATCCAGATAATTGTACCAGCTAGGGACAGGCTGCTTTTTTCCATTCTGCACTCCACTAAGTATCAATACCTGCTTGGCACGTGTAATGGCGACATATAAAAGATTCCAGTTTTCTTGTGTGGCCTGGGCTTCTTCCTGCGCAAAAAAACGGTCGCGTGCAGCGCCGCGCTGGTCCTTTTTACCAAACACAGAAAAATGCCTTTCCTCACCAGCCTGCAAAGGCCATTGACACAAGACACCTATCCTGTCTTTCATGGATTCACTGTGATTGGCATCGAGCATGACGACGATCTTTGCTTCCAGCCCCTTGGCACTATGAATAGTCAAAATACGTACAGCATCGGCAGCACTATCAACTGCAGATTCGTCTGGCGCATCACTGTCGCCACCACGACGCAAGGCACCCAGTGCAGCGATAAATTTTGGCAGGCTTGGATAACGCCCGGCATCCAGGTTCAGGGCAAGTTCGGTAAAGCTATGGATATTGCCCATGACCTGGCTACGCTGTGCGACAGAAGATGCTTGCGCGTAGCGTTGCAAGACCTCACCTTGATGCAGGATGCGGTCAAGCAAATCATGCACTGGTAAATAATAAGATGCTTCCATCCATTGCTGTAACAGTTTTGCAGCGCGTTGCAGAACTGGATAAGACTCATCCTGTTTCGAAGCTAAGGCCAAAGCCTGTAAACGCTTCCACCATGTAGCTTCATCTCGCATGGCCAGCGCAATCAGATCGTCATCACTGGCTGCCATGATGGGCGACTTTAACACATGCGCCAATGCACGGTTGTCACCTGGCGTCATCAGGAAATTTAATAGTGCGATCAAATCCAGCACTTCCAGCGCATCCAGCAAGCCGCCCCGACGGCTGGACACAAAAGGGATGCCTGCTTCGCGCAAGGCTTTTTCATAGGCGGACAAATGTGTGCGACGCTTGACCAGCAGCATCACGTCACTCCATTGCCAGCTATCTGCACCCTGCGCGGCACGTATGCCCAGCAAGGCTTGTGCGACTTGCTTGCCCTCTTCATAGCGCTGCTGGTTTTCTGCTTCTTCCAGTGGGGTTGTCAGCGGATTGCGCAGCGGGAACCGTGCAGGCGCAACCTCTTCTTCACCTACCTCGTCTATATCACTTGACGCGGCCATGCCTATCAATGGCAAACGCCAGACTGCACCATCGGCATCTGAAGCAGTAGTCTGCGCATGAAACAGCGGATTGCCATGCATGCTGACATTAAGTACATCAACAATCGCCAGTGCATTCCTGCGTGTCTGGTTGGTGCGCAAAACCCGTGCCCCCTGAGCTGCCAGCATATTTTGCGCAGCGGTAAACACTCTCGGTTCGGCACGACGAAAACGATAAATGGATTGCTTGGGGTCACCCACCACGAACACACTGGGCTTGGCACCATCGTCGCCGTAAGCTTCCAGCCAGGCCTGCACTATGCCCCATTGCAGGGGATTGGTATCCTGAAATTCGTCCAGCAAGATATGTTTGTAACGTGCATCAAGACGGCTATGCAGATAGGCGGCATATTCTTCATTACTCAGCAGTCTATATGCCTGCCATTCCAGGTCAGCAAAATCAAATACCCGCTGGTCTGACTTCAGGCTTTGATAGCATTCAAGATAAGCTGTGCCGACAGCAAACAGGGCCTCATTGACTTGCATCACCAATTTCTCTGCACTGCGTTTTTGCAGCTGATTCAGCGCCTGTACTATCGCTTCGCATTCGTCTTCAAAAGCATTGATCTGGTCCATGCCCAGATGTTTTTCTATGGACGCAATCAGCGCCTTGACCTTGACATTATGCGAGCGGATATTGCCTTGTCCATTGATGAAACCTTCGCAAATAATGGCAAAGGCTTCGAGACTGGGGCCATCCGTCAGACCCTGCTCTATCTTGCTGGCATTGGTCTGGTTATTTTTTGAACCCTGCCCCAATATCAGGGCTATGTGAGCAATGCGCTGATATAGCTGGGCATCTTCCCAGATGTTGAGCCGTGCATCCTGATACAGGTCTGCGCCGCATAAATCACGCAACCAGTCCAGCGGGCCGCCCAGTTCAATTTGCTGGTTGCTGGCCCACCACTCTGCCCGCTTGTCGAGAAAGGCTTCCAGCATTTCGCGGGCATTGAAGTCACCGATTTCCTGATACAGGAATAGCAGTGCTTCCTTGATGTCGGTATGCTCTTCCTGCGCCAGCATCTGCATGAGCTGGCCATAGGCTTCGCGCTGTATGTCGCCACTGGCTTCCACCAGGCTAAAGCCATGTGGCACCCCTGATGCCAGCGGCGCCAGTTGTATCAGTCGGCCAAACCAGCTGTGGAACGTGTCCAGTGATAAGGATTGCGGACTGGATAATACTTTTTCATACAGGCCACGTGCCAGTGGTATGACATTCTGCAAGTCAGCCTCGGCAATGCCGCGCTCAGTCAACAATTGCCGCACGTGAGCGATATCCGCCAGTGCCAGTTCATGCAACAAATCCATGAGGCGCTCGCGCATCTCCTGCGCAGCCTTGCGGGTAAAGGTAATCGCCAATAATTCTGCCGGTTCCGCCCCAGCCAGCAATAGGCGCAGCATGCGCGACACCAGCAGCCAAGTCTTGCCGCTGCCAGCACAGGCCTCGACGACCACGCTATGGCGCGGGTCACAGGCAGTTGCCGTGAAGTGGGCATGGCTGACTGCCTGGCCATTGACTTCATAAGCCTGAGAGTATTGCAGGGGTTCGGTCATCACCAAGCCCCCTTGCGACAGAGGCCACGCATTTCACAATACTGGCAATTTGCTTCCACACCATGAGCTGGCAAGCTAGCGCCTTTCTGTATAGCAGACATGCTGATTTTAATCGCCAGTGCCAGCTCTGAAACCCAGCGCTCAAAATCGTCGGCAGCTACGTCACCAGCCTTGCCCTGACTCAGTTCCAGCGCCACATAGCTGCCTGCGCTAACCGGCAAATCCGTCAGCAAGCCATAAAACGGCAGTTGATGATCTTCACCTTCCTTGAGTCTCCTGCGCAGGTCATTCAGGTTTTTAGTCTTGTAATCAAGTACCGCCACTTCACCATTCATATTTCTGTCTATGCGGTCTATACGACCTTTCAGCATGATCTGGCCGCCCTGCCATTCCAGCGCCTTTTCATTCTTGATTTCACCCATGTCAAACTGCCAGCCAGCTTCTTCATGCGCCTGCAGCCAGGCGACATAGGCGGGGATGACTTTATCCCAGCGTACGCTATAAGCTAGTGCCGCCGGGCTTTTTTGCAAGACATCGGCAAAAAAATCAGCGGATATGTTACGCAGCAACGCTTCTTTATCCATACCGGGTTGTATCGCCTGAACCACCTTCAACTCTTCATGGTAACGCTTGAGGATGGCATGCAACCAGTCACCATAGTCACGCTTTTCTGGCATATCAGACAGTTCATCCAGCGCACTCAAACCCAGCATGCGCCCAGCAAAAAACTGGTAAGGGCACACCACCAGGCTGGTGTAGGCGCTGGCAGATAAAGTTGCTGGCAACAGCGCAGCCGCAGAGGGTGTGGGCATATGCTGAGTGCTGACTTGCATGGTCCTGACCGGTAAATCCAGAGGGTGACTGTCCAGCACGCCTTGCTGGGTACGTTCCAGTGTCAAACCCAGTTGCTCCAGCCAGGGGCTGACGGGATTATGTTCGCCATTCAAACTCCCCTGCCAGGATAAAACGATGTCAGTGTTACTTAGCAAGAGTTCGGCAAAATCACGCAATTGCTGTTGCTGGCGCGACTCGCGGGTTTCCAGCCCACATTCACGCCTGACTGCATTCGCAAAAAACAAAATCTCACTGGCTTGCGATGGCAGGTGAGAAGCATCGGCACCGACCAACAAGACCGCATCGAAGGGACGCAGGCGAGCACCATTCAGTGGCAACATGACGACGCGCTTGTCGGTATGTGCAAACACAAATGCTGTGCTCTCCAGTTGCAGATTCATCAAAGCACGCCATTCAGCAAAGGTGAACGGCGTTTTCAAGTCCTGGCAGGCGAGCTGCAATTTCTGTAGCAACTGTATGATTTGCGCGCCAGCCGGGTCTGCCTGGAAGGCATTGAACATGGAAAGGTCGAAGAACACCTGCAGGCTCAACGCACTCCACTCAGACAAGCTGCGCCTGCCCGTGAAATTGCCCGCCTGCCGGGACATGGACCTGATCCAGCGGCTGGCTGGCGCTGTATCCTTGCCCGCATCCAGCGCCGCCAATACCGATTCCCAGCCACCCAGCACATTGGCGCGGCGCAAGACCAGCTCTATGCGCATGACCAAGTCAGCCTTGGCGGCAATGGCATCTTGCTCAGGCTCAGTATTGTCCGGGTCTTTCCAGTGCAAATAAGGTGATTTCAAAAAATCCAGCAAAGCTATGGTATCGGCCCTTGTCGTCACCACTTCCAGCCAGGCGGCGATGGCGGCCGCAGCGCGGGTGGTAGACAGTTTCCAGCCGGTTTCATCCGCAACCATGATTTGCGCACGCTCCAGCAAGGCGCGTATGCGGCGGGACACAACGCGGTCTTGCGCGACCACGGCCACGCTTTGCTTGCCTGCCTGCAGCCAGTTGATGATGGTTTGCGCCCCCTGCACTGCCTCATCTTCCAGCGATGTGGCGCGGCACAGGCGGATATGGGAGGTGTCTACATATTCGGTCAGCGCTTGCTGGTGCTGACTACCTACATCCTGTAAACCCGGCCAGGCATGGTAATACGGCTGCGGCAAGGTATGCGCGCGCCAGTCCAGGCTGATTTGCAATACGCTTTGCTTTTTAGCCCAAACTTGCAGAAATGCGTTTTCCATGGGGTTAGGCAGGGTAGGTGCTATCCATAGTAAAGGCTCGTTGGCCTGGGCGGCAATTTGCAGCAATTGCGCATAACGCTTTACCTGTGGGTCATTGCCATCAAGCTGGCTCTGCCAGACTGACCACACCAGTTGCGTTTCTTCTGATAACAGGGCCTGCGCAGGCGCGGGCAATTGCGCCAGTGCCGCTTGCCAGTCTTTTTCCAGTTTACTCTTGTCTTTGCCAACTGCAGGCAATAAGACGGCAGTCAACTCATCAGATAGCGTCAACAGGGTCTGTGCCAGCGGCAATAAGTCAGTATTGCGGCGTGCGCCGAATAATTTCTTTAACCAGGGATGTTGCCGTAGTTCAGCATACAAGCCCATGAGCCTTTCACTGGCATCGCCGCCCGCATTACCTTGCAGTGCAGCATCCGGCGACTGCATTTCCAGCAAGGCAAACAGGGTTTGTATGCGTGGCGGGATGAAATTACCCTGCAATACCGTCCCCAATGCTCTTAATAAGAGATGGGCATGCTGATAGGTAGGTACGATAACCCGTACCGCAGAAAAATCCCTCTCTTGCTGGCGACCCCAGCCTTGCTCCCTGGCTGCGCGCAAAAACGCCTCGGCAGCCTGTTGCCAGAATAAAGGGCCAGCGGGTATCAATAGGGGATTATGTAGCATCAAGAATAGTTGGTTTTGCCGGTAGAGCAAGTATACTATGCGGTAGCCTTGGCATTTTAGGCTCAAGCATGACACTTTTCTAAAAAATAGGTTATTATCTACCGCATAGCTAACCACGCCTGACTCATTTTGCTTTAGTCATGGTGCAGCACTATTCAACACCATTGAATTCGTGACTATCACCCCCAGATTCAAATCAGAATGCGGCGCTGTCCAAAATACCGACATTCAGTGGCGCTGTTACCCCTTAATTTTTCCCTCTCGTTGAGGATTCCATGAGCGAAAACATCAAATATGTAAGCGATGCTTCATTCGAAGCAGACGTATTAAAATCTAACGTACCTGTATTGGTCGATTTCTGGGCTGAATGGTGTGGTCCTTGCAAAATGATCGCCCCTATACTGGAAGAAGTTGCCAAAGAATATAATGGCAAAATCGTCGTAGCCAAGATGGATGTAGATGCAAACCAGGCAATTCCTGCCAAGTTTGGTATCCGTGGCATCCCTACCCTGATCTTGTTCAAAGACGGTGCTGCAGCAGCACAAAAAGTAGGTGCATTGGCAAAAGGCCAATTAACCTCTTTCATTGACAGTAATATTTAAGGTATTATTGCGGTCTGAAACTTAAGGCTGCCAACAACAAGATTGTTAGCAGCCTTAAAGTAGAGAAAATGAAGAGACAGCTGCCCCGGTTGATAACCCTCAACTGCTGCATGCAAATTCAGGCCCGAGTTAAGTAATATTAAATAAAACGAAACCAAGACAGAAATTCTTTCTATCCTGTTTAATCCGTAGTACCTCTGCTCACTCCCCCACCCCATAATCCCATCCCGGGACACTCACCATGCATCTATCTGAACTAAAGGCCTTACACGTATCCGCTTTATTGGAAATGGCCATAGGACTCGATATCGATAACGCTGCGCGTATGCGCAAGCAGGAATTGATGTTCGCGATCCTCAAAAAACGTGCAAAATCAGGCGAACAAATTTTTGGCGATGGCGCCCTTGAAGTATTGCCTGACGGCTTTGGCTTCCTACGCTCGCCAGATGCCAGTTACATGGCCTCGACTGATGACATCTATATCTCTCCTTCGCAAATCCGCCGTTTCAATCTGCATACTGGCGACTCCATCGAAGGTGAAGTGCGCACACCAAAAGACGGTGAACGCTATTTTGCATTGGTGAAGGTGGACAAGGTCAATGGCGAATCGCCAGAAGCATCCAAGCACCGCATCCTGTTTGAAAACCTGACGCCGCTGCACCCGAACAAGGTATTGACACTCGAACGCGAAATGCGCGGCGAAGAAAATACCACTGGCCGCATCATCGACATGATCGCCCCTATCGGCCGTGGCCAACGTGGTTTGCTGGTAGCATCCCCAAAATCCGGTAAATCCGTCATGCTGCAACACGTGGCACACGCGATTACCACCAATCACCCTGACGTTACCCTCATCGTTTTGCTGATCGATGAACGTCCGGAAGAAGTAACAGAAATGCAGCGCTCGGTACGCGGTGAAGTGGTAGCATCGACTTTCGATGAACCAGCCACCCGTCACGTACAAGTTGCTGAAATGGTGCTGGAAAAAGCCAAGCGCCTGGTAGAAATGAAAAAAGACGTGGTCATCCTGCTGGACTCCATCACCCGTCTGGCACGTGCCTACAATACCGTCATCCCTGCTTCTGGCAAGGTATTGACTGGTGGTGTTGATGCAAACGCACTGCAACGTCCAAAACGCTTCTTCGGCGCAGCACGTAATGTAGAAGAAGGCGGCTCACTGACCATCATCGCCACTGCCCTGATTGAAACCGGCAGCCGCATGGATGACGTGATCTATGAAGAATTCAAAGGCACGGGCAATATGGAAGTTCATCTGGAACGCCGCCTTGCTGAAAAACGCGTCTATCCAGCCATCAACCTCAACAAATCCGGCACCCGTCGTGAAGAATTGCTGATCAAGCCGGATCAGTTGCAAAAGATCTGGATCTTGCGCAAATTGCTGTATAGCATGGACGAAATCGAAGCGATGGAGTTCATCCTCGACAAGATGAAAGCCACGAAAAACAACGCAGAATTCTTTGAAATGATGCGTAGAGGCGGATAAATTTCCGCTCCTGTTTTCAGGCTAAAAAAGCCGTCACTTTTGTGACGGCTTTTTTATGTTTACTCCGACCTAATGGTTTACTACGTTAGAGCTTTCAATAAAACTATCGTCACCAGAAAAGAAGTATTGCTCATCGCCACAACTGCGTGCGGCAAACCGGCAGCCAGATACAGCAAATCACCTGCATGCATGGTCTTGGTACCCTCCGCCATTTCAACTTGTACATCACCAGACAGGCACTGTATGGTGATGGGACCATTGACGTGATGTGAAGGCAGGCTCTTTCCCTGTACCAGGTTCATGAGTATGACTTCAAGATACTCGTCTTTAAACAAGGCGTGCGCCGGTACTGTCAGTAATTGCCCCTCGGACAACAACAAATTAGTCATTTCTCCTGAGCGCAAGTGTGGCATGGCCATTTTATTTCTCCTCGTATTGCAATCAGGCACAGTGACATGAGCAGCAATGGATTAAGTTGCCACATGAAAATCAATAATGATTTCGCCTGGCTCTTGTGAAACATAGGCCACCTTCACACCAGTGCCAAAGTGTTGTCCGATTTGTGCCAGCAAGGGCAAGGGATTATGGTCATTGCAAAAACGCATGGTCTCCCCTGGTTTCAATGCCGACAAGGCACCAAAAATCGCTGCATGACGAAAACGCTTGGCGACACCACGCGCATCAAATTCATAAACGCCTTCCGCCAATACGGGAATGGAACAATCGTGAGCCATGATAAAACTCCTTTTAATATAGATGAAAATAAGAAAAAATTACAGGGAGAGCTTTTTCTGCCCTCCCTTAAATAAATAACTAAGAAATAACTACAGCTTGTTGGAAACCTTGGCGTAGCCAATATCAATCGCGCTCATTTGCACGCGCTTTTTGCCAATGAGCAAACGCAAGGCAAATACAGCCAGACAAACAACACCAATCGAGAACACGATGTCACCGGGTACCCGCATCCACACCAGTGTTTCCATGAAATGAGAATGGATGACATCTGGTGAGCGTGCAAACCACATGCCCTTGGTAACGCTGGCTACGGCCTGATAAATACCCGCTGGCACCAGCGACATGAACACCATCATTGCCAAGCCTATATTGAGCAGCCAGAACATCGCTTGCAATAATTTATCGGACCAGAGGGCACGATCAGACAAGCCTCTCAGGCAGAACAACAGCAAGCCTATGCCCAGCATGCCGTAGACACCAAACAACGCAGCATGACCGTGTGCCGCAGTCATATTCAAGCCCTGCATGTAGTACAGCGCAATCGGTGTATTGATGGAAAATCCAAGCAAGCCTGCGCCGACGGTATTCCAGAACCCAACGGCAATAAAGCAAAGTATCGGCCACTTATATGCCTGCACCCAAGGTGCAGCTTTCGAACGCTGATAGTTGCGGAAAGCCTCTACACCTATCATGGCCAGTGGCACTACCTCCAATGCAGAGAACATGGCACCGATGGCAATGACAAAAGTTGGCGTCCCGGTGAAATACAGGTGATGCAAGGTTCCCAAAATGCCGCCGAACAGGAAAACGATGGTTTCCAGGATAATCGCGCTATTGGCAGTCGCTGCATGTATCAAGCCCAGGCGGGTGAACAACAGGGCGATGACTGCCGTAGCAAACACTTCAAAGAAGCCCTCTACCCACAGATGGACCAGCCACCAGCGCCAGTACTCAATCATGGAGTAATGAGTGTGCGGGCCCCAGGTCAATGAGGTGGCATAGAAACCACCTATGCACATCGCTGCGAGAAATACCATGGCAATCAGGCCACGGCTCTCGGACGGTTTTTTCAGTGCGGGCAATAAACCACGCCCCAGCAAAGTCACCCAGAACAGCAGGCCAACGAACAAGAGTATTTGCCAGACCCGGCCCATGCTGGTGAATTCCAGCCCTTGATTACCTATCCAGAAACTGAATTCATTGCCTTTGTGTTGCAGGCTACCCAGCCAGCCAGATGCAGTAGAACCGACCACGATGAAGAGCAAGGCATAGAACAGGACATTGACCCCTAGTTTTTGAAACCTCGGTTCATGACCCGAAATGGCAGGCGCTATGTACAGACCCGTCGCCAACCAGGCAGTAGCAATCCACAATACGGCAAATTGCGTATGTATCGTGCGACTGACTGTAAATGGAAGAATATCTGCTAAAGGAAAACCAAAGAAACTATGCCCTTCGACAGCATAGTGGGCAGTAATCACCCCCATGCCGACTTGCGCAAGTATCAGGCCTATCACGACATAAAAATACTTCCTGGTTGCCTGCATCGAAGGTGTGGGCTTCAGATCAAACAAGGGATCGGTTTTGGGTGGTACCGGGTCGCCCTCCTCCTTGCTGATGGAATGATAAAAAATCATACCGGCAATGGCAGCGATCATCAGTATGATGCTGGCGATGGACCAGATACCAGCTCCGGCAGTTGGTGTATTGTCCACCAGTGGTTCATGCGGCCAGTTACTGGTATAGCTGAGATCCTTTGCGCCTGGCCTGTCTGTTGCAGCAGACCAGGCCGACCAAAAGAAGAATGCAGGCAAGGCTTGCAAATCCTTGATTTCTGGCAAAGTACCCCGGTTCATCGCATATTGTTCACGCAATTTTTCCAGCGAAGGATCATTACCAAACAGGGCAATATAATGTTGCGCAACTTGCTGGACTGCCTTGGCCCGGTCTGCGCTGAGCGTGATAACATTGGTAGATGTGTCGTAAGTATTGCTCCGCATTTCCAGCTTCACGCGCGCTTTCAATTCTGCCTGATGCCCTGGTTTCAGTTGCTCAAACGATGTCCGCGCTTCCTTTTGTGCCCAGATTTCCAGCAAGGCCAAAGATTCACGGTGCAGCCAATCGGCAGACCAGTCTGGTGCGACATAACTGCCATGCCCCCATACCGAACCTAATTGCTGCCCACCTGCAGATAACCAGGCCTCCTGGCCGAGTGGCACCTGCCCTTCTGAAAATATGACGGTGCCGTCGTTACTGACGACTTGTTTGGGAATGGGCGGTGCCGTCAGATAAATTTCTGTGCCTACCCAACCCAGGACGGCAAAAGACAAGACACAGATGACGGCGAGCCAAGTCCAGAGTTTACGCGTGGCATGCATGGCGTGTTTCCTTATTGGTGAAGTGAAAAATTAGCTGGCCCAAGGCTATGTTTCATCTGACTGAATTTGTCGGCGAAACAAGCTTGATTCATTAAAGATTCATTTTATATACATGTATTTAAAGATACAAATAGAATGGATGTTTAATGCAAAACCCTTGATGAGAATCAAATCTTTGCCAGAAGCCAGGCGACATTCATAAACATCTATACTATATGTATCTTAATTAGTTATTGAATTGTGTCAAAACACTTAGACCAGACACGCTCAATGACATAGCTATGTTTTTGGAATCAATATGAGATTAACCGCATTCACCGACTACACATTGCGCACCCTGATTTATCTGGCACAACATGACGACAGGCTGGTTACCATCCAGGAAATTGCTGAGCTGCATAGCATTTCAAAAAGCCATCTGACCAAGGTTGTCCATCAACTGGGGATGTCAAACAAAGTGGAAACCATACGTGGTCGTCATGGTGGTTTGAAACTGAATCTGCCACCTGAAAAAATCAATATAGGTGATGTAGTACGCGATGCCGAATCTGACTTTTATATGGCAGAGTGTTTTGACCGCAGCAGCAACACTTGCACCTATGCAAGTGCATGCACTTTAAAAGGAGTGCTAAGCCAGGCAACCGCTTCATATCTGTCAGTACTTGATGCAGTGACGCTTGCAGATTTGGTCGCACAAAAAAATAACACAAAAAAAATACAGATTTTCCCAGTCAGTAAAATAAAACGAAAAACAAGCACCACATAGGACACCATTTGCGCCTGTCCGTCATCAGACGTCAAAAAAATGATCACTTCCAGGGAAAACTTCTAACTTCTTATTTCATATCAATGATCTTTGAGAAATACCCCAGTATTGTGAATAGCGATGAGATTTCCTTCAGGCTTCCGACCTTCACATACAAAAGGTGTACTTATGAAAGACATGTTCAGAGGTTTCTCCGCATCCCTGGTTTCACGGATATTAATCGTCTCCCTGTTCCTGACTTTGTCAGCACAAGCAGCAGAGACTAAAAGCAGCAAAGGCACGGGCGATTTTGGGCCACCCAAGGGCCCGGTTATCCACGCTGTATTGACAAGCCCACCATTTGTGCCGCCGCCGATACGCCGCAATCATCCAGCGAAAGTTATTGTCGAGCTTGAAGTCCTTGAAAAGGAAATGGCAATCTCAGAAGGCGTAAAATATATGTTCTGGACCTTCGGTGGTACCGTGCCTGGTAGCTTCATTCGCGTGCGCCAGGGTGACACAGTTGAATTCCATCTCAAGAACCATCCAAGCAGCAAGATGCCACATAACATCGACCTGCATGGAGTGACCGGCCCTGGTGGCGGCGCATCATCCAGTTTCACAGCACCCGGCCATGAATCACAATTTACCTTCAAGGCACTTAATGAAGGCATTTACGTCTATCACTGTGCGACAGCACCTGTCGGCATGCACGTTGCCAACGGCATGTATGGCCTGATTCTGGTTGAACCACCACAAGGTTTGCCACCTGTAGACCGCGAATACTATGTCATGCAAGGTGATTTTTATACAACGGGAAAATACCGTGAAAAAGGTTACCAGCCTTTCGACATGGAAAAAGCCATAGACGAAAAACCGACATATGTCCTGTTCAATGGTGCCGAAGGCTCCATGACAGGTGATAAAGCCTTGACTGCCAAGACGGATGAAAAAATTCGCCTGTTCGTCGGCAATGGCGGTCCTAACCTGGTGTCGAGCTTCCATGTGATTGGTGCCATTTTCGATAAAGTACGTTTTGAAGGCGGCAGCAACGTCCAGAAAAATGTACAAACTACGCTCATCCCGGCTGGTGGCGCAGCGGTTGTTGAATACCAGACCAAGGTACCGGGTAGTTATGTACTGGTCGATCATTCTATATTCCGCGCATTCAATAAAGGTGCACTGGCCATCATGAAAGTCGATGGCCCGGAGAAGAAAGATATCTATTCAGGCAAGGAACTGGATTCAGTCTATCTGGGGGACCGTGCGCAAGCCAATTTATCTGCAGTCAGCACAGCAGCAAGGGCAGCAGAGAGCGGCACGCTGACGGTGCAGGATCAGGTCAACGCAGGCGGGCAATTGTTTGCAGGTACCTGCTCAGTCTGTCACCAGGCAAATGGCGCGGGACTGCCTGGTGTATTCCCTCCCTTGGCACAATCTGATTATCTGAATGCAGACCCACAAAGATCCATCGGTGTGCTGCTGCGGGGTCTCAGTGGCAAGGTCACCGTCAATGGAAAAGAATTTGATTCCGTCATGCCTGCCATGAATCAATTGAATGACGATGAAGTCGCAAATATCCTGACTTATACCTTGAATAGCTGGGGTAATAAGGGTGGGCGCGTACTGGCCAGTGATGTCAAGGCTGAACGTGCCAGGGCCGTACCTGCGAAAGCAGCGGCACATTAATCACATCATCCCATACGATAGACTGATCAGTGTTGCTTATGAAGACTATGGCGAATCGCTACAGGTACAATTGCAAATCAACTTACCGGCAGGTTTTGTTGAGCGCAGCTTTTTTGCTCTTTTCATCTGCAACCGATGCTGCTGATTACTTCGTTATTCCAGGCAATCAGCTCGCCAGCGTCTTGTCAGGGCCAGATACCAAAGACAAGGCAAAGGTCAAGGCCTTTGCCATGCGCGCCAGTCCGGTAACGAATGGTGATTATCTTCAGTTCCTGCAGGCCCATCCTGAATGGCAAAGAAATCAGGTACCTGCTATTTTTGCAGACGCCAGTTACCTGCATTCATGGGCATCGCCAAGCGAAACCGGTGATGCACAAAAATTACCACTGGCAGTCACCAGTGTCAGCTGGCACGCAGCACAGGCCTATTGCGAATCCGAAAATGCGCGATTGCCTAACTGGTATGAATGGGAACTGGTCGCCGCAGCAGATGAGCAACATGCAGATGCCCGCAGTGATCCAGCCTGGCGTGCACGCATACTTTTCTGGTATTCAGTATCGTCGACTTTATCGTCAACCAATATCAGTCAGGCTCCCAATTACTACGGCATCAAAGATATGCACGGCACAATATGGGAATGGGTCAGCGACTTCAATGCCTTGCTGATCAGCGCTGACAGTCGCACTCAGGGTGATCCGGATAAGTTGCAATTTTGTGGAGCCGGAGCTATCAGTCTGCAAAATAAAGAGAACTATGCAATCTTGATGAGGGTAGCCCTGTTGTCATCGCTGACGGGTTCAAGTACCACTGACAATCTTGGATTCCGCTGTGCCCGTGACTTGAAGGAAGAATGAAAATGAAATTAACATTGAACGCATGCAAGGCAATTGCCGCCGCCCTCTTCCTGTTTGCGTTAAATGCACATGCAGGTTCTGTCGAGACCGTAAAAGCCACACAGCAAGCACAAACTTTTCCGGGTGATTCCGTCTACCAATTAGCAATCACACTAGAAGATCAGCAAGCCAACAAGTTCAAGCTGGAGAGCCAGGCTGGACATATAGTGATCGCCAGCATGTTTTATAACTCATGTGAATATGTTTGCCCCATGCTGATAGACACCATAAGAATGCTGGAGAAAAAACTGAATGCACATGAAAAAGCAAATTTATCCGTCTTGCTGGTCACACTCGATCCAGCCAGGGACGATATCACGACTTTGCACTCCATCGTCAAAGCCAGAGATTTGGACAAGCAGCACTGGGTACTGGCACGCACCAGTGAAAAATCCGTACGCCAACTAGCTGCAGTATTGAATATTCAATACAGGCAAATGGAGAGCGGCGAATTCAACCATACCAGTGCCCTGATTTTACTGGATAAAAATGGCCGCATTCTCGCCCGCAGTGGCACACTGGGAACAGTGGATGATGCTTTTCTACAGAAAGTAAGATCATCGCTCAAAAGCTTTGATGGCAATTCTAAGCAATAGGGCCTCGGCCCACAAAAAACGGCCCTGTCAAAGGGCCGTTTTTTTATCACATCATAAATCAGTTTTACTTGCCAGCCAAAATCTCAGGCTTGCTCCAGCCACCACCCACAGCCTTGTAAATACTGACCACAGACGACAATTGTGCGCGCTTGCTGTCGATCAGGCTGGCTTGTGCCTGGAACAAATCACGTTGCGCATTCAAGACTTCCAGATAGCTGCTATAGCCGTTCTTGTAGCGCAAATCCGCCAGGCGCAATGAATCTTTCAATGCAGTGACCCTGCGTTCAGAAGCTGCATTGACTTGCTCATTGGCAGCCGTATTGTTCAGCGCATCATGCACATCACGGAAAGCACCCTGCACTGCCTGCACATATTGCGCCAGTGCCTGGTTCTTGCGGGCCTCAGCACCTTGCACTACCGCAGCAATTGCACCTGCACGGAATACAGGCTGCGCCAGGCTGGCGCCCAGGCTCCATAACAACGACGCAGGATTAATCAAGTCCTCGAATACCTTGGATTCATAACCAGCCGTGGTTGTCAGTTTCAGGCTGGGGAAATATTGTGCCTTGGCCTGGCCAATGTCTGCATTGGCAGCCACCAGCGCCTGCTCTGCCGACAAGATGTCCGGACGACGGTTCAGCAGATCGGATGGCAAGTCAGCCGGCATGATCAATTGCTGATGCAAGCTGCCGATCTCGTTACCACGGGCAATCACAGGTTGTGCGATAGCGCTGGCAGAACGGCCCAGCAAGACCGCCAGTGTCGATTCTATATTCGACAAAGACTGCTTGGCTTGCGCAAAACTGATTTCTGCAGCAGCAGCTTCAGATTCAGCCACATGAAAATCAAGTTCACTGGTCGCACCCGCTGTAAAACGGCGCTGTTGCAAACGCAGGTTTTCCTGGCGGGTTTTCAAGGTCGAATCAGCCAGAGCCAGTTGCGCATCGGCGGCACGCATGGCGAAATAGCTTTGCGCAACATTCGCATACAGACCGCTTTGCACCAGGCCACGGTTGGCTTCCTGCGCCAGCAAACGTGCACGAGCGGCTTCATCTGCACGTGCCAGCTTGCCCCAGAAATCAACTTCATACGAAGCTGTCAGGCTGAGTTGAAAGTCTTTACCATAAGGGCTGGCACCCGTGCCCAGCTTGCCGGCATTTTCACTGGTGCGGGTACGTGTGCCACCCAGATTGGCATCTACGCTGGGGAAGCGATTTGAATTGGCGCCTACCGCAACAGCACGCGCCTCTTCTATACGGGCAGCCGCCAGGGCCAAATCCTGATTATTTTTGCTGGCTTCATCCAGCAAGCTATCCAGGACCGGGTCTTGAAAACTTTTCCACCAGGCGGCGTAGTCCACTGCGACCTGTTTGTTTTGTGTTGTCATTACACCCAGGCTGGCTGGTGTTTCCAGCGCAGGACGCTGGTAATTTGGCCCTACCGAGGCACAGCCTGCCAGCACCATGCTGGCGACCAGCGTTGTTAATATAAATTTTGTTCCAGACATCATTATTCCTTCACATCTGCTTGAGGCGCATTGTGCAAAATATGGACAGGATGTTCAAAATCCTGCTCAGTTGTTTTCAAGCGCCTGTCATTGATCAGCTTGAAGAACAAAGGCACGAAGAAGATCGCCAGGAAAGTCGCTGCCAGCATACCGCCCAATACACCAGTACCCAGGGATTGACGCGCGGCAGCACCTGCGCCGTGCGAGAAAGCCAGTGGTACCACACCCAAAATAAAGGCCAGCGAAGTCATCAGGATAGGACGGAAACGCAAGCGAGCTGCTTCCAGTGCCGCCGCCACCGGCGCATAACCTTCATGCACTTTCATGACCGCGAATTCCACAATCAGAATCGCATTCTTCGCCGACAAACCCAATAGCGTCACCAGACCAATCTGGAAGTACACGTCATTATTGAAGTGACGCAGGTACACCGCCAGCAAGGCACCGAAAATACCGAAAGGCATGGCCAGCAAGACCGAGAATGGCAAAGACCATTTTTCATACTGAGCAGCCAGGATCAGGAAAATCATCAGTACACCAGCACCCAGTGCCAAACCTGCGGCATTGCTGCTGCGTTTTTCCTGGAAGGAAGCGCCGCCCCAGTCGTAGACTACGTCAGCAGGCAGAACATTTTTCGCCGCTCTTTCCATCGCTGCAATCGCCTGACCAGAACTGAAACCTGGTTTGGCATCACCCAGCAATTTAATCGCAGGCAAGGCATTGAAACGCTGTACAGAATCAGGACCAGTAATGAACTTGATGGTCGTGAATGCACGCACAGGTATCATCTGCCCGGTATTGGAGCGCACATACATGCTACCTATGTCATCCGGCTTGGCACGGTATTGGCCTTCTGCCTGCAACTGCACGGTATAGATACGGCCGTTCTTGTTGAAGTCATTGACGTAGTAACTACCCATGGTTGCAGCCAGAGTGTTATACACATCAGACAGGGCTACGCCCATGGAGCGCGCTTTTTCATTGTCCACATCAACAAACAATTGTGGTGAATTAGCTTGCCACAAGGTTTTCACACCAGCCAGTTCTGGCTGCTTGTTGGCTTCCGCAATCAGCAAAGGCAAGATCTGAGCCAAACGCTTGACGCCACCTTCACCGGCGTTCTGCAGGTAGAACTCAAAACCACCTGTCTGACCCAGGCCCTGAATGGCAGGCGGGGCAAAGAACAGTGGCAAGCCTTCCTTGATACGGCCAGTTTTCATATAGCTTTCACCCACCAGTTGTTGCGCAGACTGGTGACGCTCTTCCCAAGGTTTAAGAGGGAAAAACATGGTTGCAGCAGACGATTTCAAACCACCACCGCCGAGGAAATCCAGACCGACAAGGGCAAAGGTCGTATCGATATTCTTGTTGGTTTTCATGATGGATTCAACATCACGCACCATTGCATCAGTACGGTCCAGCGAAGCACCATCAGGCATGATGGCGGCACCGATGAAATAACCCTGATCTTCATCCGGTACCAGACCACCTGGTACATTTTTCCACAACAGACCAGTCAGGGCCACCATGCCCAGCACCAGTGCAATACCCAGCACAGCACGCTTCATGAAGAAAGTAACGCCATCGGTATAGCGTTTGGTCAGACGCAGGAAGGCTGCATTAAACCAGGTGAAGAAACGGTTGTGATTTTCTGAACCAGGCTTGAGCAAGATCGCGCACAGTGCCGGTGTCAGTGTCAACGCAACGATACCGGACAAGACCACAGCGATAGAGATGGTGACCGAGAACTGACGATACAATTCACCCGCCAGACCACCGAGGAAAGCGATAGGACCAAACGCAGCTACCAGCACCAGCACAATCGCGATAACCGGGCCAGTCACTTCGTGCATGGCTTCAATCGCTGCATCTTTTGGTGTCATGCCTTCTTCATTGATCAGGCGTTCGACGTTTTCCAGCACCACGATCGCGTCATCCACCACAATACCAATCGCCAGCACCATGCCGAACAGAGTCAGGGTATTGATACTGTAACCCAGCAAATGCAGGCCAGCCATGGTACCAATCAGTGATACCGGCACCGCCAGTGTAGGGATGATGGTAGCGCGCCAGCTTTGCAGGAACAGATATACCACGATGAACACCAGCACCATCGCTTCACCCAGGGTTTTCAAGACCTCGGCAATCGACTCTGTCACGAAAGGTGTCGTATCATACGGTGTGGTGTATTCCATGCCTTCCGGGAACTTGGCTTTCAAGTCCTGCAGGGTTTTTTCTACTGCTTTACGGGTTTCAAGTGCGTTCGCGCCGGTTTGCAAGAACACACCAATGTTGGCAGATGGGTGACCATTGACGCGACCATACAGATTGTAATCCTTGGAACCCAGTTCAACACGTGCCACGTCACTGACACGGATGGCAGAACCACCCTTGGCTGACTTGACGATGATATTGGCAAATTCAGACGGCTCCAGCAAACGGCCCTTGGCCGTTACTGTCATCGTCAGTTCTTCCGTGTTGTTTGGTGGTGCGCCTACCTTACCAGCAGCATACTGTGCATTTTGCTCGGTAATCGCATTCGAGATGTCGCCTACCGTCACGCCCAGTTGCGCCATGCGGTCAGGACGCATCCAGATACGCATCGCATAATCCTTGGCACCAAAAATCTGCACGTTGGTAGTACCTGGCACACGCTTCAATGCATCCAGCACATTCTGGGTCGCATAGTTGGACAGGAACAAGGCATCATAACGATTATCTGGCGAGAACAACGCAGCCACTACCAGGAAGTTCGATGAGCTCTTGGAAACCGTCACACCCTGGCGACGGACTTCTTGTGGCAACTTGGCATCTGCCTGGCGTACCCGGTTATTGACGTTAACTGCGGCAATATCCAGATCGGTACCCACTTCAAATGTCACGCTGATGGATACACGGCCATCGGCAGACGAGACCGAATCCATATACAGCATATGTTCAACACCATTGATTTGTTCTTCAATAGGTGCTGCCACTGTGCGCTCTATCACCTCGGCAGAAGCGCCAGGATAAAAAGCAGTCACGTTCACTACCGGCGGAGAAATCTCCGGATAGCGCGAAATCGGCAGGACGCGCAAGGCGGCCAGACCGGCCAGCACGATGATCAGCGACAAGACAGTCGCGAAGATCGGCCGGTTAATAAAGAATTTTGAGAACATGAATTATTCCTTGTAGCCTTAGCTTTGTTATGCAGCGGATTTTCAGCTTAATTTTCAGCTTATTAGGGGCTTAATACTTTGGCTTAATACCGGGCGCAATTACGGCTTAATGTTTTGCCTCGGCACTGGCGGCTGCCGGTGCTGAAGCAGATGCACTGGAAGCTGGCTTGGCATCGGCTTTAGCCGCTGGAGCACCGGCAGGTGCGCCCGCTGGCGCTGCTGGCATAGACGCGGCCTTCGCCGTAATCGCAATTGGTGTTACCGTCATGCCTGGATCATGTGCCTTAATGAAACCATCCACCAATACGCGGTCACCGCCTTGCAAACCCTTGGTCACTATCCATTCACCGTGAGACCAGCCGTCCAGCTCAACCGGTTTTGGCACCAGCTTGTTGTCAGGTGAAACCGTGAACACGATCTTGCCCATAGGGCTGTCGATTACCGCGCGTTGTGGTATCGCAATGGCAGCACTGCGGGTTGCACCGCTGAGTATCACGCGCACAAACTGGCCTGGGCGCAACGTACCTTCAGGATTAGGCACTTGGGCACGCGCATCAAAACCACCGGTTGCAGGATTCACTTTTTCACTGACAAAATTCATCTTGCCTGTGAGCGGAGACATGCTGCCATCAGCCAGCTTCAACTGCACATCAAAAGCCAGGCTGCCGTTATTGGTTTTCTTGCCAGGCAAGGCAATCTTGCCCGCACCAACATCTTTGCCCAGTTTCAGGTAATCCGCTTCCGGTACGCTGAAGTTGACATACACAGGATCAGTTTGCACGATGGTCGTCAGCAAACTGTCTGCCGCAGTTACCAGGCTGCCGTTGGACTTGGCAGCAACGCCGGTAACACCGTCAATAGGTGCTACAACGCGCGTATAACCCACATTGAGTTTGGCTTCATTGACCTGTGCCTGCACTTGCTTGTAGCTGGCTTCTGCTGTTTCCAGCGCAGACTTGGCATCGTCAAATTCTTTCTGGCTGATGGCTTTTTCTGCTGCCAATGGCGTCAGGCGGGCAAATTCGCGCTTGGCCTGGTTCAGCTTGGCTTCTGCCACACCAGCCGCTGCTTCTGCAGATGCCAGTTGTGTGCGGTAGGCACCTGGGTCGATCTGGAACAGGACAGTGCCTGCCTTGACGCGCGAACCCTCTTCATACAGACGGTTTTCCAAAATACCGGCAACACGAGCACGCACTTCTGTCTCGCGTGAACCTGCTGTTTGCGCTGCATATTCAAAATCCAGACCCAGGTTACGTGGCTGCACAGTAACCACATTCACTTCCGGAGGCGGCATCTTGCCTGGGCCTGCAGCATTTGCTGCACCTTTATCACCACAAGCAGCCAGTACCAGCAAAGGCAGGCTGATGGCAGCAATACGCAAAGCAGGCAAAGCCTGAGTCATATGAATGGTTACCGAAGATAGCTTTAATACATTTGTTATTGGTTTTGCAGGGGAGCGCATAGGAGATTCTTTCTTCTAAAAGGAAAGGCGGTGTGCTATTATATACATTCACGAATGTTTGTAAATAAAGTTTTTAAACAGCCCTACGGTAAAACAGGGATTTTGGTGAGATCTGAATTTATTCTGGTCTATGAAAAACCACCGCAAGCGGGTGAAGTTTTTCGCTGGCCATATTTATATGACTCTTCGTGAGTCGTTTTCAAATTAACAAGAATCGACCATGCATAAGCATAACAAGCGCTGAATTCAGGTATCTCCAGCTATTTATAGTCCTGCCTGATTAAAGCCTGATGACAACCTGATCTCGTAGATTGATGAAGGCTAGTTACTTAAGCAAGAAAACAAGTATAAAGCAGACAAGAATTTTCTGCTTTGAAGCAATAAATTTGATCTGAATCAGCTCAATTTTTTTAAAAAAGCACCAGTATCAATGCGTAACAATGCAGGCTCACAAAGTAGTAACGCTGTATAAGGTCTGCTGAAAACGCAGATAAATAACGAGATGCCTGCTCAATGCTTTTACTCAGCAGCGGCGAATAGTAGAAAGCTTCCAGCTTTCTGCAATTTTCGTTCTGCAGTGATCACATACAATAACGAAGAGACAGCAAAAAAATTGTACGTAGCAATAAAGAATTTGCAACGTACGCAAAGGAAACAAAATGGTCAGAAAGACGAAAGAAGAAGCGCAAGAAACTTATAATACTCTGCTCGACGCAGCAGAAAAAGTATTCGCCGAAAAAGGTGTCACCAGTACCACACTCAATGATGTTGCCACGGCAGCAGGCATGACGCGCGGCGCGATTTACTGGCACTTCAAGGATAAGAACGCCCTCTTTCAAGCCATGTGCGACCGCGCCTTCCTCCCTATGGAAGCTCTGCTCAATGAAATTGTTTCCACACCGCACAAAGACCCGTTGGCCGGCATCAAGCAATTGAACGTCCACTTCCTTAATCTGGTCACTGGCAATGCACGCCAGCAAAATGTTTTTGACATCATTTTTCATCGCTGTGAAAAAAACAGTGACCTGATCTTCTTCAGTGCCGAAAGCGAAAAACGGGTTGAATGCCTGGCCAAAGTACAAGTCATGATTCAGCAGGCTGTTGACCAGGGGCAATTACATCCCGATACCGACACCTGGATCGCCATGCAAGCCATCCACGCCTATGTCATAGGAATAGTCCATGAATGGCTGGAAGACTCGTCGGCCTATTGCCTGATGCTGCATGCCGAAGACATGATAGACATGTTCCTGGCAGGCCTGGTTGCCCGCCCGCCCCTGAAAAAAGCCAGACCATCAGAAAAAGAATGCGGCCTGCAACTGGTCGTAAATAACCAGGACTAAGCAAAGTCAGGCAAATGCCGGCTAAACCGGCAATTTCCAGTCAAAGCGTACTGCCATCATGCGCAGTACGAAACATATGCCAACCCCAAAACCCAGGGCAACACCTTCATTGACCTGCAGCCAGTTCAGCAACAAATAAGCCCAACACCCGGCAAAGGCGCAAGTCGCGTACAAATGGCTGCGCCTGAACACCAGCGGTATTTCATTACAAATAATATCGCGCAAGACACCACCAAAAATCCCGGTGATGACCCCCATCATGACGCAGACAAACATAGGCATCTGTGCTTCTTGCGCCAAAGATGCCCCGGTTACGCTGAACAAACCCAACCCCAGCGCATCAGCCAGCACGATGGCATTTTCGGTCACCGCATTACGCAAATGCCGCAAAAACGGGATGGCGATGATAGACATGACAAAGATGAGGATAGGGTATTCCTGATTCTCCACCCAAAACAGCGGCCTGCGGTCAAGCAGCAGATCACGCAGCGTGCCGCCACCAAAAGCCGTGATAAAGGCCACCGTAAACACCCCCACCACATCCATACGCTTGCGCCGCGCCTCAATAAATCCTGAACTGGCAAAAGCCAGTATCCCGGCGACTTCAATGGTATGCAGCATCGAACTCATACCCAGATAGTTCGTCGTCATGCTTCTCCTTCAGGATTTGGGGCAAAAATGAGGATTTTATCAAGTTAAGGGTGGTTATGGGCCTGATAGTCTATGGTTCTTTAAATTCAAGACCCTTCAACACAGAGGCGCAGAGAGAGGAATAATCTTTTGCAAAAGATCATCGCTCCGTAAGCAAGCAATATGTTGCTTGAATTCCTTACTACACCATAGAGAAGAACAAAGAAAAATTGAAGAAGGCCAGGAGTTCACGCAAAGAAAACGCCTTCAAATTCGTCGTTCCTGCGCAGGCAGGAACCCACCGGGCTGGCGCTCCAGCGGCGTTCGTAGCAAACTAGAATAAGTCGCAACAAAAAGAGCAGAGAACATATGTAATAAACAACACCATCTCACTCAAGCTCACCTTATTCACCTCAAATTTATCTGCGATAAGCCCCCATCCCCTACAACATCCCATCGCAAAAACCCCAATTTTCATTGTATAATCATCGGCTTGGCATTTTGGACATCCAAAATCCAGGTAATTATTTAACCTTTGGCAAGTGATAATGCAATCGGGTCAAGAAGCAAGACGACCGACGAAGTGCTTATTGGCTACCTACACTATTTTCGAGGCAAGCATGAGAGATGGCATCCACCCAAATTATCGCGAAGTTCTGTTCCACGACGTTTCTTGCGATTTCAAATTCATCACACGTTCAACTATCAACACCAAAGACAAAGGTGAGTTTGAAGGTAAAGAATACCCACTGGTAAAGATCGAGGTTTCTGCAGAATCTCATCCTTTCTACACTGGCAAACACAAAATCGTGGATACAGCCGGTCGCGTTGAAAAATTCCGCCAAAAGTTCGGCAAAGTCGGTTCCAAGACTTCTGTCGCCAACTAATCGGCCAGGGAAGCACAGATCAGTGTCATGTATTAGCGGGGCAATCCTTGCTAATACAAAATCGCGGAGTACGCAAGACCGTCTGTGGTTCCCAAGAATTTTTAGTAAAAAAGGCAGCTCAGGCTGCCTTTTTTACTAAAGCTTTACCCTACAATAAGCATCCTTTCCCTCCACCACCCAGATATGAAGCCAGTACGACTTCCTGCCGCCGCAACAGTTGCGCTACCGCGCTGGGGAATCATCGCCCTCTGTCTCCTGTATATCCTGCCCGGCCTGATAGGCCGTGACCCGTGGAAAGGTGATGACGCCGCCGGTTTCGGCATCATGTGGACGATGGCACACGGCAACCTCGCTGACTGGCTGTGGCCGCACATCGTCGGCCTGCCCATGCCAGAAGAAGGCCCGCTGGCGTTCTGGCTCGGTGCCATATGCATTAAATTATTTGGCTGGCTGGTGGGTGAACCCATGGCCGCCCGCCTGAGTACCGGAATATTCTTCCTGCTCGGCTCACTCTCGGTCTGGTATGCCACTTATCTGCTGGGCCGCAGGCCAGAAGCGCAACCCCTGAAGCTGGCCTTTGGCGGCCAGCCCGAAGCGCGGGATTTTGGCCGCACCCTGGCCGACGGTGCCTTGCTGATTTATCTTGGCTGTCTGGGCCTGCTGTTACGCAGTCACGAAACCAGCGCAGAAGCCCTGCAAATATCCCTGATCGCCTGCACCCTGTACTTATGTGTGCGCCTGCTGGATGAACCGGGCAGGCTGACCGCAGCCAAAATCGGCGGCATACTTGGCTTGCTGGTATTGACCCGTGGCTGGGTATTACCGACAGGCTTATGGATCAGCCTGCTGGCTGTCTGTGCTTATCGCCAGCAACGCGAACCCCTTAAATACCTGATCAACACTACCCTGCCGCTGGCGATCGTTATTGCAAGCATCTGGCTGCTCACCATCAACCTGGCACATCCTTACGACAGCTCGCCTTATCAGGCATGGATGCTGTGGAACTATCGTCAGTTCAATTTCCCAAAATTCGACAGTATCAGCTACCTGTTCCGCTACGGCATCTGGTTTAGCTGGCCCGCCTGGCCGTTTGCTGCCTGGGCCATCTTTGCATGGCGCAAGCAAGAAAAGGCCATGCACATCTCTCTGCCTGTCAGTTTTTTGATTTGCTTTGGCGTACTCGCCATACTCAATCACCAGTCTGAAGAAGCATTACTCTTACCGATACTGCCACCACTGGCGATACTCGCCGCCTTTGGCTTGCCGACCATGAAGCGCAGTGCCATCAACGCCGTTGACTGGTTCTCTGTCATTGTCTTCACGGCAGCGGCCGCTTTTATCTGGCTGTATTGGCTGGCAGATCAGACAGGCTGGCCAGTTGGCATGGCAAAAAAACCCGGCAACATGGTGCCAGGCTACCAATCCAGTTTCAATATTTTTGTCTTCATCATCGCCCTGGTGACGACGGTCGCCTGGTTCCAACTCATATACTGGCGCATATCCAGGCAGCCTGCCGTATTGTGGCGCGCAGTAGTGCTATCCAGCGGTGGTGTAATTTTATGCTGGCTGCTGATGCAAAGCCTGTGGTTGCCATGGTTTGACCAAAGAATCAGCTATGCACCGCTGGCCAAAGAACTCGCGCAAAAAGTACCACCCAATATGGGCTGCATACAAGCCCACGTAGGCCCGTCACAACGCGCTTCATTCGCTTATTTTGGCAAACTGCAATTCGCTGGATTTTCTGACCATGGATGCCAGCTTTTACTGGTACAAAACAGTAAAAAATCCCTGCATGAAAGCGTGCTGCCGCCAGAATACAAGCAAGAAAACTGGACTGTTCTCTGGTCTGGCCACCGCGCTGCCGACAATGATGAATTGTTTACCCTGTACCAGCGCAAGCAGCAATGAAGACCGAGCACCCCAGCACACTGCGCGGCAACATCAAGCGCATCGCCTCACTGTCATGGCCCATGATGGTGGGTCAGATGGCCGTGGTGGGCAATGGGGTGATAGACACAGCCATGACATCGCGCTTCTCGGCGACTGACCTGGCTGCACTTTCCATCGGCATCTCGATTTACGTCAGCATCTTCGTCGGCCTCAACGGTATTTTGCAAGCCATCTCCCCCGTTGTCGGCCAATTATTTGGCGCACGCAAATTCAAAAAAATAGGCGCAGAGATTAAACAAGGTGTATGGCTGGGCGGCTTTCTCGCCTGCATAGGCTGTTTGATCTTGCTGTTCCCGAATAGCCTGCTCTCTATCGCACAAGCTTCACCGACCTTGAATGACAAGGCCGCACAATATCTGCAAATACTGGCCATCGCCCTGCCCGCCACGCTGGGCTTCAGGATTTACGGCGCACTCAATAATGCCGTTGGCCGCCCCAAGATGGTCATGGCCATACAACTCGCCGCACTGGCAATAAAAATCCCGCTCAATACCCTGTTCATATTCGGTGGCCTCGGCATACCCGCCATGGGCGGCCCTGGCTGCGCGGCTGCCACTGCTGTCAATGCCTGGCTCATGCTTATCACCGGCTGGCTCATGCTCAAGCACGTCAAATATTATGAATTGTTTGCCCTGTTTGGCACAGGCTTTGTCAAACCCAACTGGAAAGCCTTACGCAGCCTGCTACACCTCGGCATACCCATGGGCCTGAGCTACCTCATCGAAGTCACCGCCTTTGCCTTTATGGCCCTGTTCATCGCCCGTCTTGGTGAAGTGGCAGTATCCGGCCACCAGCTCACCGCCAATTTTGGCACCATCCTGTATATGCTGCCGCTGTCGATTGCAAGCGCCACCGGCACCCTGGTCGCGCAAGCCATAGGCGCCAAACAAATGCAGGCCGCCCGCGTCACCGGCAATGCTGGCATCATCCTCGCAGCCATGCTGGCTGTGCCCATAGGTATCACCATCTGGTTCGCCCGCGACCTGATTTTGCACGCCTACACATCCAACCCCATCATCATCGCAGCAGCCTTCCCGCTGTTCACTTTTATTTCGGTGTACCAGATTTTTGATGCGATACAAGTCACCACCGCCTTCATCCTGCGCGCCTATAAAATCGCCATCGTACCCACCATCCTTTACGCTTTCGCCCTATGGGGCTGCGGCCTCGGCGGCGGCGTCATGCTGGGCCTGGACCCTTACAACATCAGCCCCGCTTTCCTGCACGGCGCAGCAGGCTTCTGGATGGCCAATAGCACCAGCCTCGCCATCGTCGCCTTCAGCCTGTGGTACTACTTGCGCATAGTCCAAAAACGCTTCCCCACCCCCGCCATGTGGCGCAGGAACGTGAATTTCGACCAACCAGGCAGAAACCCATGATGAATAACAAAAATAAGAAAACCAGCAAACCCGGCAAAAGCAGCAGGCCGCTTGCAAAATTTTGACGGCTCTGTCATAATTTCGTTCTGCGTTGCCGAGATGGCGGAATAGGTAGACGCACGGGACTCAAAATCCCGCGCCGCAAGGCGTGCCGGTTCGATTCCGGCTCTCGGCACCAAATACTGATTAAGCTCTTGATTATTCAAGGGCTTTTTTGGTTTTTGGCCAGGAATTCTTCTTTATCCCTTCCCCCTTCTTCAGTAGCTTTTTTTGAGCTACGCCAAGCGCATTCCCATAGGCAGCCCCTTGCCAGTCGGGTAAGATACAAATCAAACAAATGCATGCAAGCGAAAACATCTCGCCTGTCTGCACCGCACATTCGCAAGCAGAGATTTAACTGCTTCAGCTCAACGATTTTAAAGAACCAAGTATCATCCATGACACAAACATCCAATAATCTCGCTGCCGAATCCTGGGCAATTGCCGACCTGCTCCGTGGTGACTTTAGACAAAGCCAGTATGGCCGCATCATCTTGCCGTTTTGCTTGCTGCGCCGCCTGGAATGCGTGTTAGAAGCTGGCAAAGAAGCGGTGCTGGCTAAGTATCAAAAAGTACTGGCAATGAATTTACCAGAAGAAGCACAAGAGAAAATGATTTTGCATGCTTTCCAGGATCTATCATTCTTCAATACGTCCAAAATGGATTTGTCCAAATTAGGTGAGAGCGGCATCAAGGCTAATCTGGAAAGTTATATCCAAAGCTTCTCCAAAGACGCACGCGAGATATTTGAATATTTTAATTTTTCAGAATTCATCGGCCAATTGAATGATGCCAACCTGCTTTACAAAGTCGTACAAAAGGTGCGTACGATAGACCTTAGTCTTGAAGCCGTCTCAAATCACGATATGGGCCTGGTATTTGAAGAGCTGATACGCCGCTTTGCTGAAAGCTCAAACGATACCGCTGGAGAACACTTTACCCCACGTGACATCGTGCGCCTGACTACTTCGCTGGCATTTATGGAGGACGACGAGGCACTAACCATGCCTGGTATTATCCGTACCATCTATGACCCTACAGCAGGTACTGGCGGCTTCTTGTCGGCAGGCATGGAGTATGTGCATGAATTAAACCCCAAGGCAGTCATGCGCGCCTTTGGCCAAGAGCTGAACCCTGAAAGCTATGCCATCTGCAAAGCAGACATGCTCATCAAAGGGCAAAAGGTGGACAATATCAAGCTTGGCAATACACTGTCGAATGATCAGCTCTACTCCACCAAGTTTGACTACATGCTATCCAATCCTCCCTTTGGTGTTGACTGGAAAAAGATAGAGCAAGAAATCAGCGATGAACATACGCAAAAAGGCTACGATGGCCGCTTTGGCGCAGGCTTGCCCAGAGTCTCTGATGGCTCTTTGCTGTTCCTGTTGCACCTCATCAGTAAATTGCGTGATGCCAAAGAAGGCGGTGGCCGCATAGGCATTATCTTGAATGGCTCCCCCCTGTTCACGGGCGGTGCAGGTTCGGGTGAGTCAGAAATACGCCGCTACATTCTGGAAGCAGATTTGCTGGAAGCCATCGTCGCCCTGCCGACTGATATGTTCTATAACACTGGCATCGCCACTTATGTATGGATACTCTCCAACAAAAAGCCAGAAGAGAAAAAGGGCTTGGTACAACTGATCAACGGCAGCAACCTCTACAGTAAAATGCGCAAGTCATTGGGCAGCAAGCGCAATGAAATGAGTGCCGACGACATCGCCACCATCATCCGCTGCTTCGGTGATTTTGAAGCCGTTGATGCGCGTGAACTGGATAAACCTACCGAACAAAAAAGTAATCGCGGCAGACAATCAGCAAACACTAAGACTGAGGCAGCCAAGACCTTTGCCGCCAAGATTTTCAAGACCCATGAATTTGGCTACCGCCGCATTACGATAGAGCGCCCATTAAGACAATCTTACCAGTTCTCTGACGAGCGCATTGCCACGCTGCGCTTTGAATCAGGCGCATTGAACAGCATCATGCAATGGGCATATGCAGAGTTCGCCACTCTGCCAGGCGCTATCTGGAGCGATGCACCAGATTGCCTGCATTATGGTGAGCTTGGCCAGCATGAAGATGCGATACGCCGTTATATCAAAATACATTTTGCCGACCTCAAAGAAAAACAAATCAAAGACCTGCTCAACCGCGATACCTGGTTAAGCGGCAAAGCCAGCATGCTCAAAGCCCAGGCCCTGCAAGCGCAGATAGGCAAGGCACAGTTTGATGACATGAACGACTACGACGACGCAATTGTCAAAGCTGCCAAGCTGGCCACCATCAGCCTGGACGCCAAAGACAAAAAAGTCATCGAAGCAGCAGTAAGCTGGAAAAACCCAGCCGCCCTGCCCGTCATCAAAAAAATCCACAAAACTAAAGCCGACGCTATCTATGGCCTGTTTAACGTGGATGGCAAAACCATAGAGTACAAAGCCGATGGCGACCTGCGTGATTTTGAAAACGTCGCCCTAGCTCCATCCGAAACAGTCAACGAGATCAACGAAGCCTACTTCAAAAAAGAAGTGCAACCGCACGTGCCAGACGCCTGGATAGATGCCAGCAAAAAAGACGATAAAGACCAGCAAATTGGCATCGTCGGCTATGAAATCCCCTTCAATCGCCATTTCTACCAATACCAGCCCCCGCGCGACCTGGCTGAAATTGATGCTGATCTGGATGCAGTCAGTGCAGAAATCATGAAGCTGCTGCAAGAGGTGCATTCATGAGCAAATCAAATCTGAGCAATGTCGCGCAGCCCGATTTTGCCGAAGTAGTACACCTGATCACCGCCGCACGCCAGCACGCCTATCAAGCCGTCAACACCACCCTGATAGAACTGTATTGGCAAGTGGGTGCCTACATCAGCAATAAAATCAAGGCCGCAGAATGGGGTGATGGTGTAGTCGATGCGCTGGCAAAACATTTAGCCATCACGCAGCCTAATCTGAAGGGCTTTACACGTCGCAATCTGTTCCGCATGCGCCAGTTTTATGAAGCTTATCAAGATGATAAAATTGTCGCACCACTGGTGAGACAATTGCCGTGGACACATAACCTGACGATTCTCAGTCGCAGCAAAGTAAGCGAAGAGCGTGAATTTTATTTAAGGATGTCTGTACAAGAGGGATGGTCTAGTCGTGATCTTGAACGACAGTTCAATACCGCGCTTTTTGAGCGTACGGTATTGCAACCGCCAAAAGTGTCAGCAGTGCTGACACAATTACATCCCGAAGCCTTGAACGTCTTCAAAGACAGCTACATCGTTGATTTCTTAAGCCTGCCAGAGCAACACAGCGAGGCTGATTTGCACCAGGGCCTGCTCGCCAAATTAAAGCATTTCTTGCTCGAACTTGGGCGTGATTTTTGTTTTGTCGGCAGCGAATATCCTGTGCAAGTCGGCAAACAAGACTTTGCACTCGATCTCTTATTCTTCCATCGCGGTTTAAACGCGCTGGTGGCGATCGAACTCAAAGTGGATAAATTCCAGCCAGAGCATTTAGGCAAACTCAATTTCTACCTGGAAGCCCTGGACCGCGAACACAAAAAACCACACGAAAACCCCGCCATCGGCGTACTGCTGTGCGCGAGCAAAGATGATGAAGTGGTCGAATATGCACTGAGCCGTAGCCTTTCTCCCGCCATGATTGCTGAATATCAAACCCAGTTACCCGATAAAAAACTGCTGCAAGCGAAGCTGCATGAGTTTTATCTGTTGAATCTGGCGCTGGAGGAAGGGGTATGAGTCGGTATAAGGCGTATACGGAGTATAAAGACTCTGGTCTTCAATGGTTAGGGACGATACCTATTCATTGGGATATTGTTTACAGCAAATCTTTATTTCAAGAAAGAAATGAGAAAGCATCAGTGAATGATGAGCAATTAACAGCATCTCAGAAGTATGGAATCTTACCGCAAAAATTATTCATGGAAGTCGAACAACAGCGCGTGGTTCAAGTATTGAAGGGGCAGGAAATTTTAAAGCGCGTTGAACAAGATGATTTTGTAATTAGTATGAGAAGTTTTCAAGGTGGAATCGAATTTTCTCCATATTCTGGATCAATTAGCTCTGCTTATGTACCACTCTTTGCAAAGAAAGCCGTTTGCAATAGTTTCTATAAATATTTTTTGAAATCTGCACCATATATCCAAGCTCTGCAAAGCACTACAAATTTAGTTCGCGACGGGCAGGCGTTACGATATGCAAATTTCATTCAAGTTAGATTACCAATATTGCCACTTGATGAGCAAGCGAAAATCGCCAACTTCCTCGACCACGAAACCGCCAAAATCGATACCCTGATCGCGAAGCAGCAAGAGTTGATTAAGCTGCTGAAAGAAAAACGGCAGGCGGTAATTAGTCATGCCGTCACCAAAGGCCTCAACCCCAACGCCCCCATGCGCGACTCTGGCGTGGAGTGGCTAGGCGAAGTGCCTAAACATTGGGTCACCATACAACTAAAGTACGTTATTGAACTCAGTCCATCAAAGTCGCAGATCGAAGACAGAAAAAATCTGGAATGTAATTTTATTCCAATGGAGAAGTTAAAAACCGACTCACTTATATTAGATGAAACGAGGTTAATTCGCGAAGTGTATGACGGATATACCTATTTCGAAAACGAAGATATCTTGATGGCTAAAGTTACCCCCTGCTTTGAGAATAAGAATATTGCTATTGCTAGAAATATGGCAAATGGAATTGGCTTTGGATCATCAGAAATTTATGTACTAAGAATGAAGTCTATAGTTAATAATCAGTTTTTGTTTTACCGCCTTCAGGAAGATCAATTTATGGCAATTGGAACTGGTGCTATGACTGGTGCGGGTGGATTGAAACGTGTACCTACCGATGTAGTGAATAATTTTACGATTGCATTGCCCCCTTATGAAGAGCAAATTGCCATTGCACGAGAGCTGCGTCAAATAAATTGCAAATTCGACGACTTAACGATGAACGCAGAATCTGCTATTCAATTAATGCAAGAACGCCGCACAGCCCTAATCTCCGCAGCCGTCACAGGCAAGATCAATGTGCGCGACTGGCAAGTGCCAAGCGAAACAGCCTTAGCAGCCTGATAGCGTGTGACTAAACCAAGCCTTCAACAGAGAACCTCTATATGAGCAAAGCCAACGAACTGACCTTTCAAAACGATATGATAAGCCAGCTCGTAGCCAATGGCTGGCTGCTCGGCAAGGCGGAGCATTACAACCGTGAACTGGCTTTGTACCCTGAGGATGTGCTGGGTTTTGTCAAAGACACGCAAGATGAGCAATGGCAAAAGTTTTGTGCCTTGTATCCGGTGCAGCCTGAACAAAAATTCCTGGAACGTTTGGCACAGCAGCTCAACAAGGCCGACCCGAATGCGGCAAATAAAGAGATGCGTACCTTTGGCACCCTGGGTGTCTTGCGGCATGAGCTGAAAGACCGTGGAACGCGCTTTTCGCTATGCCAGTTTGCGCCGGAACATGATTTGAACCCGGATACCTTGGCGCGTTATAAGCAGAATCGTTTGCGTGTGGTGCCTGAGTTGGTTTACAGCCCCTGGGTGAAGGACGTTGATGGTACGCCGCTGGATTCCCGCCTGCGCGGGAATGACGGCGCTACGGATACGGATGAGGCAAACAGTGTAAAAGCAAAAGCCTGGCGCATTGACCTGGTCTTGTTCGTCAATGGCATCCCGGTTGCGACTCTGGAATTGAAGTCGGAATTTAAACAGGCGGTGCACAATGCGATGCGCCAGTACCGCACTACGCGCTTGCCCATTGACCCTGTCGCCAAAAAGCCTGAACCTCTGCTAACTTTCAAGCGTGGTGCGCTGGTGCATTTTGCAGTGAGCCAGTACGAAGTCTATATGACGACCCGGCTGGAAGGTGAAGATACTTTCTTCTTGCCTTTTAACAAGGGTACGCATGACGGTGGCGCTGGCAATGATGTGCCTGAAGATGTCACACAATACGCCACTGATTATTTGTGGAATGAAGTTTTATTGCCAGACAATCTGCTGAAGATTTTGGGCCGCTATGTGCATTTGCAGATAGAAGAAAGAGAAGACTGGGAAGGCCGCAAGTATAAAAAAGAAAGCCTGATCTTCCCGCGATATCACCAGTGGGATGTGGTGAATAAATTATTGGAAGCGGCGCGTACTGAAGGGCCGGGGCATAAATACCTGATACAGCATAGTGCGGGTTCAGGCAAATCAAATTCGATTGCCTGGGTGGCGCACCAGTTATCGTCTTTGTATGATGAACGGGGCAATAAGCAATTTCATTCTGTGATTGTAGTGACAGACCGTACTGTGCTGGATGCACAACTGCAAGACACCATTGCCCAGTTTGAACATACCGATGGCGTGGTTGGTCGCATCAATAACCAGGAAGGTGATGGTTCAAAATCAGAAAAATTGGCCAAGGCTTTGGAAAGCTCACAGCCAATTATTATCGTGACGATACAGACCTTCCCTTTTGTATTGCAGGCGATAGAAAACAGTGTGAGCCTGAAAGAGCGTAACTATGTGGTCATTGCAGATGAGGCGCATTCTTCGCAAACTGGCTCAACAGCGCGCAAGTTGAAAGAAGTCTTGATGGTGGATGGCAGCGCCAGTGATGAAGATGAAATCACCTCTGACGATATCATCGACGCTGCGGTTGCCTCGCGCCGCGCATCCAAAAACCTGAGCTATCTGGCATTTACTGCGACGCCAAAAACCAAGACGCTGGAATTATTTGGCCGCCTCCCGCGCCCTGAAGAACAGGCTTCAAAAACCAATAAGCCTGCGGCCTTCCACGTATATAGCATGCGCCAGGCGATAGAAGAAGGTTTCATTCTTGACGTATTGCAAAACTACACCAATTACAAGGTGGCCTACAACCTGGCAATGCGTATCAACGATGCTGATCAACAGGTGGAAAGCAAGAAAGCTACGGTCAGGCTCAACCAGTGGGTGCGCCTGCATGATCACAATATCAGCCAAAAGGTCATGATCATCGTCGAGCATTTTAAAACGCATGTCATGGGCTTATTAGGTGGGCAAGCCAAGGCCATGGTGGTGACCAGCTCACGCAAAGAGGCTGTGCGCTATAAAAAGTCTTTTGACACCTATATTGCCAAGAAAACCGAGAGCGAGCCTGACTATCAAAAGATACGAGCCATGGTCGCCTTCTCAGGAGAGGTGGAATTTAACGACAAAGACCCGAACGTCGAAGCCCTGCTGGACCAAAAATTCACAGAGTCGAATATGAACCCGGCCTTAAAAGGCCGTGACATGCGCAAGGCTTTTGATACGGATGATTATCAGCTCATGATCGTCGCCAACAAGTTTCAAACTGGTTTTGACCAACCCAAGCTGTGCGCCATGTATGTGGATAAAAAGCTGGGCGGCGTGGAATGTGTGCAAACCCTGTCGCGCCTGAACCGCACTTACCCCGGCAAAAAAGAGACGGGCACGTTTGTACTGGATTTTTTTAATGAGCCTGAAGATATTCTGTCCTCTTTCCAGCCTTATTTTCAGACGGCAGAACTGGCAGACGTATCCAACCCCAACCTGATTTTTGACCTGTTTGATAAATTGCGCACTGCGGATATTTTCTACTGGGCAGAGGTAGAACAATTCTGCAAAGCCTTCTTTGTGCAAAGCAAGAGCAATGCCGCCATTGCCAACATCTGCAAACCCGCCGTAGAGCGCTGGCAAAAGCGCTATAAGCATGCGGTAGAGGCTTACAAGCAAGCCAAGGACATGTTTGAACGCACAAAGAAATTCAACGACGCGGTACTGATTGCCAATGCGGAGAACAGTCTCAAAGACTGCAAAAAAGCCAGGGATGCGCTGGAGATTTTCAAAAAAGACCTGGGTACTTTCGTGCGCTTTTATGAATTCATGTCGCAAATCGTTGATTATGACGACAAGGATTTGGAAAAACTCAGCCTGTACGCCCGCAACCTGCGCCCCATGCTGCGAGAAACCATCATCGACGAAGACGATATCGATTTGTCGACTATCTCTTTGAGCCACTATCGCGTATCCAAAATCCGCCAGCAGCATTTGATGCTGAAAGAGGATCAGGAAGAATATCAACTGTTGCCGGGTGAAGGCGCAGGCACCGCCAAGGCCAAGGACAAGAAAACCGAATTCTTGTCGCAGATAGTGCATAGACTCAATGAGCTGTTCATCACTGACCAGTTGAGTGACCAGGATATGGTCAATTACGCCTATACCATCAGCGACAAGGTCAGGGAAAATGCTATCGTCATGCAACAAATCGCCAACAACAGCGCAGAACAAGCCATGCTGGGTGATTTTTCCAAGGCAGTAGATGACGCAATTTTGGACAGCAGCGAAGTGCATCAAAATCAAATGATGCAGCTACTGTCTGACCCTAAACGCAATGCTGGTTTTGCGAAAGTGATTTTTGATTTATTGACGCGACCAGCGCCGTGAGTTCCCAATTCTCTTCACATCGCGGAGAGAATTGCGCTGATGAACTGAATCAAAAAGGTTTAGTCACCCTACCCTCATACGCCTGCAATATAAGCTGCTTAGCATTTTCAAAGTCATCGCTATTTGCAACCGACACTTCCAAATCGCCAGTTCCCCAGTGGCCGCTATTACTCACATTCCTGCAATTAGCAGGTATGACAGCCAACTGCGCTGGGTCGATATGTAAATACAGCACGATGCGATTCTTTTGCAAAACAACAGTGGCAAAATTTTTCAAGCGCTTGAATGCAGCATAGAGCTTGAGTTCTTTTCGCTCTACGTCATCACCGAGTGATGCAATGAAGTCTTCGACTGTCGTCAATAATTCCCTTAGGGGTGGTGACAATTCATGCAGCCATTCTGCATATGATTTATCGCCACTTCTGGATCGATTGGCTGGACTGACCTCATTGACAGTTTTGTTGATGGCTTTTGATGTTGGATTGCTGCCACCATTGGCTTGTTCCAATAACAGTAAATCCTCACCAAATAAGCGATAGCGTATTAACTCGATATTGCGATCTATCTGTTGTACTGCATGTGCATCAAACTTGGTGAAGTCAGCGGCTATACAAACCAGGCGTGGGGCGCTCCAGTCTATGCTGGCTGCGGCGGCATCACCCAATTTTTTAGCTACCAATAACTGGAACTCTGCCTGGTGATCCATCAACCAATCAAGATAATACAGGCCTTGATTGATGACGTTCTCGGACACAGAACGCTTGTATTCCAAAATCACTGGGCAGGCGTTTTCATCCAGACCTAGCGTGTCTATACGTCCGCCATGTGTTTTACCGGTGCTGTATTCAGATGCCAGAAAACGTATGCGCAGCAGGTTGCTCAGGTTATTTTCTATCAGGGTCTGCAGGGGTCGTTCAAGGCCAGATGCATCACCTTGCAACATGGTGGCTTTGCCATCGCACAGGCGGAACAAGCTGATTTCACTCATAGTATTTTGTTGTTAATTAAAGTAGCAATTGACGCATTATCAGAGCGAAGCGCCAATAACTCAATACCTATGCTCATCCACCAAATGTTTATTAAAGCTGTACTTGCTGCCGCCTTGCAGCACATCAGTCAGGCGTTTGGGGTTGGCGGATGAGATGAAGATGTCGGCGATGCCGTCCTTGACGCGGAACTTGGTGGCTGGGCTTAAAATGTTGTTGGCTTTGATCATCAGGTGGCGGATGATTTTGGCTTTTTCGCTGCAGATGAGGAAGTGGTTTTCTTTCCTGAAGTTGGTCAGGGGGATGTTGAGCCACCAGCCTTCGTCGTTGCCGTAGCGGACGACTTGGGAGAATTGGGTGTTGCCTTCGTTGAGGACGTTGGCTTGCAGGGAATCGTTGGCGATTTGGATGGCTTCGGCTTTGTTCATTTTTTGTCTTCTTTGCGAGTTTTGGGTGGGGTAGTTAGCAAAATTGCTGCTTGGGTGCTCGACTGAAACCCATCCCCATCCCAACCTTCCACTGCGCTGCAAGTATGCAGCTTAGATATTTGTGGCGCAAAACATGTTTTGCGAATTCCCACAAATATCCCCTTGAAGTGGAGGGAGTTATAGCAGTATTTTAACCGTTGCAGCTTCAATACAGACGGAATTGGACGCAGTTCTCGTTTACCCTTCATGCCACATTGCGTTAAACTGTATGCATATACAGTTATTTAAACGCTCCCCCTGCCCCATGCTTGCCAATCTGGATAATCCTTTTTACTACCTTGAAAACTTCCAGGCCGTGCTGGACTGGGTGGGTGGGCGTTATGCGGATTTGTTGGCTGATGACGAGCAGGCGTTTATTGCGCAGTTTGGCAGCCTGCCGCAGGCGTCACGGGCTTTGTTTGTGCGTATGGTGATGCGCAAGGGTTGCGTGTTCAGGGCCAGCAAGCTGGTGTATGCGGAGATTGGTGAGACTTGTGCGGCCATGCAGGCGTTGGTGGATGTGGGCTGGGTGCAGGCTGATCCTGTTGTCGATATTGCTGGCTTGTTTGATTTGTTGCAAAAGCCTGAGCTGGCGCTGGCGCTGGCGATGATGCCTGCTGAAAAGAAATTGTCCAAGGCTGAGCAACTGGGTTTGTTTAGCTTGCGGCATACGGGTAGCCAGGCTTTTTCTGCCTGGTGTGCGGGCGCTATGGGTGCAGTGGATGATATGGCTTATCAGGTTGTGAACAAGGATGTGTGTGACCGTTTGCGCTTGCTGTTTTTTGGCAATCTGTATCAGGACTGGTCTGAGTTTGTGTTGTCTGACCTGGGTATTTTCCAGTATGAGAAGGTGGAGTTTTCTGCTGCCTCGCGTGGCTTTGGCAAGCGGGCGGATATCGACGCTTATCTGGCTTTGCATGCCTGCCGCGAGGCTTTTCATGCGGAGCAGCCTGTGCCTGAGGTGTTGGCACAACTGGCAGCCACTTGTTTGCATAAGTTGGACAATGCCTGGCTGGCCAGCCGCCGTAACCGCTTGCTGTACCAGATTGGTGAGCACCTGGAAAAGCAAAAGGACTGGGCGCTGGCGCAGGAGGTGTATGCGGGCTGCACTTACCCTGGTGCTCGCTTGCGGGCCATACGTGTGCTGGAGAAAAGTGAGCAGACGCAGGCTGCGTATGATTTGTTGACGCTGGCGCAGCAAGCGCCTGAGAGTGAGGCTGAACATCAGCAGATGTTGCGTATTGCACCGCGTCTTGCCCGCAAGCTTGGGCTGGCTAAAGCCGCCAAGGCGACCAGCAAGCCACCGACAGAGCTAGCCTTGCGCCTGCCCTTTCCGCAAGAAGATTACGTGGCCGAGTATGTGGTGCGCGATCATTTGCATACAGATGATGCGCCAGTGTTTTATGTGGAGAATGCGCTTATCAATTCCCTGTTTGGTTTGTTGTGCTGGCCTGTGATTTTCAAGGCGATACCGGGGGCGTTTTTTCACCCTTTCCAGCGTGGGCCTGCGGATTTATTGAGTGTTGATTTTCAGGCGCGGCGGGCGGATGATTTTGCGGCCTGTTTTGCGCAGCTTGATACGGGCGCTTATCGCCAGACCATGCGACAAAATTATGCGGCCAAGTCTGGCTTGCAATCGCCTTTTGTGTTTTGGAGTACTTTGTCTGAAGACTTGCTGGAGATGGCGCTGGCATGCATACCGGCGCAGCATCTAAAGCATAGTTTTGAGCGTATCTTGCTCGACATCAGGGCCAACCGTAATGGCTTTCCTGACCTGATACAGTTTTGGCCGCAAGAGCAGCGCTACCAGATGATAGAGGTTAAAGGACCTGGCGATAAACTGCAGGATAACCAGAAGCGCTGGCTGGATTTTTGTGCCATGCATGATATGCCGGTGGCGGTTTGTTACCTGGAGTGGCGAGAGGCTGAGCAGTGAGTGCAATAAGCTCAGCCAGCTATACCGTCGCCGTGCGTACCTTGTGCGAATTCACGGCAAAGCAAGGTGACCTGGATTTGCGCTTTACCCCCTCGCCCACTGCCGAGCAAGGTATGGCCGGACATGCGACGGTAGCCTTGCGCAGGAACAGCAGTTACCAGCGCGAGGTGAAGCTGGAAGGCCAGCATGGCAGATTGCATGTGCGTGGCCGTGCTGATGGTTATGATCCTGATATGCAGCGAGTCGAAGAAATCAAGACCTACCTGGGTGACTTGCATGCCATGCCAGACAACCACCGGCATTTGCATTGGGCGCAGGCCAAGGTGTATGGGCATTTGCTATGCCAGAAGCTGGGCCTGCAAAAAATCAGTGTGGCACTGGTGTATTTCAATATACAAAGCCAGAAAGAGACGGTGGTGCAGCAAGACTTAGGTGCTGGTGAATTGGCCGATTTTTTTGCCTTGCTGTGCAGCCGATTTATTGCGTGGGCAGAGCAGGAAGTGGCACACCGTGCTGCACGGGATCTGGCTTTGGAGGACATGGTTTTTCCGCATGAGACTTTTCGGCCAGGGCAAAGGCAGCTGGCTGAAGCGATGTACAAGGCCAGCAAGCGCGGCTGTTGCCTGCTGGCGCAAGCACCGACTGGCATAGGCAAGACCATAGGCAGTTTGTTCCCGTTGTTAAAGGCTGCGGCAGAACACAAGCTGGACAAGATTTTTTATTTGGCGGCAAAAACATCGGGGCGGCAACTGGCTTTGCATGCGCTTAACAACATCCAGAGCAGTACGCCTGGCCTGGGCTTGCGCACGCTGGAACTGGTTGCCAAGACCAAGGCATGTGAATACCCTGAAGCGGCTTGTCATGGTGATGCCTGTCCACTGGCCAAGGGTTTTTATGATCGCCTGCCTGCTGCGCGTGCTGCCGCTGCTGAACAGCAATTGCTGGACAAGGAAGGTTTGCGCAGTATCGCTCTCGCACATCTGGTTTGCCCTTATTATCTGGGTATAGAAATGGCGCGCTGGGCTGATGTCATCGTCGGCGACTATAACTATTATTTTGATATCTACGCTTTGCTGCATGGCTTAACGATAGTAAATAACTGGCGTGTCGCCGTGCTGGTGGATGAGGCGCACAATATGGTGACGCGGGCGCGCCAAATGTATAGCGCGGAGTTGCAGCGCGATAGCCTGAAACGCTTGCGCAAGGCACCGCCGCCAACGCTCAAGAAAACTTTGAACAGCTTGTATCGCGCCTGGTTGCAACTGGAAAAAGAACAGGAATCTGATTATCAGCCTCATGCCGAGATACCAGAAAAATTCCTGACAGCGTTGACGCGTCTATGCACAGAAATTGGTCTTTACTTTGCAGATAATCCCAGCCAGTTAGCACCGGATTTGCAGCAGTTTTATCTGGATGCCTTGCTATTCAATCGTCTGACAGAAAGCTTTGCTGATCATTCTGTATTTGATGTCAGCAAAGCGCATGGCACATCGACGCTATGCATACGCAATATCGTGCCCGCAGCTTTTTTGACACCGCGTTTTGCGGCCAGCCATACGACAGCGCTGTTCTCGGCCACGCTCAGCCCCTGGAATTATTATTGCGACACGCTAGGCATGCCTGAGGGCACTGCCTGGGTGGATGTTGAATCGCCCTTCTCTGCGGATCAGTTGCAGGTGCATGTGGTGGACAGCGTCTCTACCCGCTATGCCGACCGCGCCCGTTCTGTTGCACCTATCGTCGCCCTGATGGCGCGGCAGTATCATGCACAGCCGGGCAATTATCTGGCGTTCTTCAGCAGCTTTGATTATCTTGAGCAGGTCAGCAGCAGCTTCATCAATGCGCATCCTGATATCCCTGTGCGTTTGCAAACCCGGCGTATGAATGAAGCCGATCGTGAAGAGTTCCTGGCGCAGTTTACTGAGGATAGTCAGGGTATTGCTTTTGCTGTGCTGGGTGGCTCATTTGGTGAAGGTATAGATTTGCCTGGTGCGCGGCTGATTGGTGCTTTTATTGCTACCTTAGGTCTGCCGCAACTTAATCCCGTCAATGAGCAGATCAAACTGCGCATGGACAAGATTTTTGGGTCGGGGTATGACTATGCTTATCTTTACCCTGGTTTGCAAAAGGTGGTGCAGGCAGCCGGGCGGGTGATACGGCAGACGGATGACAGGGGTGTGGTGTATTTGATTGATGACCGGTTCGGGCGAAGCGATGTGCGGGCTTTGTTGCCGGGGTGGTGGGTGGTGGATTGAAACAGTTGTGTCTTTGCGCCTTCGTAGGTTGGGCCGGGCCTCGCTAGGCTACGGGGTATCAGCCCAACACTGGGCCTCTGCAAACGTATACGTTATTTAAAAGCCCAGTGTTGGGCTGGTGAAACGTAGCCTAGCGAGGCCCAGCCCAACCTACGCCCCGCTCACCCCACAATCAATACAAACACTCCATTAAACAAGTAAACCTTGTTATTTAACGAAACAATGTATATATTAATGGAACTCAATCACCATTTTTATAGAAGCTCGTCTCGATTATGAAAACTTCCAAGTCTCAGCAAGAGCAAACCCGGCGTAACCTGATACGTACTGCGGTCGATCTGATTACGGAAAAAGGCTATGACGCCGCCACCATGAAGCAGATTGCCCGTGAGGCGGGTATAGGTGATGCGACGATCTACAAATACTTTCCCAGCAAGGAGAAAATCCTGCTGGCTTACTACGAATTGTGCATAGAAATCACTCTCGAAGTAGCGCAAGAAACGCCGGGGTGGGAAGAGTTTACACTGCAAGAAAAGCTGCAAAGGCTGGTGGATGCCTTGTTGGAACTCTTGCTGGGCGACCGTGAATTTGTAGAGATTACACGTGATATCTTTGGCAAATCACCCTTGCTGATGATGCGTGACAATATGCCAGGTCAGCAAACCCTGAAGCAGGAAATTATCAGCCTGCTGGAAGAGGCAGAACAACGTGGCGATATCTCCCCTTGCGATTTCAAGAACCTGATCGGCGGTTTGTTTGGCGATTATCTGTTTGCTGTCATCGCTTACTGGCTCAAGGATGATTCAGAAGAATTCTCGAATACCACGCAACTGGTGGACATGACATTGGCGATACTGGTGATGGCCTTGAAGAGCGGCATCGTCAATAAAGTAACTGAACTTGCCAGCTTCATGCTGCGCAACCAGTTGTCGCGCATCATGCAAAATGGTTCTGGTTTGCTGGAGATGGTCAAGCTCGTGCAGAATGGATTGGGACGTGGCCTGGGGGATGCGCGATGAACAAGGCACCGCCCGCCAGCAAGCTGGGCAGAACTGCCATCACTGGCCTGGCACTGGCGCAGGCTGGTGCCAGCAAGCTGGGGCACAAGGCGCGGCAAATGCTGCGCAGCGATGATGACAAGCAGGCTGCGCAAGAACGGCATGAAGCTGAGCTGGGGCGCATACTCTTCAAGGCGCTCAACCAGCTAAAAGGCAGTGCCCTCAAGGTGTCGCAATTGCTGAGCATGGAAGCCGATTTTTTACCGGAGGGTATACGCCGCGAGCTAGCGAAAGGCTGCCACCAGGTCACGCCCTTGAATCGTGCCCTGATCCATAAAGTCTTTCAACGTGAATTTGGCAAGGCACCAGAACACCTGTATGCGCAGTTTGATTCGCATGCCTTTGCCGCAGCCAGCCTGGGCCAGGTGCATCATGCACAACTGGCAGATGGTCAGCAACTGGCGGTAAAGGTACAGTACCCCGGCATTGCATCTGCCATAGGCAGTGATTTGCGCATGCTGCGTGGCATTTTTCAAACCCTGGCCATGGGTACCACCATCTTGCCGCGTAAAGAGGTCATAGACCGCTTCATGAGCGAGCTTGAAGTCAAGATGGGGGAAGAGCTTGATTATGAGCATGAGGCCATGCAGCTTAACTGGTTTCATGAGCATGTGAATTTGCCTGGCATCGTTATCCCCAAGTGCCTGGACGAGATGTCGAGCAAGCGGGTTTTGACGATGGAAAGACTCGATGGCCTGCACCTGGATGCATGGCTGGCGACAGCGCCCGATCAGGCACAGCGCAATCACTTTGGACAATTGTTGTTTGACTGGTTCTGGTTCAGCGTTTGCGAACTGGGCCGCGTGCATGCAGACCCGCATCCTGGCAATTTCTTATTCATGTCGGGCGGTCGTTTGGCGGTACTGGATTTTGGTTGCACCAATAAAATCTCGCTCAGCTTTTGTGATGCCATGGCACGTAGCTGGCGCGCCCTGTTGATGAGGAATGAAGTGGAGCGCAATCGACTTCTGCGCCTGGCATATATAGATCTGGGCCTGTTTTCCGATGCAGTCACGCAAGATGAATTTGACCATAGTGTCATGACTGCACTCGCCGACTTGCATGCCTGGAAGATGGAAGCATTTCAAAGTAAGCAGTTTGACTTCAGCAATAAATCGCCCTACCCCAAGACCATCAACGCAGAACATAGCAAGCTGCTGTCGGGCATCCTGGCGGGCTGGCATGAAGACGTACCTTATTTTGACCGCGCTTATCTGGGGCTAATGAATATGCTCAAGAAAATGGGTGCGGTCGTCAATACACAAATAGCCTGGACCAGGCAAGGAGCAATTCATGTCAGCACAAACTAAACCCCGGAAAATCTGGATAGGTCGTTATCTGATCGCCGTTGCAGCTCTGCACACGATAGCTGCCTTTCTACTCTTTGGGCCAGTCTTGATGGGCATGCTGGAGCGAGGAGTATTCAATACCGTCAATCGTGACCCTTTACGGTCGGCGGCGACATGGTTCTTGCTGTTTGGTGGTCCGTTCCTGCTATTGGGTATGGCCATCAACAGCCTGGAACGCAAACCTGATTTTACTGAAGCCCGTACGCTGGGTTTGGGTCTCCTGCTCTGCTGCATCTTTGCGGTGATACTGATGCCCACGTCCGGTTTTTGGCTGGCCATGCCTGCAGCAATTGCATTGATGAACATACGCGCAAACCAAGGGCAGGTAGCATGAAAAACAAGATCATGGAAACAGCAATTCCAACATCCAGCAAGATCGCTGAAGATCTACCCGGCGCTTATTTTTATGACTGCTTTCAAACACCCTTCCCTCATGCGGATTTGAGCGCCATGCAAATCTATATGGATACCTTTGCCAAAACACCAGACTGGGTCAATGCCATGATGGGCATACGTAATCGCGTGGTGGTTTTATTTGGTTTAAAAAACGTAGGTGGGATGAAGGCACTGAACAAGAGCAAGCCTGCAGAAGCCTATCAGGTCGGTGACAAGGCCGGGATATTTTCTCTGGTGTACAAATCAGATGAAGAAGTCATACTCTGCGATTCTGACAAGCATCTGGATGTCAAGGTATCGGTCTCCAAGCAAACCAGGGATGGCCAGCCTTTTATCGCTCTCAGCACGGTGGTGCATGTACACAATAATCTGGGGCGGGCGTATATGCTGTTCGTCGGGCCGGCGCATAAAATCATTGCACCCGCCGTTTTAGCCAGAGCGTAAGATAGAATTTTCTGTTAAGTCGGAGATAAACCATATACGTATTTTCCCTCATCATTTTTGTCATGCATTTGTCATAAATCTCTTCTAAGATGAAATCACTAAAACAAAAGAGAAAAGGAGATTAAAGACGATGTTAAATAAATTAAAACAAAAATACCAAATGATGCGGGCGAGAAATATCACTGAATTTTCCGACTACAAGCGTCAGTTAGTTGATATTCCAAATGGCGTATTCTTGCATTGGCAGGCAAAAGCAAAATATGAATTCCCCGGCATCCCTTGTGATGCCATTTTTTTTGCCCGCGCGACTGAAGGCTTGATGATGTTCTTCGATTATGTCAGCCGTAGCAAACAAGCCTGCGCCCTGCCCTCGAAGGCGGCAGATTCTATCTGGCATGCATGGAACAGCTGGTCTTCCATCAACCTGGATAACTTCTGCCTCAAACATTTCAAACGCACGATACCGCATGTGGAAGCAGAACAGATGACCAGCGAAATGGATGCTGCATTGGCAAACTGCCTGATCACGGCACAACTGGCAGAAGGCAGCGTGCCAGGCAGCTCGTCAGTACCCCGCCTGTTTGCCCTGGACCGCAAACTGCATATGCCGCTTGGTTATTCTTACTTTGGCACTACTGCCCGCATCGGTTTCCAGAACATGAGTACACGCGGTGTAGGGGTGGGCAAATCCATCTACCCGGAAAGTTTTGATGCAGCCCAGTTGCTGGCTGCTGGCCTGATTTCTACCCTGGCGTATGACGAAATAATGAAGAAACAAGCCCAGGCTGCCAATAACGGCTCGTCTTGCGGTAGCACTGGTAGTAGCTGCGGCAGCAGTAGTTGCGACTCTGGCAGTGCCAGCTGCGACGGCGGAGGGTCAAGCTGCGGCGGTGGTGGCTGTGGCGGAGGTTGCGGTGGCAGTTAATACTCCCATAGCTTGTCAGCCATCTAAGCAAAGGCATGCTGTATCGCATCAACATACTTCAACACATCGCAGGCATAAAATCCCGAGCTATTGATGTTATTAAATTCAATCATTTTCAAGCCATCTTCAGACAAGCAAACATCCATGACAAAAGCCGGTGCTGGTACCCAATTGCGGATGATGGTTTGTGCATAAGCGAGTACCTCATCATCAAGATCGGCAGATACGTGCGGTCGGCCTGCCATTTTGTAGAGCGAACCAGTGATGACTTGTCCATTCACAATAAACAGGCGGTATTCACGGTAAATATCTTTGACTGGTGACACCATGACATCCAGTTGCAACAAATTACTTTTCGCCGGATCGCTGCGCCAGTCTGCCAGCATTTCATTATCGATGACGGCACCATCAAAGGCTTTGTTGTCTTCCAGCGGGCGTATAAAGAATTTTTTGTAGCACGTAGTATCAATATCAGCCAGCTTGCCTGTACTCACTGCGTGGTTAAGCAGATCTGTACCCAAATGCTGTTGCCAGACATCAAAGTTGAAATTTTGATTTAAAAAACTGCCAGGCAACCAGCCACGATCATTTGCTATTTTAGCGAGCTTGATAGCACCGCAGATATAGACTTTCCCGGTCAGACTGACATCGGGTTCCATATCATATGTTCCAGGCTTGAGCGCCACACTGGTATGTTCGACATTCAAGATGTCCAGCGCTTGCACTAGCAAATCATAATTGCCTGGTTTAAAAATACTGCGCTGTATAACCCAATGCATATCACACCTGAAATATAAAATTTTTTGCAAATTTAAAAAAGAGAACTGGAGCAGTAAACCTCGCAATGCTACCATTATCACAAACTGGGCCAAGCTTACGAATGGATGTACAGCTTGAGGCTGTGAGCCAATGATAGACCAAATAGAAAATCGCGATAAAGAGTAAAGAAATGAATTTATTGAATATGAAAGTAATTTTAACTACCCTGCTGGCAATAACTGTCAGCGGCTGTGCGGTAGGTAACCGGTATTACCTTGGCGTCGCCGAAACTGACCCACCACAAAAAATGGCGAGCATCAAGTTTTCTCATGCACTTAAAGTCACTGAGATTGATAACAAGGTATTTTTGCCAAATTCAGGCGCAGCTAATTCCACCTTGCATCAGGTGTTTTTGCCTGCAGGCATACACAAATTTACGTTCAGGTATAACAGTGGCGTTTCTTATAGCTATGCAGATACGGTGTTGACACGTTATCTGGAGGCCGGAAAAAGCTACGCCATCATGATGTCAGCCCCGATAGAAAACAAAACCGGATCTGGCTCAGAGCGCAGTATTTCATTCAAGATTGAAGAAGTGGACAAGCCCTGACTATGCACAAGGTGGAAAGCCGCGTGCTAAAAACTGGGAAACTGTAGCAAATCGATACAAAGCCTCCCTCACCTGCATCCCGCCAACAGGGTACACTGGCATTTTTTGTCCAGCCTGCTCAGCTATTTATGCCGAATACCCTTGATACTTCAGTAGCAAAATCATCCACTCCAGCAAAAAGGCTGGTAGCCAGCCTGCTCTTGCTGGCCATAAGCTTACCCGCATTGGCAGAAATAAGCCTGAGTGATCCTCTGCCCATCAACCCCGATTTGAAACGGGGCAAGCTGGAAAATGGCCTGACTTACTACATCCAGAAAAATGATAATCCACAAAAGAAAGTGGAATTACGCCTGGTGGTGAAAGCCGGTTCGGTGCTGGAAGATGATGATCAGCAAGGCCTGGCGCATTTTACTGAGCACATGGCCTTCAATGGCTCCAAACATTTCAAAAAACATCAGTTGATTTCTTACCTGCAGTCGATAGGCGTGAAATTTGGTGCTGATCTGAATGCCTATACCAGTTTTGATGAGACGGTATATATCCTGCCTATTCCTACCGACAAACCTGCTTATCTGAAGACCGGCTTTCAGGTATTGGCAGACTGGGCGCAAGGCGTGGAGATGAAGGCTGCTGATATCGACAAGGAGCGTGGCATTATCCTTGAAGAAGCGCGGTTGGGCAAAGGAGCCAATGACCGCATGATGCGCCAGTTTTTGCCTGAGGTATTCAATGGTTCAAAATACGCAGAACGCCTGCCCATAGGTAAAGAAGACATCATCAAGCAATTCAAGCATGATGCCCTGCGCCGCTTTTACAAGGATTGGTACAGGCCAGACCTGATGGCAGTCGTTGTCATTGGCGATGTACAGCCTGCAGAGGCTGAAAGAATGATACACAAATATTTTTCCGGTTTGAAAAATCCTGTGCCTGCCCGCGTCAGACCAGAAATCAGTATCCCTAAAAACACCGTTTCCAAAGCGATGGTGATTACGGATAAAGAAGCCACCAATAATTTGCTGATGCTGCGCTACCCGCTGGCAAAACAGCCTGCACATGATGTTATCGCCGACTATAGGCAAGATATCATTGCCGGTTTTTACAAATCCATGCTGAACCGTCGCCTGGCAGCATTGACTGAGCAAGCCAGTCCGCCTTTCCTTGGGGCATCTGCCGGTAGTGAGCAAGTAGTGCCGGGCTATGATTCCTTCATCTCAACGGCGATGTTGTCACAGGCTGGCATACAGCCAGCGCTGGATGCCTTGATGCAGGAGAAAAACAGTATACGTCAATTTGGTTTTACAGCAGCTGAGTTTGACCGTGCCAAGAAGATCGAAGCCCGTGAATATGAAAGCATGTTCAATGAGCGCAGCAAGTCCAATTCTGCGACGTTCGCAGCTGAATACATACGTAATTTCCTGACCAATGAACCTATCCCTGGCATCAAGAATGAATACTTGTATTTCAAGGAATTTGCTGAAGGTATCTCGCTGGAAGAAATGAACCAGTTCGCAAAAAAAGCAACGCCGGATGACAGTATCAGACTGGCGTTTTACGTAGGTTCAAACAAGACTGGCGAGACCATACCAAGCGAAACAGATTTACTGAACATGACTGCGCTGGCAGAGCAAAAACCATTGCAAGCCCGCACAGAAAAAGCGCCCAGTGCCAGCCTGATGACAACACTTCCTAAACCCGGACAGATCGTTTCTGAAAAAGAAAACAAACTGCTGGGTCTGGTGGAAATGACTTTGTCGAATGGTGTGAAAGTGACTTTAAAAAAGACCGACTTCAAGAACGACCAGGTGTTGATGAGTGCACGCCGTGCGGGCGGCATGTCCTTGTTCTCTGATGCGGATTATTTTAATGTCTACTATAGTAATCCTGTGGTCTGGGGCATGGGTATGGCTAATTTCAGCCAGAAAGACTTGCAGGAAACCCTGGCTGGCAAGTCGGCCAATGTCAGAACCAGCATGGATAACTATTCTGAGAGCATAGGTGCAGCATCCAGCAGCAACGACGTGGAAACCATGCTGCAATTGCTGTATCTGCGCATGACCAGCCCACGCAGGGATGAAGCCCTGTTCCAGTCGCTGATCAGTTCGCAAAAGGAATTGGCAAGAAATACCTGGGCGCGTCCCGAAGCGATTTTCTCAGAAGCGATTACGACGACTATTTATAAAGACCATCCACGTGTTGCCCACTTGGCCAAGGTCGAGGATTTTGACAAAATTTCGCTGGACCGCAGTATAGAAATTTATCAATCCCGCTTTGGCAGCGCCAAGGACATGCACTTTATTTTCGTTGGCAGTTTTGAACTGGACAAGATCAGGCCACTGATTGCAACTTATCTTGCCAGCCTGCCTAATACTGACATCAAGACCGAGTATCAGGACTTGCATATCAATCCTGTACAAGGCATCGTCAAGAAAGAAGTTCGTGCTGGTAATGAAGAAAAGAGTACCGTGGTATTGAGTTTCACCGGGCCATCAACCTACACGCGTGAGGAAAATGCCCGCTTCCATGCCATGGTGGACATTCTGAACCTGAAGATCATTGATGTGCTGCGCGAAAAGCAGGGCTTGATTTACAGTGGTGGTCTGAATGGTTCTTTTGAGCGTATTCCACAAAGCAGGTACAGCATAGATGCTGAATTGCCTTGCAGTCCTGAGAATGTGGACAAAGTCATTGCAGGCTTATTTGCAGAGATCAAAAAAATCCAACAATCTGGCCCGCAGCTGGAAGATTTGAACAAGGTCAAGCAATCCTGGCTGAAAGATCACCAGCAAGAATTGCGCAGCAATGAAAACTGGCTGAACCATTTGCAAAATGCCGTCTATTACAAAACCGAAGCTGAAGCGATATTGACGGTGGAAAAACGCATACGTGCGATTACACCAGCGCAGATCAAAGAGGCAGCGCAACGCTATTTTAACTTCCAGAATTATGCGCAGATCGTGATGTATCCAGAGCAGAAAAAAGAGGCCAAGTAAAATCGGAAGCAAGGTCGATAATTTCGGTAGCATAGGCAACATAAAACACGGAGAGGCAATCCATCGAGATTGCCTCTCCGCTTCTTTTTCAGCTTGCTTTAATTGAAGGAGAAGGTGTAATTCACATCCACCGCAGACTCAGTGCCAGTGCGGCCTGTGATACTGATACGTCTGGTCAGTTGCCAGCTTAGCTTGATGCCGCCACTGGCATCAGACAAACCTCGCTCTACTGACAATACCAGCCCCGGCATGATGCGTTTGCCGACGCTGACTACCTGATCAGTGCTGGCATTACTCGTGCCTGTGGAACCCGCAATGGTCTGCACTGGCAGGCGGCTGGTAGAACCGTTCGAGGATGAGCCTATGGAGAACTCGTCAAAACCCAGACCTTGCACAATATCGCGCGGCACATTGCGGCTGCCGTCACCACCGAATATCGCGGTAGCTGCCGACATCAGCAGCGATGCATCACCGCTGGCGAGTTGATCTGAACCGCGTCCCAATACCAGCCACGACAATTTTTCTGCATCCGGCACGTCCGGTTCAGACACCAGCCTGACTTGCGGCGTAGTGACCGTACCGAACACTTCCACACCAGCTTCAACTGGCAAACCTTTGCGCAGGGCACGGATGTTCAGGCCGGGATTAGCAGGTGGCCCCTGAAAATTCAATATACCGCGCTCTATCGCCAATTGCTGGCCATAGCCTTCATAAACGCCCTTCACAGTGCGTATGGAGCCATTTGCCTGCAAAGGGCTGCCATCACTGGAGCGCAGGCGCAGGCTGCCTTCCAGCCCGGTATCGAGACCACGGCCAACGAAAACAAAACGTGGCCCCATGTCGAAGCTGACATCAACACGGGTCTTCAAGCCTTTTCGATTACTGTCAGCCTCCACGGCTTTAGCCACGGCCTTGTCAGTTTTGCGTATGACCACAACGTCACTGGACAAACTTGGCGGTGGCAATTTTGGCAGCCTGAAGTAAGCGCCGTCTGCCAATACTTTACCGGTCAGTGTCCAGATATTATTGGCTTCAACGATGTTGGCCTGACCAGAGACGACCAGCCACCTGTCCTTGCGCTGCAAGAGCGGAAACTGAGTCCATTGCGCCTGTATGCTGCCGGTTTCCTTACCTATATCTATATCGCCACTGGCTTTGAATTCGCCCTTCTTGCCTATCCAGTTTTCATCCCGGAATTGCGCATGGCGCGGCATATTGGTGACTGTGTTAGAAAACTGCAGGTTCGTCACTTTCAGGTGCTTGTCTTCTATCTGTGCATCAAAGCTACCATTGGGCAAGAGCAAGCCTTCTGAGGCAAAAGCGATTTCCATTTCGCGCCCGGCCAAAGTGGCGCGATAGTTTGGCTTGCCTATGCTGCCAGACAGGCGCGCGTCAGCATTCAGTTTACCTTTGAGCACCACGCCTGGATTGATGAAAGGCCCCAGCCATTGCAGATCAGGCACGGCTGCCGTGACTTGCCCGCCAAGTGGTGCACTTGCCAATATTGTCCAGGCATTGTTTTGTTTGCTTAACTGGGTATTCGCCTTGACTTGCCATTGCCCGAGACGGCTGCCATCGGCAATCAGATCAAGGTTCAGGCTTTCACCATCGGTGCCAGCGACCAGGCCACCCAACTTCATTTGCAATTGCACATCGCGTATGCCCAGCGCGACTGAGGTACCGGTTCCTTCAGGATCATTAAAGCGCAAATCACCACTCTGGCGTTGCAGTTTAATTTCGCCCAGTGCATGCTCAGTTAATTGCAGCTTCCATTGCGCGTTCAATCGAAGATTGCCCGTCACTGCATTTTGTGGATAAAAGAGATTGGCGATGTCTGACACATGAGCATCACTGATTTGTCCTTTGGTTTTAAGTGACGCAGGCGTCCATTCCAATTCTTCCAGTTGCAAGCTGCCAAGCGCACTTTGCAGTGACAGGCTCCCCAGCCGCACAGCATTCGCAGACACTTGCAGGGGGGCGGAACTTTGCAGGCGCACATCTGGTCTGCCATTTAAATTCATTGCCTGCAATTGTCCATTCCATGACCAGGCAGTATCGCTTTTTGAATCAGCTTGCATGTTGCCATTGGCGACCAGGCTTAGTGTCTGTTTGCTCGGGAAGATGGCTTCGAAGCTCAGCTTATGGGCATCGCGCCTGCCTTGCAATTTCAGGCTCAATTGTTCCAGCTTGTCTGGGTTGTTGGCTGCTGCACTCCATGCTGGCAAATCACCACCTATATGCCTGGCTACAATTTCACCATCAAATTGTCCTTTGATACCATTTGCCAGATTCAGGCGAGACTTCAATTCGGCAATGCTGAATTGCTGCTTGCCGCGCTTGATGCTGACTTGCTGTGCCAATGCATCCAGGCTGCCTGCAGGCTCATTGAAACGGCCGCGCAATACGGCATCTGCCTTAAGATTGCCGCCCAGTGCCAGCTCCCAGTTACTGAGCAAAGGGTTGAGGTGGCTTAAATCCTGGGCATCAATATTCAATTTCAATATATCGTCTGCGCCACCCCAGTTACCTTGCCCGGTCACAGTATTTTTACCGAAGCGCAGATCAAGCTGTTTGACTTGCAGCTGTTGATCTTGCAGCCAGCGCGCATCCATGCCTGCCTGCACAGGCTGGCCCGCATATTGCCCCTGCAATTGCTGCAGATTGACTTGTACATCCAGGCGTGGTGATAGCTGGCCACGAGCGTTGAAGTCTGCCTGCAAACGGCCTGCGGGTGTCGCCACCCAACGTGCCGGATCAAAATCCTTGAGGTTGGCTTTGAGATTGAATAACTGTTTGCCAGCGAAGCTGATATCACCAGCGCCCTGCAGGTGTGCGTCTTCTGCCTGCAAATCAAATTTATCCAGATTCAGAAGCAATTTTTCATGCTGATAACTGGCTTCTGCATTCAAACTGGCGCGCGCATCTTGCAACTTTGCTTGCAGCTTGACGCTTTTATCTTTTGCAGTCTGCGCAGAAAACTGGCCCTTTATATTGCTGACATGCAGACGCTGGTCGATCTGATTCAGGTCGATATTGGCCAGGTTCAGTTTCAGATCTGCTTGTAGTTGCGCTGTTTGCCAATTGACATCGGCCTCACCTTGCAACTTGCCCTTGCCTGCCAGTTGCACTGCTATATCTTTCAGACTCAGATACTGCCCCTGCCAGAATAATTTGGTACTCAAGGATTGTACTGGCAAGCCTTGCTTATTGATACTGGCAGCCTGGCTATTTTGAATATTGACTGGGCCGGTCAAACCAAATATGGCATTTTTTTGCGCGTTTTTTTCAGCATTTTTTTCATCTGTAACTGGCTTCAATTGCGTGAGTATGCGCAAATCTGCATGCGGTGCATTTACCTGCCAGGCTGATGGGTCAAAATGCTGGACATCAATGTCCAGCTCGCGTATATACGGCGCTGTAAATGCGCTGATACGTCCCTTGACATGCCCTTGCAGATTTTTATTCCGGATATTTTTATCTGCGGCACTATCTAATGCGGCTTCGACTGCAACTTGCATATCATGCAGGCTGCCAGTGACTACACCTTGCAAGATGACAGGCGGTATGCCTTCCTGAACCTCACCTTGCAGGCTCAGGCGGCCATTGAGTTTGAAAGGCGCGAGGCTGCCCATATCAGCTTCGCCCTTCAGATTACCCCAGGGGCTGCTCAAGGTAGTTTGCGCTTTGAACTGCTTGTCCTGATACGAAAAACTGCCGGTCAGTGCGCTGAGTTTCAGGGTTTCTACTTGTTTACCACTGTCAGTCAAGGTAGCAATATGCAGGCGCCCAAGTGCCAATCTCGGTGCACTCAGGCTAAATGGCAAGCCAATATCAACAGGTGCGCTGGCTGCTTTTTTACTTGACCGGCTGGCGACCGTCAAAGCGCTTAATTGCAGGCTGGTGATATCGACGTGACGTCGCCACAAGGCAATTGGCCGCCACTGCAAAGAGATCGCGCTGCCACTGATATGCAAATCCTGGGAAATGAAGCTGAATTCATCCAGCTTGAGTTCATCATCCAAAGTACCCTTCACGCCGCTGAATTTCAGGCTACCAAGGCTGATATTTTCTATCAGGGCCAGTGCGGCCCTGGTGCCGCTTTCAGTTTTGTACATCCAGGTCAGAACCAGGCTACACACAACGATCAATAGAATAAACAGCTTGACGATGAACAAGCTTAAGCGGCGCAAATGACGCCGCTTTTTTTTAGCCAGCAGATTTTTCTCTGTCTGATTTTTTTCGTTTGCACTCATATCAGAACGCGATAGCGATGGAGAAATCCAGCCGGACTTTTTTGGATTGGCGGCCATATGCAAGATCAAGTGCAATCGGCCCTGCCGGGGTTTTGTAGCGTGCGCCGACACCCATACCCTGCTTCAAATTCAGCTCACGAAAATTGTCAGCGGCATTACCCACGTCCAGAAAAGTTGCAGCCCCCCAGGAGGAGTTCAGCCAGTGCACGTATTCTGCACTGGCAGTTGCCATCACGCGACCACCACGGGTGCTGCCTATGTGCTGTATTCCCAGCGTTTGATAACCATACCCGCGCACGGTAGTACTGCCACCGGTACGGAACAGATAGTCTTCAGGAATGCCCTCTTCGTCCCTGGAAAAAACAGCGCCAAGTTCTGCACGCAAGATCACGGTATCAGTTTTGCGCACGGGTATCCAGCGTTGGTATTTGGCATAACTGCGGACGAAGCGCTGGTCAGAGAACAATGCCTTTTCAGATGCAGCAAGATCAAATTGCAAAATCTGGCCTTTACGTGGATCGAAAGGCTGATCAACATCACGCCAGGTCCAGCCTATGCTGGCAACCAGCGCCTTGTTGACTTCTTCTGCTTCACCATCAGGAGAAATTTTTTCCCTGACGATATTCAAGCCCAGACGCTGTTCCAGATGCCCGCGTGTACTGGTACGTTTTACACCCAGGGCACTGCGGCTCGAGCGCACACCAGCGATATCCTCACGCTCCACCAGCACCCCAAAAGAGTCAAGGAATTTGCTCTCTCTGGGTGGGAGATAAATGTCAACATAACCAAGTTGACGCCTTTGTTCCAGCCTGACGGCACTGCGCAAATCCCAGGCCTGGTCGAAGATATTGCGGTCACGGTAAGCCACCTCGCTACGGTAACCGGTATTGGTGCTATAGCCCAGACCAAAACTCAAATCGCGCGCCTGGCGTTCAACCACAGTCACATCGACAGGCACGGCACCAGCTTTTTCCGGGTCAGGGTCTATACCTACAGCCACGGTCGAAAAATAAGCTGAGTTTTGCAAGGAACGCTGGAAATCCAGTAAGCGTGAGCGTGAATAGACCTCACCTTTTTGTGGCGCCTGATAACGCTCTATCAGCCATGATGGGTAACGCTGCAAACCTGTAACGCGTATATCACCAAGGGTGAATACAGGGCCACTATCGATCTCGACTTGCAACATGCCACTATGCTGGTCAGCATCAATTTTTGCCTCGCTGGACGTCATGCTGGCCGATGCGTAAGCATCTGCACGCAGGCTTTCCAGCAAATGCGTTTTGGAATCACTCCAGTCAGCATCACGGAATGGTTGGCCCACTGCCAGGCCCCAGTCTTCTTGCAGGGCGCGTCTCCTTTTAAGGATGGCCTTATCACCGGCATCTATGGCATCTGCCATGGGGCCAAGCACTTTTAGCGATACGTTCTCTATGAGGGTGCGCTGACCCGCATCTACAGTAACGTGAACAATTTTATTTGTCGTGTTTTTAGCTGTCGCTGCAGTTTGATCGGGATTTTCAAACTGGATTTGCGGAGAGAAATAACCTTCGGTGGCAAGGATATTGCTGATATCCAAACGCAATCTTTTAATCAGTGCAGGTGTAATATTTTGCGCTTCGGCATTGTTGGCGAATTCTGGGATATGCTCTTTCAGCAGATCCGCCCAATGTGCTTTGGCTGCCACCAGTTGCAAGCGACCACTACTGGCACTGCTAGCGCTGGCTTCGTTGTCGGTATCTGGTGCTGGTGCTACGGTGGTCGCCGGTGTTTCAGTTTGCACAGGCTGCTGCGCCCTCACCAAACCTGCACCGCATAAACCGGCAGCACAGAACAATATCAGTAGCGGGCGCAGTCTTATCTGCATCTGAAAAAACTCACTTGGTCGCCAGACCAACGCGATTGATACCCAATTTTTTAGCTTCTGAAATCACTTGTATAACCTCATCATAAATCATGCCTTTGTCGGCAGATACCAGGACGGACAGCTCAGGTTTGGCATCATGGTACTCGCGCAGTTTTTGCATCAACTGCTTGCGGTCTTTTGCTTCTTCCTTGCTTTCCTGACGATTATTGCCGTTGCTGCCAGCTTTGCTATTGATGCTGATGGTCGAAGGCGCATCAGGCCTCAAAGTGATTTCTATGTAATCAGAAGGCGGCTGGGTAGATTGTCCGGCTGTGGGCAGGTTGATGACACTGGGATTGGTCATCGGTGCGCACACCATGAAAATCACCAGCAACACCAGCATCACGTCAATATACGGAACGACGTTGATTTCTGCCTTGAATTTGCGTTTACGTTCGCCACGCAGGGTACTCATGCTATCTCATTCTTCCTAGCGTGACTGACGCTGGAGAATGTTGGAGAATTCCTCGATAAAGGTTTCAAAACGTATCGCCAGCCTGTCTATATCGTGAGAATAGCGGTTATAGGCCAGCACGGCAGGGATAGCGGCAAACAAGCCTATCGCAGTAGCAATCAGGGCTTCAGCGATACCTGGAGCCACGGCAGCCAATGTCGCCTGCTGCACATTGGCTAGGCCACGGAAGGAGTTCATGATGCCCCAGACTGTACCGAACAAACCGATGTAAGGAGAAACAGAACCGACGGAAGCGAGAAAGGACAGGTGTGACTCAAGCAAATCCATTTCACGTTGGTAAGAGGCGCGCATGGCACGGCGCGCACCATCGAGCATGGCGCCAGCATCCAGCGCAGCCTTGTTGGCTGTCTTGACCTTGTGGTATTCACTCATGCCTGCTTCGAAGATACGTTCGAGCGCGCCACTGGTATCGCGGCCAGTACGGCGGCTATTCGTCGCCGCAGCATACAGATCAACCAGATTGCCACCAGACCAGAAATTGCGTTCAAATTCTTCTGTTTGTCCGCGCGCTTTTTTGATGGCGAACATTTTACTGAAGATGTAAGTCCAGCTCGTCAGTGACACACCTAGCAGCAGTGCCATGACCAGTTGCACCAGAATCGAGGCATTTGTGATCAGACTTAGAAATGAGAGGTCTTGGGTAACAGTCATATTGAATCAATTCAAAAACAAAACACCGGGCCGATTTGTTGCAGCCCTAAAAAAATAATCTCAGCCTATCTTTGCCAGCACTTCAGCAGGTATTGCCGCCGGTTTGACTTCAGCCTTGCTGACACAGCCTACCTTGATCTTGCCTGAGGCCAGCAAACGCTGGCCACACCAGGCTTCTTGCACAAACTGTACAGATGCCCTGCCCAGCTTTTCGACCACAACAGTCAGCCTTAGTTCATCATCCAGCCTGGCGGGTGCATGATACTCGACTGCGGTGCCTTTGACGACAAACATCAAACCATGCTCATCTGCCATTTGCTGCTGGTTAACACCTGCAGCCCTGAGCCACTCGGTACGGGCACGTTCAAAAAACTTCAGGTAATTCGCATAAAAAACAATGCCACCGGCATCAGTATCTTCATAGTAGACCCTGACCGGCCATACAAATTCTGTTTTCATAGTATAAACTTTACCAGCTATTCGGTGCGTATATTTACTCTTTGTCACTCAAAGCTGGCAAGATAAAGTGCTGGCTGCATTCGAGAAATGGTCGCAGCCATCATGACGAGCAGCGACCAGAGCAAATCAGTTATCTCAGAACCTGCCTGAGGTTATCTGGGACTACAAGAGAGTCACGCTGTATTGCGCTTGATGACCAGCGGTCCATAGCCCTGGCAAGTAGGCATCATTTCTATGTGATTGATATTTACATGCGCAGGTAAAGTGGCGATCCAATACGCTGTTTCAGCAATATCAACAGCAGTCAGCGGTACTGTGCCTTCATATACCTTGGCTGCCGCATCATCATTGCCGCGGAAGCGCACATTGGAAAACTCAGTGCCACCGCACAGGCCAGGGGCAATATTGGTAGCACGCACGCCCGTACCAACCAGGTCAGCGCGCAAATTACGGGTGAACTGATCGACAAAAGCCTTGGTAGCGCCATAAACATTGCCGCCTGGATAAGGTGTTTCACCAGCGACTGAGCCGATATTGATAACCGTACCAGTACCGCGCGCCACCATGTCTGGCAGGATAGCCCTGGTGACTGTGACCAAGCCCTTGGTATTGGTGTCTATCATGGTATCCCATTCATCCTGGGAAGCCAGATGCGCTGGCTCTGTCCCCAAGGCCAGACCGGCATTGTTGATCAGCACATCGATATTTTTCCATTCGGCACTCAAACCAGCCAGGGCTTGTTTGATGGAATCCTTGCTGGTGACGTCCAGCGTCACTGGTAACAAAGCAGCACCAAGTTCAGCTTTCAAGGCGTCCAGTCTGTCTGTACGGCGGGCGGCAGCGATGACTTTATGCCCTTCACGGACAAATTTGCGCGCCATTTCCTCACCAAAACCTGAACTTGCGCCTGTAATTAATACGATCATGCTGAATTCCTTAAGTTTTTGTAGGTAATTTGTCTAGCTGGCTTATCAGCCTCAATACATACTATTTTAAGTGCTTTTGTCATCCAATACTTGAGCGTCGAAAATTTCGAGATACATACTTGTGCGAAAATTAATTTTTCCAATAGCAACGCTGACACTTGCCCATTCAAACGCCATCACGTAAAATCCAATCACCATTTCATTTCACGTGACTGGCGAAACGGCCAACTCTGCTCTCTTTTGTAATTACGACGAGCAAGAATTCTGGCCAAAGATGGAGATCCATCGGGAAGCGTGAGATTTCGGAGTCAATCTGACTCCAGCCGTGCGCCTGGGTAGCCTGATGGTAAAAGCAATGAGGCTGCCCCACATCCGTTTCAGACACCTCATTAACAACAATCATTGTTTATTAACAGGAATAATCAGGAACCGCCATGTTTGCAAAAAACCATACCCTCGCCAACGTAGATCCAGAACTGTTTGCTACGATACAAAAAGAAAACGTCCGTCAACAAGAGCATATCGAGTTGATCGCCTCTGAAAACTATTGCTCCCCAGCCGTCATGGAAGCCCAGGGCTCCCAGTTGACCAACAAATATGCTGAAGGCTATCCAGGCAAACGCTATTACGGCGGTTGCGAGCACGTGGACGTGGTTGAACAACTGGCGATTGACCGCCTGAAGCAATTGTTCAATGCCAATTTCGCCAATGTACAGCCTAACTCAGGCTCACAGGCCAACCAGGGCGTGTTCTTTGCCTTGCTGAACCCAGGCGACACCATCATGGGCATGAGCCTGGCTGAAGGCGGTCACCTGACCCACGGCATGCCTTTGAATATGTCCGGCAAGTGGTTCAATGTGGTGTCTTATGGCCTCAATGCGCAGGAAGATATCGACTACGATGCCATGGAAAAACTGGCACGCGAAGCCAAACCAAAACTGATCATCGCTGGTGCCTCTGCGTTTGCGCTGCGCATAGACTTTGAACGCTTCTCCAAAATTGCCAAAGAGATCGGCGCTTACTTCATGGTTGATATGGCTCACTATGCGGGCTTGATCGCCGCAGGCGTTTATCCAAACCCTGTGCCTTTCGCTGACGTCGTTACATCGACTACCCACAAGAGCCTGCGTGGCCCACGTGGCGGTATCATTTTGACGAATGATGAGGCAATCGCCAAGAAAATAAATTCCGCGATCTTCCCAGGCTTGCAAGGCGGCCCCTTGATGCATGTTATCGCTGGTAAAGCGGTTGCATTCAAAGAAGCACTGACACCAGAGTTCAAGGCTTACCAGGAACAAGTCGTCAAGAATGCTGCAGCCCTGGCAAACACCTTGACTGAACGTGGTTTGCGTATTGTTTCTGGCCGCACTGAATCACACGTCATGCTGGTGGACCTGCGTCCTAAAGGTTTGACAGGCAAGGAAGCCGAAGCCATACTGGGTTCTGCCCATATGACATGCAATAAAAACGGCATTCCTAATGATCCGCAAAAACCTATGGTCACTTCTGGTATCCGTTTGGGCAGCCCAGCTTTCACTACCCGTGGTTTCAAGGAAGAACAAGCCGTTAAAGTAGGTAATCTGATCGCTGACGTACTCGACAATCCGCATGATGCAGCGACGATAGAACGCGTGAAGGCTGAGGTCAAACAATTGACTGATGCATTCCCAGTGTATCAAGCCTGATTTATCACGCTCAATATCCAGGTTTGAATTCAAGCTTGGTATCATGCCGCAATAAGCAGGCTCTGGAAGCACAATAAAAAAAGCCACTCAGACGAGTGGCTTTTTTATAAAAGCAATAAAATAAACAGGCATCAAAGTCTATTAGCAAGTAAGCCAGTAAATTAACGGATCCCTATACGCCATGAAATGCCCATTTTGCCATCACGATGACACCCAGGTCATTGACACCCGCGTTTCAGAAGAAGGTAATGTCATACGGCGTCGCCGCCGCTGTGCCGACTGCGACAAGCGCTTTACCACGTATGAGCGTATAGAACTGGTGATGCCCGTCATCGTCAAGAAAAACGGTAGCCGCACAGAATATGAAACCGCCAAGCTGCGCGCCAGCCTGATGCTGGCTCTGCGCAAGCGCCCGGTATCAGCCGAAGCAGTCGAGACAGCGATACAGAGAATAGAAGAAAAATTATTGTCCAGCGGAGAGCGCGAAGTCATGTCCGGCCACTTGGGTGAACTGGTCATGCGCGAATTGAAACGCCTCGACAAAATCGCCTACATCCGCTTCGCTTCTGTGTACAAAAGCTTTGAAGATGTATCCGAATTTGCCGAGGCGATACAAGAGGTCAGGAAGAGCTGAGAGAACTGCTCTTCCTTATTTTCTTACTTGGTCCAGCAAGTATCAACACTTGCTGTGTTACCAACATTCGATCTTGCACCAACTTCATTGATGACATACGTGCCACATACATCTGTTGCCATACGACCACCAGCTTTTGGTACAGCACGAACACTAAAGGTAGTCGCAGTAGGGGCAACGGCAAAACTGATGTCATAGTCGACCGAACTACCACTGGAACCTACCGGACTAACGAGCATAGGCAAAACAACTGCGGTGTTATCACGCATCCTGTCATAACGGTCATTGGCAGTTAAGAAACTCTGCATAAATTGTGCATTTTGCATGAGAACAGAACGGGCATCCGCACGTCGGCTACGTCTGACATTATCGGTGTACGCAGGAATGGAAATCGCTGCCAATATTCCCAAAATAACGACTACGATCAACATCTCTATCAACGTAAAACCTGCTTCAGATTTCTTAATTAACACTTGGACACCTCTTTAATTTTAATCAAATGCAGTTTAGTCACTACGTAAAATCTGTTTCCAGATACGTCTTGTAGGATTGTAACTTGGAATAATAGACGTTGCCGTTGTGCCATTGTTAGACAAGCCACTACCAGATGAGACTGGTTGATAAATAATTGCAGAACGTCCATTTTTCAGCAAAGTTGAACCAAAGGTCAGCCCTCCTTGTTTACCACCTATGATGGAGTCAGCAGCATCCACTTTGTTGTCACCATTGGTATCAAAGGTCGGGTAAGGGAAAACACCACCATTCAAGGCATTCAAAATAAATGTCGTTGATTTGCCATCAGACGAACAAGTATCTATTGCACTGGCTGGAATAATAGTTGTGAGCACAACCTCATCAAAGAATACTTGTGGGTCTATGGTAACGCGTTCACCAGTACTCAAATTCAAATCTATATACCAACCGCGCTTGTTCGCCCAGTCAATAGCGTCGGTGCTAACACTATAGGCACTAGAACCAGACCAGCTTAAAGTATGTCTTTGCAAGGACGACTGACTGCCAGATATTTTATCAGGCGAAGTAACACCAGTAGCCCCTGTTTGATCCCACACCCCGTATAAAGACTGGACATCGGTAGTCAGCGCATCTTCAGTCTCATAAATTTTTCCTGTACCAAACAATATCATCATACCGCCACGATTATGCGGAATCATGTCAGGTTGCACAGTAATGGGTTGTACAACGCTACCCAATTTTGCCTGGAATAGAGGGCTACCAGAAAATGCAACTGTAGTACCTGTACTTTTCGCGTCAAACTTCCATAAATTACCTTGCAAATCACCTGCAAAGATAGCCTTGATTGTAGCATCAGCCCCTACTACCAATCTTGGAGTAGCCAACCCATTAGGTGTGCCTGCACTGCCTACACCCGTATCTATTTTTGTAACAGCCCCATCTGTGAGACGAATGATGAATAACATGGCTTTTTTGGACAAGCTTTCATAGCCATTTCCCATGACGGCAACCCAGTCACCATTTGGCATGCGCCCAATTTGTGGAGTGCCAATGGTATATCCCAATTCAGGCTGCGTTGTGGAGTTGATTTCCCACAAAATTTTGCTTTCGCTAAAAGTTGGGCGTGTAGGTACGGTAATATCCATCGCAAAAACGCCTCTGCCGCCAGCTCCAGTCGTACCAACCAGGGCAGTCTTCCAGCCGCCATCATAATAATCACCTATGCTAGGTGTGCCATCCACAAAAAATCTGTGCCCATACGTTGTACGTGACAGAAGAGGCAAGTTACTCATGACAGTTTTTGGAACATAGGCAAATTCTTCTACACCCGTAGTTCCATTAATAGCATGCAACATACCATCATTGGAACCAATGTAAACCATAGGTGTACGCGTGTATTTACTCAGCAAATATGCCCCGTATGTGCTTTTACCAGGTGTACCAGCAGGCAAGTAGCTATAACCACTATCATCACCTTCTTTAACATATTGAGGAGCAGAGTTAACAAAATCGCCAAATGGTACTGTGCGTGGACGGAAACGACTCAAGTCCGGGCCACCAGCTATGTAATCGACAATATCAGTTCCTGTTACTGTGCTGGCAGGGTAAGTAGCCGCTTCAATATCAAAATAGGCCTTATCTGTGACTGCAAGGTTGGTGTAATTAAATACCTTCCCCTTCACGGCTGAATCAATGTAGGTAAAGATATTATTTTTTCTGGTTGAAAATGTTGGCGTAACGGCAGTCCAACCATTACCTGTAATAATACCGTCGTCATTCAACAACCTTTGTATTAACTGACCTGACCAGTCTGATGTACGGTAAGTCGAGGTGAAGATACTACTACCTGCACGCACAGTATTACTGGATGTACCAACGGCTGCGGCGTCACCAACACGCTCTGCTATCGTGTTTAATGAAGATTCCAACGCATTTGCAAACTCAGTCGGATTAGACGCACTAAAATATTTACCGCGCGAATTAACAGCAGCATGCCACAAATCGTCGATTTGATTTTGTGTGTCTGTAGCCTGTGGCCATTGTTTAGTACCAGCAGTCAATGCAGGCAAATCAGTTACCGGGTCAAGATTACCTTTAACACCCAAACCAACCGTAAACTGCGTCAGATGTTGCCAGAAAGCAGGGTCAGCCGCAGTGACGGGGACATTTTTCTTGGCCGCAGTCCAGTCAGGGCGCAAATCATTTACCCAGTAATAAAAAGCAATATCTGCCAGCGTATCACTATAGGTATCTGTATATGGTTTAGCAGCGATGTATTTGTACGTGGAGGAATTAGGTCCTGTAATTGTTGGCCCATCAGTGCCGTCATAATTACCATTGCGCCCGCCAGCAGCCGCCGCACCATTCCAATAACCGTCCGTCATCAAAATATTGTAATTTTGACGGCAAGTAAGTTGCGTCGTAGTTGCGCCAACACCATTCGCAGTCTGCCATGGACCAGTATTTGACGTATCTTTGAAATATTGCCCCACATCATCCACCGCATTACGCAATGGCGTACCAGCAGCTGGCATCCTCTGTTTATATAAAGTATTCAGGAAATTGGTTTTGTTGGTAGCACTAAAATCATCAGTTACCTTATTAATTACTGTGCCACTCGTATTAATGGTACCGAAACCAACCCGGATTGCTGAGCTTTGCTTGGAAAACGCCTGGCCACTGCCGCCACGTGCAGTCAGAATACGCGAACGATGATACTGGAACCAGTTTGCAAAATTTTGTAATTCTTGCGTGATTGTACAGACTGTCAATGGGCAATCTGTCCTGGCTGGTGCCTTGGCAGGTAAAGTGGTACCGACCTTGATTTCAACCCGGGTAAAACAAGTCAATATGCTGGTAGTACAACTGCCGCCACCATTATAAATATAGTAGAGCGCTGGAAAAATGGTGTGCGCAGTCGTTTCATAATCGCTGGCATCATCTTTCAACCAGGAATAGGTTCCTGCGGCGAAGGTCTGATTTTGCGTCAAGTCGATTACGTTGGTGTTAGTACCACCAGTTGGTGCAACTGGATTATATAAAGCTGCAGCAACATTTGCAGGCGACATCAGCCCACCACCTGGCGCTACCCAAGGCTGATACAAGACTTTTGGATCATAGTAAGCCTTGTTAATATCGGACGAGCGCCAACGTGCGACGGTAATATTATGATTAAATCCTACAACAACCTGATTAGTTGAACCATAATCACCAGCACCGCCAACATTATATAAATTTGCAGGTTTGGGAAATACATTTGTCACCCAGCAAGAATGGCCTGTGTTTGCACAGTAGTTATCCATCTCGGTACCTTTTGCCTGCCAGCTACTGCCATTCCAGTATCTGTCCAGTGTTGGATCACCAGTTTTTGGAATATCGTCGGGCATCATCTCAAACATCATCGAGCCCGAGTCATCCAGTGTATAAAAAATGTTAGGTGGTACATTAGGCTTGACCAAAGGCGGCGCATTTGAAATTGTGGCGTACGCCATGCTTGGTGCAATTAATTGCCCGAACAAGGAGCCAATCAGGCAAGCAATTAGCGATTTATTTATTTTCTTCATGGTCTTCCCCTGAGTATGCATTTGTCTGTGGCTATTGATCACTAATGATCGAAATAGACCTCAAGCAACACTTATCTACAAACAGCATGCACTAATGTTCAGCGAACATACTGCTTTGAATAAAATCTGATTAAACAATTCTCTTGAATTTAAAAACGCTTAAGTTGCCGAACCAATATAAAGGACGACTTGTAGCCAAATAACTGAAAGATTCGAAGTCCCTTGACCCCGTGCGGTAAATACATATGCGTATTGCGTCCCCGCAGTGATTCCACCAGCATTCGAATTACTACCACCAGCAAGGACAGCACCAGTCTTAGGCTTGTACCATGCCTCTATCATGCACTCTGGTTGTTGTGCTGGGTCCAAATTAGCGACAGTACCTGCAGGCAAACGATATCCCCTGGCAGCCCAGTTAGATCTGACAGCCCAAAGCGACGGGGCCGGATTTGAAGCATCTGCTTGTTCATACTGATTAACAGGTATGTTGCCGATAGTTTTATCAAGGCCAGCAGGCAAAACGTCACCTTTATTGGTTAACTCAAAATCCCTTTGACAAAATCGCAAGGCTGTTTCAGCCGCTTGAAATGCCAAATTCTGTTCTCTCAGGCTGCGGGAAAAACGTTCTTCCTGAGTTGCACGCCTGACCGCAGTAATAGCTAACATGGTCAACACCAGTAAAAAAATCATGGATGTCAACATCACGAATCCACGCTGCGATGAATGATTCTTGATCATAAAGTCCTCCCGTTTGTGCGGCCACGCAAGGAAACCACAGTAGAAAATGCAGAATACAGTCGTTTGTCAGCAGCCGTGACCAAGGCACCACTACAATCACGATATTTCTGCGGACTAGGAGTAATGTTGTCATTGGCTGAGCGCATGACAAGACAAATCTTCGCTGACAGTACTTTATAAAAACGATCTGCCATTAGCAATTGAGTCTCTGGCGGCAATGCGGTAATGTCTGGATCTTTGTATGCGGGCAGAGGTACCGATGAGGTAGGCCCTAAAGAGGCTGCAGTATAGAAACCATCAACAGATTGGTTATCGTTTTGATCGTAACCATAAGTCACTTTCATATCTATAACATTGTCCGCAATTGGTTGTCCTGGTAATAAATTTCCGGCTCCTGGAGTTCCACCATTGCCTGCGCAAAATAACTCGCGGCGATTTGTGACAGGATTCAATTGCACATAAAATCGATTTTCTACTATGCCACTAGCAACCGGCTGCCCGAGACAATCGGCTGGAACGCCAGCACTTTGATTTGAGTTGACACCATCAATTACATAACGAACCAAAAATGAATCTGGCGTAGTACCACCTGTACAAGTCATAGGGACAGCTGTAGGTGCTGTAAAACCACCTGTGCATCCTTGTATAGCTTGTCCTGCACCAGTATAACTGGTGTCACCACCACCTGATTGGCGAGATGGAGAGGCATCCACCAATTGACCATATCCCGCCATACGCACATTGAATGCCATCGTTGCCAAAGCCAGCCTGCCGTCTTCTTCAAGTAAAGCCTTATCATCTGTGACTCTATATGTCTGCGTATTGGTTACATATAAAGTGCTCACAGCCAGCATGATAATTAAACCTATGGCCATGGAAATCATCAATTCCACCAAGGTGCGGCCTTGTGCATAACGTAAATTCATATTTTTCATATTTACCTCGGTTATGGTGTAAACCTGACCGTGAAACAACGCACCCCGGCTCCTGGTGCTGGCGGCGCACCCACAGGACATGTAGGATCAACAATAGCCAGATTAGCCTCCTTCCACATAACGATGACATCGTATCCTGTTGGCACGACGGGGACGATATAGCCAGCGCCATCATTCAAACGATTTGCCAAGCCTCTTTGCCATTCGTTAATGTCCATTGCAGCAACCTCAGCGGCAGTACAGATAGGTGCAGCACAAGTCGGCATGGCAGGCAAACTTGACACCGTCGTAGCATAAGCGGTCGTATAAGTGTATGAAGTCGCGCCAGTAACCGGATCTCTTACACCCTGACCATTTGCACGCATGCGCTCACTTAAATCATATGCGGCCTGAGTAGCTTCAGTACGTTGATTGGCAACTTTCAGGTATCGCATAGTGTTTGCCTGTAAGCTGGCAACACCCAATAAACCGATTGCAATGATGACTATCGTTACAACAATCTCCACCATCGACGCACCGACCTGTTTATCAAAATTATGTAGTTTCATGTTGTTCTCAATTACATAAAGCAGATTTGGAGACTAATATGCGTCCACCAAGACCGACACATACATAACGGTCACGGGAAGTGTCGGCAGCATCATTGCCCTTCACGAAGAATTGCACTGCGCCACCCATATTTTGCCCTGTCGCATTAAAAGTCAACGCCTGGACATTTGGGTTCGGAACTACCGATCCTTCTCCAAAACTGCGCATAACTGATGGCTGAACAAATAACAGGTCCTCACCAGCATTGAATTGTGTATCCCCATTTAAATCCTTAAATGCTATCCAACCACTTGCCCATCCTGTATTACCAAGAGGGTTACTGACCACAGCGGAACAACTAGGTACGATAGCTTCTGGGTTATCACTTTTACATATCACTATGCCACCACCACGTTCACGTGCAGCAGCCTTCACGACTAACAAATCATGCAGAAGCGCGTCCGTGGTAGTCCGTACACGAGCACCACTGACAGTTCTTTGAAATTGAGGTACAGCGATCGCGGTAATAATCCCGATAAGAGCCACGACAATCATCACTTCGATTATGGTGTACCCGCTTTGTCGGTCAGATTGGTGTTGGTATTGGCTAGTCATTGTTGTCACCTTAGTTTCAAGCATGATATGCGTATTGCATCCCGGAATCAAAAGCTAGTCGATTAACGGTATGCTTACACTGATGAGTGGATATTGAAAGTTGTAACCATTGCCTTAAGACCTAAGTTTATACCACCTCAATTACCATTTGATTGTTAACTTAAGACCTGTGTTTAAGTTCCAGGTAAGCAAACATCTCTGTATATCGACGAGCACCACTAGACTCCGGCCTCAGTTTCGAGGCTTGTTATCCCGAAGAGGAATATTAGTGCGCAAAGAGCTTTGCTAAAACTTTTGGAAGAACAAAGATACATGCATGTAGATGCCAAGACCTGAACTGCAACTTTGCTGCTAATACTGACGATGCGGGCAGTCATCCGCTCAGGTTAGAAGAGAATTAGCCTGATGATCGTCGCTCCAGCGGATGCTGGAGCCCGGTGTCGTTGGCTGATTGGCTGATCGGCCGAGCGGTGAGCGAGATGAGAGAATAAGTGACCAGAGGTGGTGCGCGCAGCGTGTCCGCCCTACGTTGGGAGGCCAAGTGGCCCGGAAACAAGATAAGAAACCAAGACAGATGGTTTTGCTTGATGTCTTGTTTTTTGTATTTTCGTTTTCGTTCGCCCAAAAGCAAAACCCCCGCTTAACTAAATAAGCGGGGGTATGCGGAATAAAAGCCTGACGATAACCTACTTTCACACTGGTTGCAGCACTATCATTGGCGCG
>NZ_JBYTAV010000015.1:0-111070 GCF_058788535.1 Undibacterium sp. FW305-107
TAGCAGGTTATAAACTGCGACAAGTATTGTGAAGTGTTTGCGAAAAGGGAGTTCGGAAGAATTCCACTTGTTCGACAACAGTCACAACCACTACCTCAAGCGATGGTCTCGCTTGGGGTAACAAAAAACTTGATTAGTGCGAATAAGATCGCACACTCTACGACACTTCTTCTGAATTGGATTTGTTGCCAGCTACAAACTAACGTAGCTATCAACGAATCAACAAGTTATGCCTGATGACCATAGCTAATCGGTACCACCCCTTCCCATCCCGAACAGGACCGTGAAACGATTACGCGCCAATGATAGTGCTGCAACCAGTGTGAAAGTAGGTTATCGTCAGGCTTTTATTCCGCATACCCCCACTCATGGACTTGAGTGGGGGTTTTGCTTTTAAGTGAGAATAGTCGATTTTATAAGCGGTTTCGCAGATTTTAGTGAAATAGCCAGGAAAAAGACTAGACAAGAAGCATAAAGATGAAGTATAATTTTGCTTCTGTTGATGTGGTGACACACATCAAGTTTATCTGACTAGGCAAGAATATGGGTGCTTAGCTCAGTTGGTAGAGCGGCGCCCTTACAAGGCGTAGGTCGGGAGTTCGAGCCTCTCAGCACCCACCACAGATAAACAGCAAGAACGGTTAAGTAGTTTCGGAGTGGTAGTTCAGTTGGTTAGAATACCGGCCTGTCACGCCGGGGGTCGCGGGTTCGAGCCCCGTCCGCTCCGCCAGTTATAAAGAAAAAAGACAAGCAATGCTTGTCTTTTTTTTCGTCCGCATTTTCCTGTAATCCAGGCAAGCATCAACGTTGCTCCACGAACGCCGCTGGAGCGCCAGCCCGGTAGCCTCCTGCCTGAGCAGGAGCGACGTATTAAGTTTTCAGGTTGAAATACCGGCATACGAATACAAGGGCTTGAACTCTCCCAACATTTCATCAAAAGCACAGAGGCTGCTGGCAGCCAGTGGCCCAGATTATAAGAAAGTCAGCCTCGACCCCAACGCTCCAGCGCAGACTGGAGCCCGTGTCGTTGTTTGATGTGTCGTGCGGTGAGCAAGATAGCGTTCGACAATGAAGAAGCGGCGAGGAAGCGCTACGCCCTGAAAATAAGATAAACCCAAGCAACAGAGTAAGAACAAAGAGCGCATATCGTTATATTGCCGTTCACTGCGCAATGAAGGCTGCTGGCAAGCAACTTGCCTTTCTTCTGTACCTCTGTATTGGGAGCTCTTAAAGTGGGTTATTAGTGCTGCACGCAAAGCAAAACCCCCGCCCAAATACTTGAGCGGGGGTTTTATGAGGCAAGAAGCGTCAGTTCATCACGCAGCCTGTGCGCTATCCATTTCACCATCCAGTGCAAACACTACATCGCTGAGCAAGCTTGCCAGCTCTGCAGTCATTAGCACAAAGTCCGCATCAAAACGCTCTTCTTCATTACTACCCTTGTCCTTGCTTTCATCGAGCACATCCAGTGGCTTAATGCGCTTGATTGTCAATGTGTCGGTCAGGACAAAGCTGACCTTGTCGTCCCAGGTCAGAGCCAGTTTGGTGCATTGTTTGCCAGCGGTAATATGCTTCTGGATATCGTCGGGTTCCAGTGTATAGCGAACATAACGCACGGTAGCCTTGTCTTCGGTCGAAGACTTGAGTTCTGTATCCTGGTCTATGGTAAAACCCTTGGGGGCTTCATTGCCAGCCAGCCAGCCTGTCATGGCTGCCTGTGGAGAAGTTTTGGTACGCAGGCCTTCGAGTGGCAGCTTGTCGCAGCATTTCAGTAAGAGCTTGATGACTTCATCTGCCTTGGATGGGCTGGAAGCATCGATGACCAGCCAGCGGTTTACCGGATCTATCCAGACATTGGTATTGCGCTTGACGCCAAAGGCGCGTGGCAGTAGTTCTTCCGTGATGCGCTCTTTCAGGTCTTTCATGGCCTTGCGGCCAGGTGCGAAGCCTTGTTCTTCTTCTATTTCCAGCGCACGGGCCTTGGTTACCTGATTGATAACGCTGGAAGGCAGCAATTTCTTTTCTGTCGCCAGCGAAATCAGGAACTGCTGATTGACGCTATGCACCAGTTGGTCATTATTGCGTGGCGATGCCCAGCCCTGGCTTTGCATCTCATTCGAAGCACATTGTGAGAAGGCGATGCGTGACAATTGGGTATGTAACTCCTCGGCAGTGATCTTCCAGGGAGTTGTCAGACGAAAAACTTGCAGATTCTTGAACCACATAGCGTATCCAGACGAAGAAAACCTAGCATTCTACACGTCTGCGCTGGGCCACTCACGACCAAAAACACCTCTTTCGCGGCAAGAAGTAACGCTTCGTCGCTTTCTGGCATACAGCCCGCACCAGCTTTGCAATACTTCTTCCATCGCAGCAAAACAAACACCCGAATCTACACTGACAGCACTCAAGGAGATCATCATGTTGAACCAAATCATCAGTAACACACCAATCTATGTATGGGCAATTCTGGGCTTTCTGGCATTTCGGGGTATCAAGTCCAGCGTAGACAGGGAATTGAAAGTCAGGACTATCGTTATCATCCCTCTGGTGATGCTGGCATTGTCGATACAAGGTATCTTGTCTGGTTTCGGCGCGGATCCTGTCGTACTGGCAGCATGGTTGGCGACGATGACTGTTGGTGCAGCTATCTCATGGAGTCTCGTCAATGACAATAATGTACGCATTCTGGCAGACAAGGGCACGGTGTTTTATCGTGGTAGCTGGGCACCACTGATCATGATGATGGCTATTTTTGTCATGAAATACATCGTCAATGTGGCTTTGCATGTGAATCCTGCCTTGCACACGAATACGCTGTTTGCTGTTACCAGCACTGCCTTGTTCGGTTTGTTTAACGGTTTGTTCCTGGGCAAAATGCTGCATGTGCTGATCATGTACAAACAAGCATTGTCTGCAAACTCCGTATTTACAAACTCTGCCGCAGCATAAAACGCGATGGAGCGTGAGGATGAGTAGTAATTGGTAACAAGAAGATGCAAGATTCGCTTGCGGCATCTCAGACAGGGGCAGGGTGAGACAGTATAATGTCCCCTGTCCTTATTTTATTTATTGTCAAAATACAATAAAAATTCTGTGCCATGCTAGCTGAACAAAAACAAGAATTACTGAAACTCTTCCAGAACGCGGTCGAACCCCTGCTGGTGGGTTCTGAACTCAATCCGACTATCTTGCTGGAGCGCCCGCGTGATCCTTCCCATGGTGATGCGGCTTGTAATATCGCCATGCAGATCGCCAAGCCGCTGCGCAAGAATCCGCGTGAACTGGCTCAGGCTATCGTTGCAGCAGTTGAGGCACAAAATCATCCGCTGGTTGCCAGTGTAGAGATCGCCGGCCCAGGCTTTATCAATATCCGCCTTACTGCGGCTGCCAAGCAGTCAGTCGTCAGCAATATCTTGCAAAAGGGCGCTGAATTTGGCAAAAGCCAGCGCGGTGCAGGTGAAAAAGTGGTGGTGGAATTTGTTTCTGCCAACCCTACCGGCCCGCTGCATGTGGGCCATGGCCGTCAGGGTGCATTGGGTGATGCCTTGTCTGCCTTGCTGGACGCGCAAGGCTATGACGTCAGTCGTGAGTTTTATTATAACGATGCGGGCGTACAGATCAATAACCTGGCTTTGTCAGTGCAAGCACGTGCCAAAGGTTTTGCGCCAGGCGATGCGAACTGGCCAGAATCTGCCTATAACGGTGACTATATCGCCGATATTGCACAGGATTTTTTAGCGAAACAGACAGTTTCTGCCGGCGATTGTCCTCCGGTGACTGCCAGTGGCGATGTTGACGATATCGACTCCATACGCCAGTTCAGTGTGACTTACCTGCGTCGTGAGCAGGATGCAGACTTGCTGGCTTTTGGCGTCAAATTCAATAATTACTATCTTGAGTCTTCACTGTACAAAGACAACAAGGTAGAGACTACGGTTACCGCGCTTAAGGCTGCTGGCAAGACCTATGAACAGGAAGGTGCCCTGTGGTTGCGCACCACTGACTATGGTGACGATAAAGATCGCGTCATGAAAAAGTCGGATGGCACTTATACTTACTTCGTCCCCGATGTGGCTTACCACGTCACCAAATGGGAGCGCGGTTACCGCAAGGCCATCAATATCCAGGGTAGTGACCACCATGGCACCATTGCCCGTGTGCGCGGTGGCTTGCAGGCCTTAAATGTTGGTATACCGCAAGGATACCCAGACTACATCCTGCACAAGATGGTCACCGTCATGAAGGATGGTGCCGAGGTCAAGATATCCAAACGTGCCGGTTCTTACGTCACCGTACGTGACCTGATCGAATGGTCTGGTGGCGGCGAAGAGCAGCGTGGCCGTGACGCCGTGCGTTTCTTCCTGATTTCCCGCAAGGCAGATACTGAATTTGTCTTTGATGTCGACGTTGCCCTGGCGCGTTCTGAGCAAAACCCGGTGTTCTATGTGCAATATGCCCACGCCCGGATTTGCCGCATGCTGGAACAGTTTTCTACTGATGAAACGGCATATGCTGCACTGACTACAGTTGATTTATCACCGCTGACAGCGCCAAGTGAAGCCAGTTTGCTGACCAAATTGGCCGAATATCCTGAAGTGCTGGAAAAAGCACTCGATGAACTGGGCCCGCATCAGGTGGCGTTTTACTTGCGTGAGCTGGCTGGCGAATTGCATAGTTATTATTTTGCCGAAAAGGTTTTGGTTGAAGATGAAGCAATCAAACTGGCCCGGTTGGCACTGGTGCTGGCAACCCGTCAGGTCTTGCGCAATGGCCTTGCGTTGATCGGTGTTTCAGCACCAACACAAATGTAAATGTATTGCCTCATCTAGCTAACGAAACTCGTCGGAGACGCATGAAAGCTCAACAAAACGCCCCAAAACAAAAGAATAGCCAGCGCGGCAGTACCCTGACTGGCATCATCATCGGCCTGGTAGTCGGTCTGGCTATTGCAGTGGGCGTGGCCATGGTGATTACCAAATCATCGACGCCATTCACGAATAAAAATGGCAAATCAGACAAGGCGGATGTCCCTTTGACGCAGTTGCAGGATCCCAACAAGCCCCTGTATGGCAATAAGGATGCTGCCAAAGAAGCCAATAAGGAGCTGACAGCCAGCAAACCGGCAGAAACCGTAGCACCACCCAAACCTCCTGAAGCCAAACCGCCTGAAAAAACGGCAGCAGAAAAAGCTGCCGAGCGGGCAGAACGAGCAGAAGCTGCCGCTGCAGCCAAGGCTGAAAATACAGACGAAAAATATATTTACTTTTTGCAGGTTGGTGCGTTTAAGGAACAGGTGGCAGCAGAAAACAGCCGTGCCAAGCTGGCCCTGATCGGTTTTGAAGCGCGTATCGTGGAAAAAACCTCAGATTCTGGCACCATGTACCATGTGCGCCTTGGCCCATATGCGCAATTGGAAACAATGAACCGTACCCGCGCCAGATTGTCAGACAATAGCGTGGATGTTGCGGTAGTGCGCACAGTCAAGTAACGGACGAATAAGTAAGCAATAAGTATTGAATAAGCGATCAATAAAGGAACCGTGATGCAATTCTTCAGCCAAATCAAACGCCGCATGTTCATGCTTGCCGCCTTGTCTTTGATGACAGCCGCAGCCAGTGCCAGCTCCACAGCACCACAGCCGGGTGTTGAATACCAGGTACTGAAACGTCCTCAGCCTGTAGACAGCGGTAAAAAAATTGAAGTCATTGAATTCTTTGGTTATTTTTGCCCGCATTGCCATGCGCTGGAACCCTTGATTGCTGAATGGGTTAAAAAACAGGGTGATAATATTTCCTTCAAGCGCATACACGTCAATTTTCATGACCTGGTGCCGCAACAAAAACTCTACTTCACCATGGAAGCCATGGGCAAGGCAGATGAATACCATATGAAGGCTTTTACCGCTTTCCACGTAGAACGCAATCGCCTGCAAACCGATGCCGACATCATGGAATTCGTCAGCAAGTCTGGCCTGGACAAGCAGAAATTTTCGGATATCTATAATTCATTCTCTATCACCAGCAAGCTCAGCCGCGCTACCCAACTGGCAAGTGCTTACCAGATTGACGGCGTACCTTCCATCGCAGTTGATGGCCGCTATGTGACTTCGCCCGTGCTGGCAGTAACTACCTCGACGACGCGCGTGACAGAGGAAATACAAAATCGCGCAGTCATACAAGTTCTGGACAGTTTGATCGCCAAGATACAAAAAGAGAAAAATGGCGCACCAGTAGCAGCGCCCGCCGCGGCTTCAGCCAGTGCGGCAGCTTCAGCATCAACAAAAGAGCTAGCCAAAAAGAAATAAATGCTAAGCTTGTGTTAACTAGTCCGCCACTCCGGCGGACTTTTTCATTGGACATCATGAAAACAGTCTTTATCACTGGCGCATCTTCCGGCATAGGCGCTGCGCTTGCCAGGGCCTATGCTGAGCAAGGTGCTACCCTGGGCTTGCTGGCGCGCCGTCAGGAAGTACTGGAAGAACTGCGGCAAAGCTTGCCTAATCCTGGCCAGCATCATATCTATGCAGTGGATGTCACCGACCATGCAGCATTGACCAGGGCGGCGAATGACTTCATGCAGGCAGTCGGGCAGGTGAACGTAGTGATTGCCAATGCCGGTATTTCAGTCGGTACACTCAGCGAGTATGCCGGTGACATCAAGGTGTTTGACAGCGTCTTGCAAACTAACCTGATAGCGACGGTAGCGACTTTTTCACCCTTCATCAATGCCATGAAAACCTATGCGCACACTATCGATTGCCGTCTGGTTGGCATAGGCAGTGTCGCCGGGATCCGGGGCTTGCCGGGTGCAGGTGCCTATTGCGCATCCAAGGCCGCCGTCATCAGTTATTGCGAATCGCTGCGGGTAGAATTGCGTGACAGCGGCATACGCGTCGTGACCATTGCACCGGGCTATATTGATACACCCATGACCAGGGGCAATCCCTACCCCATGCCCTTCCTGATGCCGGTCCAGGCTTTTTGCAACTCTGCATTAGGGACAATTGATGCTGGCAATACTTACCGTGTCATTCCCTGGCAAATGGGCGTGGTCGCCAAGCTGATGCGCATCTTGCCCAACGGGTTGTATGACGCAGTGTTCGCCAGGGCACGCCGTAAACCGCGTGCGGCAGACCAGGCATGAGCATGTTGATTGATGCGCTAGGTACGGTACATCAGCCGTATGTAGCTGAGGCCGGTGCAGACACCGGGGCTGAACCACGTATCGTCAGCCTGGTGCCTTCTGTCACTGAACTGGTTTGTGAATTGGGCTTGTCACGCTATCTGGTCGCGCGCACCGGTTTTTGCATACATCCCAAATCAGTCGTGCAGGCTATTCCCAAGATAGGCGGGACAAAAGACGTCAATATAGAAAAAATCCGCAAGCTGGCTCCCACTCATCTGATCGTCAACATTGATGAAAATGAAAAGCCAACAGTAGAAGCTCTGGCCAAATTTATCCCTAATGTAGTCGTCACCCATCCGCTGGTGCCGCGCGATAACCTGGCGCTATATCAATTGCTGGGCGGGATATTTGGTGCACAAGAAAAAGCGCAGGATTTGTGTAGCAGGTTCGACCTTGCCTATGCAGCACTGGATCCCACACCAGCCATTTCTCAACAAGTCATATATTGCATCTGGCAAGACCCGTGGATGACCGTTAGCCGCGATACCTATATTGCCGCCATGCTGGCCCTGATAGGCTGGCAAACCTGGTCACCTTCAAATAGCATTTTGCGTTATCCCGGCTTTCAGTGGGCTAGTGCGCTGCAACATCCCATCGACAGGGTATTGCTGTCGACTGAACCTTACCGCTTCACCGAAAGCCATGTGGATGCACTGGAGAAACAGCTGGGCTTGCCCGTACAACTGGTCGATGGCGAAATGTTGTCATGGTACGGCAGCAGGGCGATTGCCGGTTTGCAATACCTGAAGCAGTTAGCCAAGCAATAAGGTTATGCAATTCTGCGTATCAGCGCCAAATTCGAAATACGTCTATACAATTTACACAAAAATGCCACACTGCATAGCACAATAATTGACACTCTAATATCTGGACAACCATACTTCTGGGCATACCAGTTAAGGTTTTCTATATATTCTTGGAGAAGTTTGTTATGAGTAAGATGCGCAAAGCGATTTTACTTGCCCTGTATGGTGCAAGTGCTGTAACAGTTTTCACCCCGGCCATGGTCAATGCGCAAACTGCTCCTGCAGCAGAAAAAGCGGCTGACCCCGCCATGCAAACCATGACTATTGTTGGCTCCCGTCGCGCCAACACCAGCGCCACCAATACCCCTCTGCCTGTCGATTTTATCTCGGTCTCCAAAGCTGCAGAGCAAGGTGGTCAGTTTGACCTGGCACAGACTTTGGCGAATATTTCCCCATCTTTCAATTCCACCCGCCAGACCGGTGCCGATGGTGCCGATCTGGTGGATTCTGCGGCCCTGCGTGGCCTGGGTTCAGACCAGACCCTGGTGCTGGTGAATGGCAAACGCCGTCATACCGTAGCGCTGGTGAACTTGTTCGGTGCCCGTAACCGCGGCAATACTGGTACTGACCTGAATGCGATTCCCGTCATGGCCATCAGCAATGTGCAAGTCTTGCGTGATGGCGCGGCTGCCCAGTACGGCTCTGACGCGATTGCCGGTGTCATGGACATCACTCTCAAGAAAAGCCTGGGTTGCGAAGCCAGCTTTGGTTACAGCCAGTATTCTGTCGGCGATGGTAAAAACTACCTGCCATCAGCCTATTGCGGTATCGCTCTGGGTGAAAAAGGCGTATTGGGTATCACGGTGGAATACACTGATCGTGGCCGCTCCAACCGCGCTGACCCGGGCAACCCACGTACCATTGGTGATACCAAGGTCACCGGCCCTACGGTTTACCTGAATGGTGAAGTACCTAACGGTGGCAATGACAAACTGTATTTCACTCTGGGCACACAGCAACGCAAGGCATCTTCAGCTGCCTGGGCACGCGGTGGTATAGGTTCTGACGACATTCCTTCGCGCAATTCTGCTGCCATGTATCCGAATGGTTTTGTGCCTTATATCAATGGCGATATCAATGACATCTACGGTACCGTAGGCTATAAATGGGACATCGGCGAATGGCGTGCTGACCTGTCGCAGACTTATGGTTTCAATGAACTGAAGTACAACATCAGCAATACCATCAATGCCTCGATTGCCAACAAGGATTTGCTGGCAGGCGGCAAGGGCATCAGCCCCAGCCGTTTTGATGCAGGTGGTTTTTCTTTCTCGCAAGCGACGACTAATCTGGATTTCAGCCGTTTCTTTGACGGTTTCATGAATGGTGTCAATGTCGCCTTCGGCGCTGAATACCGTCGTGAAAACTACAAGATTACTGCAGGTGAACCAGGTTCTTACAATGATGTCGATGGCCTGGGTTTTGGTGGCAATGCTGGTAGCCAGGGTTTCCCCGGCTTCCAGCCTGGTGACCGTACTGACAAAAACAGAAATAGTATCGCTGCCTATGTCGATGTAGAAACCGACATCACAAACCGTTTCAAGCTGCAGACAGCAGTCCGTGGCGAGCGTTACAGCGACTTTGGCTCTACCCTGACTGGCAAACTGGCAGGCAGTTACAAGGTGTCTGATGATGTCCTGATGCGTGGCTCTATCAGCACAGGTTTCCGCGCACCGTCGCTGCAGCAGGTGTATTTCTCATCCACATTCACTGACTTCATCAGCGGCAAGCCCATGGATGTGGTGTTGGCACCAAATGGCGGTGCAGTGGCGAATGCCGCAGGCATACCCAAGCTCAAGGATGAAACCTCGAAAAACTACACTCTGGGTCTGACCTATAAGCCGAACAATGCTTTCGCGATGACGGCTGATTTGTATCGCATCGATATCGCTGACCGCATTGTCTTGTCTGGTCGTTTTGATGCCGACAATTACCCGGCTTTAGGTTCTACTTTGCAGGCGCTGGGTGTAGGCCAGGCACAGTTTTTCGTGAATTCCATCAATACCAAGACCCAGGGTCTGGATTTGACGGCTTCCCACAAAACCAATCTGGGTGCAGGTAAATTGTCTACTTATCTGGGTTTGAACTACAGCAAGACTGAAGTCACGAAAGTCACAGCGCCACCATCCCTGAAAGGCTATGAAGACGTATTGCTGTCTGAACGTGAACGTCTGTTCATAGAACAGGGTGGCCCAAGAATGAAAGCCACTCTGGCCTTCAATTATGACCAGGGTCCATGGTCAGGCGAGTTCAAGGTCATCCACTATGGATCACAAACCCTGGGCACTTTCTCTGGCACAGCCGCTGGTGTACCAAATGCCTACTATGAGCCAAAAACCTCGGCTGACGTGGCTTTGACCTATGCCTTCAATGACACCACCAAGCTGACCATAGGCGGCAATAATGTGTTCAACGTCAAACCTACACGTCAGGACCCGAATGAAACCGACAATGGTTTCTACTATGACAGCGTACAGTTTGGCCTGGGTGGCGCTTCTTACTTCCTGAAACTCTGGAAGAAGTTTTAATCTGTTATTTTAGTAGGTGATGCAAGAGCTATTGCGTTCGCATTAAAAGAATCGGCCTGGATGCATATCAGGCCGATTCTTTTATTCCATAATTCCAGTATACGGAATAATGAATTTCTAAATACGAGGATTCTTTTATTTTCAGGAATAAGGCAAAGTGACACCATTCGCTGTACTGACACGAAACGCGAAATCCCTTAAACCAGATCTGAATGGAAACTCACATGTCCCGCATCACTATTCCTGCAGTAGAACAATCCCCGGCAGCATCACAGGCTTTACTGGCTGCAGTGAACCAGCAATTGGGCATGGTGCCTAATTTGATGAAGCTGGTAGGCAATAGCCCGGCTGCACTGGAAGCTTATTTGTCACTCAGCGGCGCGTTGGCCAAAGGCAGCCTGAGCGCGCAACTGCGTGAACGTATTGCACTGACTATGGCGGAATACAATGGCTGCGAATACTGTCTGGCAGCGCATGCTTATCTGGGTAAAAATCTGGCGAAACTCAGCGATGCAGACATAGCTGCGGCGCGCAGCGCCGAGGCTGCAGATGCAAAAAGCAATGCGGCTCTGCAATTTGCCCGCCAGGTTGCAGAACAACATGGCCGCGTCAGTGATGCAGCATTGGCTAATGTGCGTGCAGCAGGCTTTGATGAAGCCGCTGTCATAGAAATTGTCGTGAATGTGGCCTTGAATGTATTGACTAACTATGTCAACAACGTCGCTCACACAGACGTGGATTTTCCTGCTGTCAGTTTGCGTTAATTTTAAGGCAGAAAAATCACTATCGAAACAGATCAGGTTTTGTTGGTCAAAGTCACCCCGGCAATGACCAGCAAACCACCGACTATCATGGACGGCAGGATAGGTTCACCCAATATCAGCGCACCCAGGCTGATACCAAATACCGGCACCAGATTATTGAATACCGCGGTGCGTGAAGGGCCTATGCTTTTCACGCCTTCGTAGTACCAGACAAAACCAATCACCGTGCCAAATGCACCCAGATATACCAGCGAAGCCAGCACCTGCCAGCTCATGTGGGCAGGTTCAAAGCGTGGCAATTCCAGTACCGCACCCAGACCCAGCAAGAGCAAGCCCCAAAGTGAAGCGTAAGTCGTGGCTGCGATGGGCGATAGTCCTTTCAGGGCATGCCTGCCTATGATGGTATAGGCGGCCCAGCCACAGATCGCGGTCAGCATGAATAGCTCGCCCTTGCCCAGCGATTGCGATAAATCATGCACGGCACTCATCAAGTCGCCACGGGTAATCACTACTGCTGCACCAGCAAATGCAATCATGATGCCCAGCCAGCGTATCTTGCTCAGTCTTTCTCCAAACAGCAAGGCCAGTGCCAGCGCGGTGACTATCGGGTTCAGGGCAACAAACAGGGCAGTGCGTCCGGCTGGCATATTTTCCAGTGCGGCAAAAAAGCACAGGTTATACAAAAAGATGCCAGTCGCACCCAGTGCAAAGGTCGCATGCATTTGCTGTCTGCTGAGTTTGGGCAAGCCACCCTCCAGTCGCCATGCCAGCAATAGCAACAAGACACTGGCGACTGCGAAGCGGATAAAGGCCGCAATCATATGCGGTATCTCTTTGGCGACCAGACGCCCGGCGATGAAGGTGCCACCCCAGAACAGGGCGACACAGACAAGTTTCAGATAAGTGGAGACAGGGGCTTTGTTCACGATGGTCCAGGCTATGCAAAATTGCTTAGCCTACACCAAAATCTGACCCGCTGTTTTTATCTGCGCATGTTGCTCAAGCCTTGCTGGTAAATAACTTCGGCTATCTGTATGGCATTCAGAGCAGCACCCTTGCGCAGATTGTCGCCACTGACGAACATTGCCAGACCATGTGCTACCGTGGGGTCAGGGCGCACCCGGCCAACGAACACAGGGTCGCGGCCAGTCGCCATCAAGGGATTGGGCACTTCCGTAACAATTACGCCAGCGGCACTGTGCAGTAACTCAAGCGCGGCATCTGCAGAAATGTTCTGCTCAAATTCTGCATTGATGGACAGTGAATGTCCCGTAAATACGGGGACGCGCACACAGGTGCAGGAAACATTCAATTCGGGAATACCAAGTATCTTGCGGCTCTCATTACGGAACTTGATTTCCTCTTCAGTATAACCGTCTTCGACAATTTGATAGTTGTAGGGCACGACATTGTATGCAATCGGTACCTGCCATTTCTTCGGCGCGGGAAAGTCTATGCCCTCACCATCATTGACCAGCTTGGTGCAGTCATCACCTGCTTTTTGCAATTGGCTTGCCAGTTCTTCCACGCCCGCAACACCACCACCCGACACAGCCTGATAAGTGCTGACGACCAGACGCCGCAGGCCAGCCTTATCATGCAAGGGCTTCAGCACAGGCATGGCTGCCATGGTCGTGCAGTTGGGGTTTGCGATGATGCCCTTGGGGATATTTGCCAGGTCATGAGGATTGACTTCTGCTACCACCAGCGGTACGGCAGGGTCCATGCGCCAAGCGGATGAATTGTCGATGACCAGCGCGCCCGCAGCCGCGACTATGGGTGCCAGGCGTAATGAGGTGTCTCCACCCGCCGAGAAAAACACGACATCGAGGCCAGAATAATCAGCCGTCGCCGCATCTTCGACGATGATTTGTGTATCTTTCCAGTCCAGTGTTTTTCCGGCAGAGCGCGCAGAAGCAAACAAACGTAGTGAGCGTACCGGGAAGTTGCGCTCTTCCAGCAGCTTACGCATGAATTCACCGACCAGACCAGTCGCGCCGACTACGCCTACATGTATGCCATGTGGGTAGCGCTCAAGCGACAGGACAGAGCGTGCCGGTCGCGGTGGGCTGGCTATTGAAGCCTGATGGTCTTGACGATTTTGATTGTCAGAATATGATGTCATGTAAATCTCCTTAAAGTGGCCGGGAGACAGGCATCAATCTATATGCACCCACCTCGTAGGCGGGTTGCGAAAAAATGAAAAAGCGCTAACCCACCATTGCGATAATGGTGGTCTTAATGCTCAGCGTGGATGCAAATGTGCTTTTCATGAATTGATGGTAACAGACTTGATAAAGACGATCAAGCAGGCCCCTGCTTACTTGATTTCCAGCAGCAGGACGCCGCGTGCAGGCACTTTTATTTTCTGCGCCATTTCAAATTCCTGTCCACTGAATACATCTTTAGCCTTTGCACTCGTGGTTAATATTTCGGCAAAGCGCGCTGTCACCAGCTCTGTATCGGCAGTATTTTTATTCATCACCACCATGAACTTGCGCTTCTGGTCATAGCGGAAATATACATAGATACCATCCTGTGGCGCAAAGTGCATGAGTTTGCCGCTGTGGATGGCGCTCTGGGTCTTGCGCCAGGTCAGCAGTTTTTTGATAAAGGTCTGCGCTTCCAGTTGTCTGGCAGTCAACCCTGCACCTGTGAAAGCATTCACTGCATCATCTGCCCAACCACCCGGAAAGTCTTTTCGAAAAGCGCCATCATCCCTGTGCTTGGTACTGGTCATCAAAATCTCGGTGCCATAGTAAAACTGTGGCGTGCGCGGCATGGTGGCGACATAGGTGATCGCCATCTTGAACAAATCCAGGTCTTCATCCAGGGCGCTGTACAAACGGCTGACATCATGATTGCCCTCAAACAGTACCATAGACGATGGTTGCGGATAAAGCTGGTCATTGATCAGCGCTTCATACAAAGTGGCAAAACCGGAATGCAGGTTCTCTGGTGCCACCAGGGCTTTGCGCAGTGTGTCATGCAAGGGGTAATCCATCATGCTGGGCATGTGTGAGACATAGCCATTGGCATTTTTATGCCCGCGCAGCCAGTGTGCTACCAGATTGGGATTATCCGACCACTCTTCACCGACCAGTGTCAGTTGCGGGTATTCCTGCATGACGCGGCGTGACCACTCTGTTAAAAAGGCCGGATCAGAATAGCCATAGGTGTCTGCCCGTATCCCTGCCAGCCCGGCACACTCTATCCACCAGATAGTGTTTTGTATCTGGTAATTCGCCACCAGCGGGTTACGCTGGTTCATGTCTGGCATATGTACTTCAAACCAGCCCTGGGTGAAATTCTTTTTATCGATGGCAGATGCATACGGGTCACTGACCGTGGTGCGCGCATGATAGGTGGGTACAAATTCACTGCTGTAGCTGAGCCAGTCTTTGCCGGGTAAATCTTTCATCCACCAGTGGCCGTCACCGATATGATTCAGCACGATATCCTGGATCACGCCTATGCCCTTCTTTTTGGCTTCGGCCACCAGCTGGAGATATTCTTCATTGCTGCCCAGGCGTGCATCGACCTTGTAATGGTCGGTAGCCGCATAGCCATGGTAAGAATATGTCTGCTGATTATTCTCCACTACCGGCGTAGGCCAGAGCATGGTGTATCCCATACTGGCGATATAGTCGAGGTGATCGCGTATGCCCTTGAGGTCACCACCATGGCGGCTGGCGCTGGCGTCATTGCGGTCCAGCTTGTCGGCAAAGCCGGGCAGGCTGTCATTACCGGTATCGCCATTGGCAAAACGGTCAGGCATGAGATTCAGGATTGCGTCTGTCGGGCCAAAGCCGCGCCGTTCTGCTGAACCTTTTTCACGTGCCTTGAGTTCGTAGGGAATGCCAAATTTTTGTCCCCCATGCTGCATACTGATATTGAATTTACCCGCGTGAGTGCCTGGTGAAATCTGTAAATCCAGAAACAGATAATTGGGGTTACTGAGCTTGCGCACGTCCTTGATTTGCACGCCAGGGTAATCAATGTGTGGTGTGTAGGTGGCAATTTCTTTGCCGTGCAACATGACTTGCAGCTTGTCACTCTTCATTCCTACCCACCAAAAGCCGGGTTCTACATGTTCCGCGGATGGCTGCGCTTGTACAAATAACGGTGCTAGCGATAGCAAACAGATGGACAAGCGTATAAAGTCAGTGATTTTCACTGTGTCTCCTGATGAGTTAATTTATATTTGTTTTGTACTTAAACTACATATTTATGTAAATTTTAAATTATCAGGGTAATTTATGGAATTTATTTAGATTTATAATGTTGTTTGGCTACATTGCCTCTGGGGAGAGAAAATTGGCTAAGAGAGTTTAAAGCTGGAAATGTGGTAGGATTCTGCCTCTTTTTTAAGCTTCACTCTGGCTTGGTATTTGATATTTTATAGACTGTCAAATCGGCCTGAGCTAAAGCAGTACAAGTGCATTACGCAGAAGCGGCGGCGCGCATCAAGGGAGGATATATGCAGGACATTTCAAATTTAAATTCCATTTTCAGTGACGTGCAGGCTTTGCAAAGCAAGCTGAAATCCAGGTTGGCCGATGTGGAGCAAAATGCAGACAAGTTCAAGGCGGCGCTGCAGGCAGCAGCCAAGCCTGAAGCCAAGGCTGAGTTAGTGTCTGCCATTAAGGAAAAAGCCAAAGCAGCTTCGAGTGATGACCGCCAGACTTCTGAGCTTGCGTCACAGATACAAGCCACCTTGATAGCATTGCGCGACCAAATTCAGCCGCAGATTGCTGCCGCACCTGTTCATAACATCACAGTGAACTCCGCGAGTGCAGCAAATAATACGGGCACTGCCAGCAGTAGCTCCGTCAGCAGCAATGCAGCCGCCACTAAGTCCGCAACCTCAACTACAGCTTCATCGGCGACAGTTCCCGCAGCCACGCCACCGGCTGTACCCACCACAACCATTGCGGCAGTCAACCCTACCCACGCCGCTTACAGAGTGTATGACCCGGCTAATCCATCGGCTTTTGCCATGCCTTCCAATCCTGGTGGTGGTCCCAATCTGCTGGCGGCAGATCTGGTCTTTAATCCTGATCCAAGACCAGATTCGGTAAATTCTATCAAGCGCCCGACAGCAGAACAGGGTTCTGTCGAATGGGGTGAGCAATTGAAGAATTATGAAGTCGCTTATGAAAAATTGAGCAAGGAGAATAACGTCTGGAACCAGAAAAACATACAGATGCGTAACCAGACGCTGGCGGCTTCACCTTATGCAGCATTTGTCACTACCAGTGGTGGCGTTAATCTGGCGGCACAAACCGATCCTTTCTATCTGGCCTCTCTGGCAGACCCGACCAGAGCACCAGCTTAGTTGTCAATTTTGCAGGCTCACTTCTTGCCCGGGTGAGCCTGCTCCCGATTTTCGTGCCGCAGCAAACCTCCCTGAATTGAGTGCTGCAGCAAAGTGAAAACTCGTAAAATCCCCCGTTTTGCTCCCATTTCACGCTCGTAATCTACGATAATGAATTGTATAAAGCTAGAACGCATCTCACCCTATTTATGAAATGAGTTCTACTAAAAATATCCGAGACAAATTGCGCAGCCGCGCATGGCTTAGGGGCAATCATGAGTTTCCGGGTGAAGTTCAATCTGGTCTTATTGCTGACTTTTGCACTGGCATTGCTACTGGCGACAGCCTATTATAAAAACGAAGTCCAGAAGGCCACGCTGGAAGAAGTCAAGCACGAGGCCAGGCTCAGCTTGCAAGCCGCACTGGCGATACGCTCCTATTCTTCCCAGCATGTCAAAGCCGATTTTAGTCAGGGACAATTCAAGCCTGACGATATTCCGGCATTTGTGACCATGGAAACCATGCGTCTGCTGTTTGAAAAATACCCTGGCTACCAATATTCCGAAACAGTATTAAACCCCCTGAATCTTGCCAACATGGCGCGTGAACCCTGGATCAGGGAAGTCATAGATAATTACCGGTCTGGCCGCACTCCCTATGCGGATGCAGAAATCACGACTTATGTACGGGATAAAACCTTGCATCTGGTCAGGCCCATCAAAATCCGCGATGTCACCTGCATGGCTTGTCACGGCAAAGTCGCAGATGCACCGGCTGGCATGGTCAGGATTTATGGCAATACCCATGGCTATGGCTGGAAGATGGATGAAATCGTCGGTGTGCAAACCGTGACTGTGCCGCTGGACAGATCAAGAGAGCGCAGTGCAGCGGCTTTTCAACGCTTCCTGTGGCCACTGGTGGCGGTGTTTACGCTGTTGTTTGCTACCTTGAATATCTTGCTGCAATACTGGGTATTGAACCCTCTGAGCAGGCAAAACCTGAACCTGAATCGTCTGGCGACAACAGACTCGCTGACAGGCATCTTGAACCGGCGCGCCTTCATGGATCACTTCCAGCTAGAAATGGAAGCCGCCCGCTACAAGTCTGAACCCTTGTCGGTGCTGGTATTTGACCTTGACCATTTCAAGGCCATCAATGACACCCATGGCCATGCCCAGGGTGATCAGGTCTTGCGTGCTACGGCAAATCTGGTCAAGGGAGCGTTGCGCTCGAATGATCAACTGGCGCGCATAGGTGGCGAAGAATTTGCCCTGCTCTTGCCACACACCAGCACTGCGGGTGCCCAGGGGCTGGCAGAAAATCTTCGCAAGCTCATGGAGCATCAAAGTCTGCAAGACTCCCCGGCCACGACAGGCAGTTTTGGCATCGCCACCTGGGATGGTCGGGAAAGCCGTGAACGTTTATTGAAGCGGGCCGATGAAGCCATGTACGCTGCCAAAGCCGCAGGCCGCAATTGCATCGTCGCTGATGAAGGCCGCGTGAAAACTACCTGAAAAAATATTTTTCATTTTGCTGGAATAAAGTCTGACCGGCTTACGTATATCCCTGTGTAAGCACTGCACAAAAGCTGCTTGCAAGTGAGCAGCCAGTATTATTCCCTTTAAACTATCAGGAGTATGTTGATGAAAACCAGACAAATTTGCCTTGCCCTGTTGACCAGCGCCGCCTTCATTTGCGGGTTTGCACAAGCCCAGTCTGCACCCAAGGTCGCGGATGGCGTGCTTGTCAGTGATACAGGTATGACTTTATACAGCTTCGACAAGGATGTGGCCGGTAGTGGCAAAAGCACTTGCAATGGACCTTGCGCGGCTAACTGGCCGCCGGTAGCTGTGCCAGCCAAACTGCCGTCCGGTAAATATTCTGTCGTCACCCGCGATGATGGCAGCAAGCAACTGGCCTATGACGGCAAGCCTTTGTACTTGTATGCGGCTGATAAAAAAGCAGGTGAGCGCACTGGTGACAATTTTAAAAATGTCTGGCACCTGGTCAAGGAATAAAGCATGCCCTGCCTTATCGGCGTTACGTCTCTTGGTGTCTGACAAATGAGTCAGCCGGACAGCCGCAGCCAGTTATTGGCCTGCATCCCCCGCCTGCGCCGCTATGCCCGTGCGCTGGTGGGTGACAGGGCGGGTGCGGATGATCTGGTGCAAGACACCATGGAACGCGGCTGGCTAAAACTGGGGTCTTTCTTGCCCGATGGTGATATGCGGGCCTGGCTGTTTTCCATCATGCACAATCTGCGGCGGGATCAATTGCGCAAGCCATCGCTGACTACAGTAGAGCTCGATGATGACGATGCATCCTTACCAGCACAAGCCGCCAGCCAGAACCATGGATTGGAGTTGCGCGACCTGCAAGCGGCATTGATGCAATTGCCGCTGGAGCAGCGCGAAGTATTATTGCTGGTCGTGCTGGAAGAAATGCGCTACGAAGAAATTGCCCTGACCCTGGATATTCCCCTCGGAACCGTGATGTCACGCTTGTCGCGTGGCCGTGAAAAACTGCGCGCCATCATGGAAATGCGCCCCACCAGTACAGTCTTGAAAGTCGTCAAGTGAACAAGGCCAGATCATGAAACATGAGCACATCAGCGAAGCAGACTTGCATGCCTATGTCGACGGTCAACTGTCTGCTGTGCGTCTGGCCGAGGTAGAAAGCTATCTGCAGTCGAATCCCACTGAGCAGGAAAAAGTGTCTGCCTGGCGCAAACAGAATGCTGATCTGCATGCCTTGTTTGATGCCGTTGTTGATGAACCTGTTCCTGCCCGACTGCTTAAACCAACTGCTATTGCAGCCAATCAGCCTGTATGGGGCTGGCGTCATCTGGTTGCTGGTGTCGCTATCGCTTTCGTCAGCGCCAGCAGTGGCTGGTGGTTGCATGCACGCAGTGATGCAAGTACAGTGCTGGCCCTGGCTGAGGTGCAAAAAAACGGTATCCATGGTGCTGCTGGCTTTGCCCATCAGGCTGCAGTTGCCCATCTGGTTTACAGCCCCGACGTACGCCGCCCGGTAGAGGTTGGGGCAGAGCAGGAAGAGCAACTGGTTGCCTGGTTATCCAGGCGCATGGGCAGCCCCATGCGTGCACCCAAGCTGGGTAAGTTATCGTATGAGCTGGTCGGTGGCCGCCTTTTGCCAGGCGGCACTGGCCCGGTCGCCCAGTTCATGTATCAGGACGCGACCGGACAGCGCCTGACCCTGTATGTCAGCAATGACCAGGTACAAAACAAGGATACCGGTTTCAAATTCCTGCAAGATGGCAAGATCAATGTGTTTTACTGGGTAGACGGCAAGTTTGGCTATGCCTTGTCGGGCAGTGTCAGCAAAACCGAATTGGCGCGCATTTCCAATGCTGTTTATGAACAGCTGGCGGTGCAGTAAGTACGCCCCAGGCAATCGTCCACATTCATTCAGGCAGAACTAATTTTCGTGCTGACAGTCTTAAGAGCTGTCTTTGTTCTGTCGTACCCATATATGGATTGCCACCCGGTTCAGCTTTTTCCCAGGAGTATTCGCTATGAAGCTCAGTCTTAAAGCCTTGCTGTTTGCTTGTTATCTGCTGGCCAGCACAGCCCAGGCGCAACAAGATCCGGCCTTGTTTCAGCCCGGCCTCATTTCCGATGGTGGTGTTTTTGGCTTGGCTTTATCCCCGGATGGGAATCAGGCATTTTGGGTGCAATCGCAAGGTCGGCGCGAAGCTTTGCGCATCATGAGTTCATCCAGGGTCAATGGAGTCTGGCAGACACCGCAGGTGGCGAGTTTTTCAAAAAACACAGCATGGAAAGACATTGACCCGGCTATCAGCCCTGATGGCAAGACCCTGATTTTCCAGTCCAACAGGCCTGTACCGGGCAAGCCTGAGCGCAAGGGTTTTGATATCTGGGCGGTCAGCAAGATCGCTGAGGGTTGGGGTGAGGCCTATCACCTGGGGAATATTATCAATACCGATGCTTCTGAATCTTCAGCTTCGATTGCTGCCAATGGCAATATCTATTTTATGAAGAATAATGAAGATGCAGCCCAGCAATCCGATTTATATGTATCCCGCTTCATCAATGGTGCTTACCAGGTGCCCGAAAATCTGGGCGCACCAATCAATAGCATTGAGCGTGAATCGAACCCTTACATTGCACCGGACGAAAGCCATCTGATCTATTTTTCGACCAAACCGGGTGGTTATGGCGATGTCGATTTATATATCAGCTTCCGTGAGCAGGGAAAATGGACTGAGGCTGTCAACCTGGGGCAACCCATTAATTCAGTGGCAGCCGAATTTTGCCCTCTGGTGCATCAGGGACGCATTTATTTGTCACGACAAGTTAAACAAGGTGACAGGTTCATCGAAAATATCTATTCTTTCCCCTTTGATGCCGAACAGTACAGAACCAGGCGCTGAAGCGGGAAGATTGCAGCCGGTGCTATGATGCCGTTTGCTAAGGACAGGATATTTGCATGAAAAATTTTTGGCGGCTACAGCGCTATATCGGCGTGATTTCAGGATTGTTGACCGCATTTGCGGGATTTTCACTTGTCAGTAATGCCCTGGCGGCACTGGCAGCGATTCCTGCTTACAGCTATGAAGTGGTACACACTTATCCACATGATCCGAATGCCTTTACCCAGGGCCTGTTTTTTAAAGATGGTTTTTTGTATGAGAGTACGGGTTTGCAAGGCCGCTCTACCGTACGCAAGCTCAGGCTGGAAACTGGCGAAGTGTTGCAAAAAATGGATTTGCCCAGGCAAATTTTTGGTGAGGGCATCACCTGGTGGGACAAGCGCATTATAGGCATCACCTGGACTACTCAGGCGGGCTATGTGCTTGATCTGGACACTTTCGCTTTTCAAAAAGAATTCACCTACAAAGGTGAAGGCTGGGGTCTTGCACGCAATGATAAAGAAATCATCATGAGCGATGGCACCTCAGAATTACGCTTCCTCGATCCACTTACTTTACGCGAAACCCACCGCGTCAAGGTGACGGCTGATGGCAAGGCCGTAGATCAGTTGAATGAACTTGAATGGGTAAAGGGCGAGATTTTTGCCAACATCTGGCAAACCGATAACATCGCCCGTATCGATCCAAAGACTGGCAAGGTCGTTGGCTGGATCAATTTGAATGGCTTGCTGCCTATGGGCGACCGCATCATGGGTAACCCGGATGTGCTGAACGGCATTGCCTACGATGCAGCGAAAGACAGGCTGTTTGTCACTGGCAAATTGTGGCCCAAATTGTTTGAAATCCGTTTGATCAAGCGCTAGACATCATGACGAATAAAATACTGCATTGCCTGGCTTGCTCTATGATGGGCTTGTTGCTGAGCTCGCTCTCACCACATAGTCTGGCGGCCGATGCCAGGCTGGAAAACCAGCTCATCCTGGCCCTCAAAATCAAACCGGACGGGCAAGACAGGCAGGCCAGATCCAGGCCTGTGATACGGGCTTACCAGCAAGCAGCCTTCATCAGTAAAAAGCCGCAGCAGCGTGCCGACTACATCGATTTTTATCTCTTGCAAAAGCCAGCCAGCTTCATGGGGCATACATTGATTTTGCTGGAAGAAGAGTATATGGATGAGTATGTAGGCTGTTGCGTCAGTCCTGGCATGAGCCTGATGTTAAAGACCAATGCTGATACCCGGGCCGTGCAAGATTTTGCTGACAAGAACGCCTGCACTTTTACCCCGCATGCGGACGTGTTTGACAGGCTCAGAATATTTGGCATTGATCATAAATTGACCAAAGCCGATTACGCTACGCTCAGTTGCCGCGAAAGGGATGCGCAGAAATAAGCAGCCTCAAGTAAGGATGCGTGCTTGTATATGATTGCTTTTTTGTATATAAAGTAAGTCTCGTCGGCCCCGTCGTTTCCATCATGAAAGGAAAGCGTCATGTCTGAGTCTTACCGCAGCCCGTCCGATATTTATCCCAGCCTGATTTATGATGATGCGCCTGCTGCCATAGACTGGCTGGTGCGCGCCTTTGGTTTTACTTGCCGTTTTGTGGTGCCCGGTGAAAGCAACCGTGTAGAACATTCAGAATTGAGCCTGGGCACGGGCGTCATCATGGTCGCCTCGCCCAAAGCCGAGACTCATCATGTCAGCCCTAAATCCCTGACCGGTATTTCGCAGGCGCTCAGCGTCTATGTGGATGACCCGGATGCTCATCATGAAATTGCTATCGCTGCCGGTGCCAGGCTGGTACGACCATTGCAGACGGAAGATTATGGTGCCAGAGGCTATATGGTGCTCGACCCTGAAGGCCATCTCTGGTATTTCGGTAATTATCGTCCAGGTGAATACTGGCAAAGCTGAGCAGACTGAACTCGTTCGCTAAAATTGAGTCAGACAGCAGCACTCTTTTTATACATTCCAGGAGTAAATATTCATGCATAAAGGTAGCTGCCATTGCGGCAAAATCGCATTTGAAGTAGAGGGTGAGATAGGAAGCGCACTCGCCTGTAATTGTTCCATTTGCCAGCGCAAGGGTTCTTTGCTGTGGTTTGTGCCTCGCGATCATTTTCACTTGAAGACACCTGAAGATGCCGCCAGCACCTACGTCTTCAACAAGCATGTGATACAGCATAAGTTTTGCCCGACTTGTGGCATGCATCCCTACGCTGAAGGCGTGGATCCAAAAGGCAATCGTGTGGCAGCTATCAATATTCGCTGTCTGGAAGATATAGACCTGGCGGCCATACCTGTACATCACTATGATGGCCGGGCTTTATAAGAGAAATAATAAGAGAGATGAAATTAAAGATGAAAAAATACCTGAGCCAGATTTGCCTGTTATGCGCTGTCCTTGGCCTGCATGCCTTGCCAGCTTATTCTGCTAATGTTGCTGGTGCTGCTGACAAAAAACAGGCTGCAGTGATCGCTGAATTGACACGTCAGGCAGATGCCTGGGACAAGGCCATCGTGCGCAGGGACAGGGCTGCAATCGAAGCCAATATGGCAGAAGATTTTCGCCAGATTGATGGTGAGGGTAATGTAGAAACCAAGCCCAGTTTTGTTGACGGACTGGTGTCACCCAAACTGGAAATTGATCCTTATACCGTAGAAGATTTTGAAGTAAGGTTGTACGGTGATGTTGCCCTGTTGACAGGCCGCACCAGGATGACGGGGCGGTATGAGAGCAAACCGTTCAAATCACACTATCGCTACACCGACATTTATATCAAGCGCAATGGAAAATGGAAGATAGTCAGTGTGCAGATCAGCAAAATACCTCAGTAATAGTTAGCGTTAAAAAAATAACCCCGTCGATACGGGGTTATTTTTTGGGATAGGCTATTTCATGACAAAACGCAGCACCCCGTCCTCACCCGTTTCCCGGCGCAAGATACCGTCATACCAGAGCTTGTGCAGATGAGCCAGCGCCTCGCCTATCGCGAAAGTCAATTGGTGCGAATCGAGCGGGCGGCGGAACATGATGGGGACGATGTCCATGGCTGACTGTGCTGTGGCACATGCCGTCTTCACCTCTTCCAGCCGCTCGGCGTGATGGTCTTGCAATTGCTGTACGCGGGTATGCAAGCCCTTGAAGGGTTTGCCATGCGAAGGCAGGATCAGCACATCTTCCGGCAGTGGCAGGTATTTTTGCAGTGAATCCATATACTGCTGCACAGGATTGGCTTCCGGCTCTATGGCAAACACCGAGACATTGGTAGAGATACGCGGCAACAGCATATCGCCAGAGATCAGGATATTAAGCTCGGCGCAATACAAGGATGCATGCTCAGGCGAATGACCAAATCCGGCGATGACTTGCCAGTTGCGCTGATTAATGACTACATCCTGACCCTCTTGCATCCGGTGGTAGGCAGTCGGCACGGTAGGCACCAGCCGGGTGTAGTGCGTCTTTCTTTCCTGTATCTGTTCCTGCATGCCGCCATCGACCAGGCCATGCTTGCGGAAGTGCGGGAACATGGCTGTGCCATCCGCACCCGGCAAGCTGGCCGACATCATGCGGGCAAAGGCATATTCACCTGCCGTCATCCATAGTTGCACATTCCAGCGGCTGCACAGCCAGTCAGCCAGACCTATGTGATCGGGGTGACAGTGGGTAGCGATGACGCGGATGATGGGCATGCCGCGCAAGTGGTTGTTCAGGTCACCGAACAGTATCTCCCAGGCGTCACGGGTAGCGTCGCTGGCAATGCCGCAATCGACTACCGTCCAGCCACGGACTTTGCCCTGACTGGTTTCGAACTCATCTTCGAGCAGCCACAGATTGATATGGTTCAGCGCAAAGGGCAGTCCCATGCGTATCCACAGCACACCCGGCGTGATTTCCATGGTCTTGCCTGTTTCAGGCAAGGTCTCGCCGAAAGGGTAGTGGAGTTGTTGTTCCAGTAAGTTCATGCTCGTCTCTGTTGTTATTGTGGTGGTTAGGGGGTGTTGACATATCTTTTAGTCAAGCGAATGGGTGAGAAACCTTGTCTGGCTAGGCTGCGGAGCGCTGCTTGGCGAGCCAAGTGAGCGACACACAACAACGCCAGGCGAGGTTTCTGACCCATTCCCTCTGGGTTCACCCTATATCGAGTGCTGGACTGCGTTGCGCGTCTTGTCAGGGGCACCAGCCCTGACTGCACCACACGCCTTGCCAGCCCTAGATATGGGGTGAACGCTTTGTCTAAAAGATATGTCAACCCCCCTATCTGCTGCCTGTTTTCTCATTATGGATGACTCCAGAAGCACTGGAATAGCCTACAATGCGATTTAAAACTATTTGACGTTAACGTCAACTGCATCAAGTGCAGATTGTAATCAGAAAACTGTTTCTGTGTTTTTTCACCAGATTGACCATGGCCACCTATACCATTACCGAACTTGCCCGCGAATTTGATATTACCCCGAGGGCGATACGATTCTATGAAGACCAGGGTTTGCTTAGCCCCAGCCGTGAAGGGCCGGGCGGCCGCAACCGTGTCTACACAACGCGGGAACGTACCCATCTGAAGCTGACCCTGCGCGGCAAACGCCTGGGCCTGAGCTTGTCGGATATCAAAAGCCTGGTCGATATGTACCGTTCCCCCAAGGATACCGAAGTACAGCTACAGAGCTTTCTGGTGGTGCTGGCCAGGCACAGGGCGGCGCTGGAGCAACAGCGCGAAGATATAGAAATCATGCTGGCAGAAATCAGCGCGCATGAAGAAAAAAGCCGTAGTTTGCTGGAGCAGCTTGATCATGCAGAAAAATAAATTCTGCTTAATAAGAATGCCATGAGTTATGTAGGCAATTTGATAAGGCTCGTGTTGAGGCAACAGCTGAAAAACATCAAACAAGCGAATTGACGTTTACGTAAACGTCAATTAGACGTATTATTTTTGCCTGAGATGGTTTTTCCTTGGCTATTGGGGGTTTTATGAGCAATCAGGCAACGCAGCAAACCACAGCTACGCTGGATCACAAACTGGCCCTGAGCTTGCTGGAAAGCTTCAATGCACAGGGCGCATTGATGGCCTGGAATGCCCGCCTGACCAGCATCACGCCCGGAGTCTGTGAAATCAGCCTGCCGTTTAGCGAGGCAGTCAGTCAGCAGCATGGCTATTTTCATGGCGGTGTGATTGGTACGATAGCTGATGCGGCGGGCGGCTATGCCGCGAATACCCAATTGATGCCAGTGAGTGAGTGCTTAACTGCAGAATACAAGATCAATATCGTCGCACCCGGCAAGGGCGATACCCTGATTGCCCGTGGCAAAGTGCTCAAGGCAGGTAAAACCCTGGTGGTATCCAGTGCCGAAGTGTTTGTAGTGCACGAAGGCAAGGAAAAACTTTGCGCCATCATGCAACAGACTTTGTTTGTGATACCGAAGGCAGAATCTAAAGCGTAAGCCAGTCGCCGCTAGTTCTATGGCGACTGTAAGCAGTAATATGGCTGGTATGGTTAATCATAAGCCAGCGAATTTTAATTTTATAAAAGTGTGAGGACGACATGCTCCATTTACCAGGTTTGACTTTTGATCACGGCGAAGACATCGCCGCTTTGCGCGAAGCCGTGCAGCAATTTGCCCAGGCAGAAATCGCCCCGCGCGCTGCCGAGATAGACCGTAGCGACCAGTTCCCCATGGATTTGTGGGGCAAGATGGGTGAGCTCGGCATCCTGGGTGTGACTGTCAGCGAAGAATACGGCGGTGCAAACATGGGTTACCTTGCGCATATCATTGCCATGGAAGAAATTTCCCGTGCGTCTGCCTCTGTCGGTCTGTCGTATGGTGCGCACTCCAACCTGTGCGTGAACCAGATCAAGCGCAATGGTACCGAAGAACAAAAAGCCAAATACCTGCCTAAGCTGATCAGCGGCGAACACATAGGCGCACTCGCCATGTCTGAGCCAAACGCCGGTTCCGACGTCGTCAGCATGAAGCTGCGCGCCGACTGGAAGGGTGACCGCTGGGTCTTGAACGGCACCAAGATGTGGATCACCAATGGTCCTGATGCCGACACGCTGGTCGTGTACGCCAAGAATGATCTGGAAGCCGGCCCACGCGGCATGACTGCCTTTCTCATAGAAAAAGGCTTTAAAGGCTTCAGCATTGCGCAAAAGCTGGACAAACTCGGCATGCGCGGCTCCCATACAGGTGAGCTCGTATTCGAGGATTGCGAGGTCCCGGCAGAAAACGTACTCGGTGGCCTGGGCAAGGGCGTTAATGTCCTCATGTCTGGCCTGGATTTTGAGCGTACCGTCTTGTCAGGCGGCCCTCTGGGCATCATGCAGGCCTGTATGGATGCGGTAGTTCCTTATGTGCATGACCGCAAGCAATTTGGCCAGCCTATCGGTGAATTCCAGCTCATGCAAGGCAAACTGGCGGATATGTATTCCACCATGATGGCATGCAAGGCTTATGTCTATGCTGTTGGCCAGGCCTGCGACCGCGCCACTACGCCAGAAGCAGTGCGCGCCCTGCGCAAGGATGCTGCCGGTGCGATTTTGTATTCTGCAGAAAAAGCTACATGGATGGCGGGCGAAGCCATACAGACCCTGGGTGGCAATGGCTATATCAATGAATATCCGGTAGGCCGCCTGTGGCGCGATGCCAAGCTGTATGAGATAGGCGCTGGCACCAGCGAGATACGCCGCATGTTGATAGGCCGTGAATTGTTTGCCGAAACAAAATAAGCCAAATAAGCAGATTGTTGTAAACTAAGTCAATTTATATGACACATTTGCATATCATTACACCGTTGCTGGAACACCGTGCTCTTTCAGCCAGCCTGGACAAACAGGTCTGGCTGAAGATGGAAAACAACCAGCCCTCCGGTTCTTTCAAGTTGCGTGGCATAGGCCTGATGTGCCAGCGTGCGGCTGAGCAGGGGGCAAAACACTTTGTCTGCCCTTCTGGCGGCAATGCTGGTTTTGCTGCCGCCGTTGCTGGTGTGGCCCTGGGTTTGCAAACCACGATCGTCGTGCCGCAAACCACGCATGAAAGTGTGCGTGCGGCAATACGGGCAATTGGCGCGACAGTTATTGTCGAGGGTAGCGTCTGGGATGAAGCCAATCAGGAAGCTTTGCGCCTGTGCGAGCAGCCGGGTGCGGTGTATATCCCGCCGTTTGACCATGCTGATATCTGGGATGGCAATGCCACAACGATAGATGAGGTGGCGGGCAAGCTCGACTTTGATGTCGTCATCTGCTCAGTCGGCGGCGGTGGCTTGCTCAGTGGCATCGCCCTAGGCCTGGAGCGCAATGGCCTTGGCCATATACCCATCATCGCTTCAGAGACCGAAGGTGCAGCTTCCCTGCATGCAGCCGTGCAGGCTGGTGAACTGGTGACTTTACCAGCGATTACCTCGATTGCCAGCACCCTCGGTGCGAGACGTGTTGCACAACAGGCATTTGACTGGACGCGCAAACGCACCGTGCACACTGTGACCGTCAGCGACGCCCAGGCTGTGCAGGCTTGTCTGGCTTTTGCCGACGATATGCGTACCCTGGTGGAACCGGCCTGTGGCGCAGCCCTGGCAGTGGCTTACCAGAATCTGCCCGTACTGGCGCAATACAAGAAGCCGCTGATTGTGGTTTGTGGCGGTATAGCCGTGGATCTGGCTAAACTACAGGCTTGGGAAAAACAGTTCCTGCCCGCAGTTGAAACTGAGTGAGCACCGACCATGCCCCACACCCATTTCCCAAAATTGCTGTCTTCGCAAATTGCCTTCGATATCGCCAGGACCATACTCGATGGTTTTGACAGGCATTATCATTTGTTCCGGGCCAGCAGCCAAAGAGCAAAGCAACAATTTGAAACGGGTGACTGGCGCGCCGCACAAATCGCCGCACGCGAACGCATAGGTTATTACGACACCCGCGTGCGCGAATGCGTACAGGCACTGGAAGATGAATACGCAGAAGAAGACCTTAGTGACGAAGTCTGGCGCGAAGTCAAACTGCATTACATGGGCATGCTCATAGATCATCTGCGCCCAGAGCTGGCCGAGACTTTTTTCAACACCGTCTGCACCAAGCTCTTGCACAGGAATTATTATCACAATGATTTTATCTTCGTGCGCCCGGCAACCTCGACCGAGTATCTGGAAAGCGAAGATACGCCACCGAGTTACCGTGTGTATTACCCGGCGACAGATGGCCTGAATTTCACCATCAAGCGCATCGTCACGAATTTTCAACTGAATGCAAAATTCGAAGACCTGGACCGTGATGTGGCTCTGGTGGAGGCACGCCTGCGCGAAAATTTTGGCCCCGCCAAGCTGGAGCCAAATCACCAGATACAGGTATTGGCCAGTCTGTTCTATCGCAACAAATCAGCCTACATCATAGGCAAGGGCATCAATGGCAATAAGGAATATCCCTTTGTCATTCCCGTCATGCACAAGCGCAAGGCTGAACTGGTGCTGGACACGGTGATCTTCGACACCATGCTGATCACGGTGCTGTTCTCGTTCACTCGCGCCTATTTCATGGTGGACATGGAAGTGCCGTCTGCCTATGTACAATTCATACGCAGCATCTTGCCCAAGAAACCGCGCAGTGAAATCTACACCATGATAGGTCTGCAAAAACATGGCAAGAATCTGTTCTACCGCGACTTTTTACATCACCTCAAATATTCATCTGACCGCATAGAAGCCGCACCCGGCATACGCGGCCTGGTGATGCTGGTGTTTGCGTTGCCGTCTTTCCCGTATGTATTCAAACTGATCAAGGACAGTTTTCCGCCACCCAAGGAAACCACCAAGGCCCTGATCAAGGAAAAATACCTGCTGGTGAAAAACCACGATCGCGTGGGCCGCATGGCCGATACGCTGGAATACTCGGATGTGGCATTTCCACGCGCCCGTTTTTCTGAAGAGCTGCTGGCCGAGATCAGGCAATATGCACCATCTCTATTGGAAGTGAATGATGATGAAGTCGTCATCAAACATCTGTACATAGAGCGCCGTATGACGCCGCTGAATATCTGGCTGACCGAAGCCGAGCGCGGTGGTGATATGGCTGCAATGGAACATGGCCTGAAAGAATACGGCAGCGCCATCAAGGATCTGGTGGCGGCAAACATTTTCCCTGGTGACATGCTGTACAAAAACTTCGGTGTCACCCGTCATGGTCGTGTCGTCTTTTATGACTATGATGAAATCGAGTACATCACCGACTGCAATTTTCGCAAGATACCTTTGCCGCGCAATGAAGAAGACGAAATGTCTGCCGAACCCTGGTATCCGATTGCCAAAAATGATGTTTTCCCCGAACAGTTTGGCACTTTCCTGCTGGGGAACAAAAACGTCAAAGAATATTTTATGAAGCACCACGCTGACTTGCTGACCGCCGAATACTGGCAGGCCCGCAAGAAGCGCATAGTCGATGGCAAGGTGGATGATGTGTTTCCGTATCCGCAGGAAATCCGCTTTTGCAATCAGACCAGCAGTACAACTTAGAAGCTTTGTGCTTGCCCGTTTCATGACGGACAAGCCCTCATTTTCAGGCAGTCAATCTGCTTTTATTTTTGGAGAACAAGATGAATGATCCTATCGTAATCGTTGGTGCAGCCCGTACTCCCATGGGTGCTTTTCAGGGCGATTTTTCTTCCCTGACAGCCAGTCAGCTCGGTGCAGTTGCCATCAAGGCCGCCGTTGAACGCGCCGGTGTCAAGCCAGAGCTGGTAGAAGAAGTCTTGTTCGGTAACTGCCTGATGGCAGGCCAGGGGCAAGCGCCAGCACGTCAAGCTTTGCTGGCTGCAGGTTTGCCAGTGTCTACAGGTGCTGTGACCTTGTCCAAGATGTGCGGCTCAGCCATGAAAGCCACCATGATGGCCTTTGATTCCATCAATGCAGGCAGCAATGAAGTCATCGTATCAGGCGGCATGGAATCCATGACCAATGCCCCTTACCTGATCCCCAAAGCACGTGGCGGCTACCGCATCGGTCACGGCATGATGTATGACCACATGATGCTTGATGGTCTCGAAGATGCTTATGACAAAGGCCGCTCCATGGGCACTTTTGCTGAAGACTGTTCTGCCAAATACAACTTCAGCCGCGAAGAGCAGGATGCATTTGCGATTGCCTCCGTCAAGCGCGCTCAGGCCGCAACTGCCGATGGTTCTTTCGCATGGGAAATCGCCCCAGTGACCGTATCAGGCCGTGGTGGCGATGTTGTCATCGACAAGGATGAGGGTCCGTTGAAAGCCAAGCTCGACAAAATCCCTGCGCTGAAACCAGCCTTCAAAAAAGACGGCACGATTACCGCCGCCTCATCCTCTTCCATCAATGACGGTGCTGCTGCACTGGTCTTGATGCGTGAATCCAAAGCCAAGGAATTGGGCCTGACACCGATAGCAAAAATCCTCGGTCACGCCAGCAATGCACAAGAACCAGGCTGGTTCACCACAGCACCAGTGGGTGCCATCCAGAAGCTGTACAAAAAACTGGGCTGGACTACAGACGACGTTGACCTGTTTGAAATCAATGAAGCTTTTGCGACCGTGCCTATGGCCGCCATGAAAGAACTGGGCATCCCGCATGACAAGGTCAATGTACATGGTGGTGCCTGTGCGCTGGGTCATCCTATCGGTGCTTCCGGTGCACGTATCATCATTACGCTGATGGGTGCCTTGAAGAAGCAGGGTAAGAAACGTGGTGTGGCTTCGCTTTGTATAGGTGGTGGTGAAGGCACGGCTTTGGCAATTGAGATGGTATAAGGCCGATTAAGCTAAGCGCAGCGCACTCTTGAGCCTGCGATGCCAGTTGTGCCTGGGTAGTAAAGTACGAAGCGCTTCTTAACTCAATATTGCGCTGCTCGCTATGCTTACTCGACCTTATAGAATACCAGTGGTCACAATTTTGTAAATCGAAGGAACACAATGCCAGTCGCTTTAATCATCGGTGCATCACGCGGTATAGGCCATGAACTGGCCATGCAATACAAGGCTGCAGGCTGGCGTGTTATCGCCACTGCACGCAAGGAAGAAGACCTGGCCGCATTGCAGGCAGCAGGTTGTGAAGCGTTGCCGCTGGACGTCACCAATCTGAATGACTGTGCCGGTCTGGGCTGGCGTCTCGACGATGAGAAGATCGATGTGGCCATCCTGAACGCAGGTGTATATGGCCCACGTGTAGAGCAACTGACAGCGCCGCAGGAGTCCGAGTTTGATGCTGTCATGCATACCAATGTGCTGGCTGCCATGCGCATTTTGCCCCTGGTCTTGCCGCTGGTGGATGCGGCAAACGGCAGGCTGGCAGTGATCTCTTCACTGCTGGGTTCGCTGAGCCTGCGCAACAGCACACATGGATGGTTGTATCGTGCCAGTAAAGCTGCCCTGAATTCTGTCCTCAAGGATATTTCCTTGCAGGCATCCGACAGTATCTGCATCGCCTTTCACCCAGGCTGGGTACAGACTGAAATGGGTGGTAGTGAAGCACCTCTGACTGTGACTGAAAGCGCCAGCGGCATGCGCCAGACACTGGCAGGGTTAAGTGCCAAAGATAATGGCCAATTTTTTAATTACGATGGTACCAGCCTGAGCTGGTAATCGTTCAAAGCAAACAGAGACTTAGCATGTTACTGACACCAGAACACGAAATGATACGCGACGCCGTGCGCGCCTTTGCCCAGGACCGTCTGGTGCCCAATGCTGCACGCTGGGACAAGGAACATCATTTCCCCGCAGAAGAATTAAAGGAGCTGGCACAAATGGGGGCGTACGGCGTGGCCGTACCCGAAGAGTTTGGTGGCGCTGGTATGGATTATTTGTCGCTGGCCCTGGTGCTGGAAGAAATCGCTGCCGGTGATGGTGGAACTTCCACCGTGGTATCTGTCAATAACTGCCCGGTCTGCAGCATTGCCATGATGTATGCCAATGACGCGCAAAAAAAACAATGGCTGACACCACTGGCACAAGGCGACATGCTCGGTGCCTTTTGCCTTACTGAGCCGCATGCAGGCAGCGATGCGTCTGAACTGCGCACGACCGCAAAACGCGATGGCGATCATTACGTCATCAACGGCGTCAAGCAATTCATCACCAGCGGCAAATATGCTGACGTGGCCATCGTCATGGCTGTCACCGATAAAGAAGCAGGCAAAAAAGGCATCAGCGCCTTCTGGGTGCCCACCAGCACGCCAGGCTATATCGTCGCCAGCCTGGAACAAAAGATGGGCCAGCATTCATCAGACACTGCACAAATCCTGTTCGAGAATTGCCGCATCCCGGCAGAGAACCTGATAGGTGAAGAAGGCATGGGCTACAAGATTGCCCTGTCTGGCCTTGAAGGTGGCCGCATAGGCATAGCCTCACAATCAGTAGGCATGGCGCGCGCCGCATTTGAAGCAGCACTGGCCTATGCCAAAGACAGGACCAGTTTTGGCAAACCTATTTTTGAACACCAGTCAGTCCAATTCAAACTGGCCGACATGGCGACCCAGATAGAGGCCGCCCGACAACTGATCTGGCATGCAGCCAGCATGAAAGACGCAGGCAAGCCCTGTTTGAAAGAAGCGGCGATGGCAAAACTGTTTGCTTCGGAGATGGCAGAAAAAGTCTGCTCGGATGCTATACAGATACATGGTGGCTACGGCTACGTCAGCGACTTCCCGGTTGAGCGTATCTATCGTGATGTGCGGGTTTGCCAGATTTATGAAGGTACTTCCGATATACAAAAGATTTTGATTGGACGTGCACTGGCTGGTTGAGTGATTTCAGTTCTTAAAAAGAATAACGGAGACAGCATGAAAAAAGGTTACAAGCAGTTGGTTGATGAAGCCAATGCCGAAATTAAAACCTATAGCGTGGCAGAAGCCCAGGCCAAACTCGCGGATGCCAATGTGCAGTTCATTGATGTCCGCGATATCCGCGAGCTGGAACGTGAAGGTATAGTCCCCGGTGCCTATCATGCCCCGCGTGGCATGATAGAGTTTTGGGTTGATCCTGATTCTCCGTATTTCAAACCTGTCTTCGGCGAGAAAAAAGAATTCATTTTATTTTGTGCCGCTGGCTGGCGCAGTGCATTGACTACCAAGACCGTGCAAGACATGGGCCTGGAAAATGTCGCGCATATCGATGGTGGTTTTACTGCCTGGAAAGCCGCCGGAGCACCAGTCGCCATCAAGGAAAGCAAGAAGTAATAATGAGCAGCAAAGCATGCCCCTGTGGCTTGAATAAAAATGTTGAACAGTGCTGCGGTCAGTACATCAGTGGTGCGGCGGTAGCACCAACGGCAGAAGCGCTGATGCGTTCGCGCTATACCGCTTATACGCTGAATGATGAGGCCTATCTGCGTGCGACCTGGGATGAGCGTACTTGTCCCAAAGAGCGTATCACGCACGATGACCCAACCAAATGGCTGGGGTTGGAAGTCAAGAAATTCAAAGCTGATGGTGATGCGGCGACGGTGGAATTTGTTGCCCGTTACAAGATTGGCGGTAAGGCGCACAGGCTGCATGAACTCAGCCGTTTTGTGCGATATGACGGCAAGTGGTTTTACGTGGATGGCAGTTTTCCAGAAAAGTGAAAAAGATAATGACAACTTTAGATTCCAAACTCAATTCCCGCTCTGAAGAATTCAAAGCCAATGCAGCGGCCATGCAAACCGTAGTGGATGACCTTAAAGAAAAGATCGCCAAAATTGCACTTGGCGGTGGTGATGAAGCGCGTAAGAAACATCTGGCCCGTGGCAAACTCTTGCCGCGTGACCGCGTACAAATGCTGCTCGATGCGGGCACGCCTTTCCTGGAGTTTTCGCAACTCGCTGCCTACGACATGTACAAAGAAAAAAGCGGTGCCGATGCTGCTCCATCTGCCGGTGTCATCACTGGCATAGGCCGCGTGGCTGGGCAGGAATGCATCATCGTCTGTAATGATGCGACCGTCAAAGGTGGCACTTATTATCCGCTGACCGTCAAGAAACATTTGCGCGCGCAAGAGATTGCCGAGCAAAACAATCTGCCCTGCATTTATCTCGTCGATAGCGGCGGCGCGAACCTGCCTAACCAGGATGATGTCTTCCCTGACCGTGATCACTTTGGCCGCATCTTCTACAACCAGGCCAATATGTCGGCCAAGGGCATACCGCAAATTGCGGTAGTCATGGGTTCCTGTACCGCCGGTGGTGCCTATGTACCAGCGATGAGTGATGAGTCCATCATCGTCAAGAACCAGGGCACGATTTTCCTTGGCGGCCCACCGCTGGTCAAAGCGGCGACTGGTGAAGTCGTCAGTGCCGAAGACCTTGGTGGTGGCGATGTACATACTCGTCTTTCTGGTGTGGTAGATCATCTGGCACAAAATGATACGCATGCGTTGTCGCTGGCGCGTACCATCGTTTCACACCTGAACCGCCAGAAACCACAAACCGTGGTCATGAAAGAAGTTGAAGAACCGAAGTTCCCGGCATCTGAATTGTATGGCGTGATACCTGTCGATACCCGCAAACCTTTTGATGTACGTGAAGTGATTGCCCGCATTGTCGATGGCAGTCATTTCGATGAATTCAAGGCGCGCTATGGCACGACTCTGGTCTGTGGTTTTGCGTATATCCACGGTATGCCAGTCGGCATTATTGCCAACAACGGTATCCTGTTTTCTGAATCTGCATTGAAGGGGGCGCACTTCATAGAACTGTGCTGCCAGCGCAAGATACCTCTGGTCTTCCTGCAAAACATCACCGGCTTCATGGTAGGCCGCAAATATGAAAACGAAGGCATCGCCCGCAATGGTGCCAAGATGGTGACTGCAGTGGCAACTGCGAATGTACCCAAGTTCACTGTCATCATCGGTGGCAGCTTTGGTGCTGGCAACTATGGCATGTGCGGCCGTGCTTATTCACCCCGCTTCATGTGGATGTGGCCAAACGCGCGTATCAGCGTCATGGGTGGTGAACAGGCTGCCAGTGTATTGGCGACCGTAAAACGTGATGGCATAGAAGGCAAGGGCGGTAGCTGGTCAGCTGAAGAAGAAGCGGCTTTCAAACAACCTATCAAGGATCAGTACGAACACCAGGGCCATCCTTACTATGCATCCGCGCGCCTGTGGGATGACGGTGTCATCGATCCGGCAGATACGCGCATGGTGTTGAGCCTGGGCTTGTCGGCAGCTTTGAATGCACCGATACCTGATGTGAAGTTTGGCGTGTTCAGGATGTAGGAACGTATCATGGCAAATTTCGCTTCAGCTATCCGCACGCCTGTGCTTGCTCTGTTGGCATTGTTCAGTCTGACTGTTCAGGCGCGTGCACTGCAGGAAGAAAAAACTGCAGAAGAACAGGCAACAGCCGGTCCTGTCAAGCTGGCAACGGACTTGCATGAATCGGTGACGGCTATCAATGTAGTTGTCAAGGATATGTTCGGACGAGAGAGCAAGGGTGAAGTGGTCATTACGCAGTTCAAACCTGATGGTGATGGCCCTTTCCCCATCTTGATCCTGAATCATGGTCGCAGCGCTACGAATCGTGCGGCGACTCCCAGATTCAGGTACACCCCGCAGGTCAGGTATTTTGTGAAGCGCGGTTTCGCCGTATTTGTGCCTACCCGCATTGGCTATGGTGAAAAGGGGACGACACCTGACCCTGAAGAAAGCGGTAGCTGCAATAACAAAAATTATGCGCCTATGGCAGAGGCCGCCAGCAAAGAAATTCTGGCAGTGCTCGAACATGCCAAAACACAAAATTATGTCGATGCCAGCCGGGTGCTGGTCGTGGGTCAGTCTGTAGGCGGTTATAGCGCGGTAGCGGCGGCGGCAAAAAATCCATCAGGTCTGGTAGCTGCCATCAACTTCGCCGGTGGCTCTGGTGGCAACCCGGCAGAACGTCCCGGTGAGCCTTGCCAGCCCTATAAGATGGAAAAAATGTATGCTGAATTTGGCGCAGGCAGCAAAGCACCCATGCTGTGGATATATACGGAAAACGATCAATACTTTGCTCCCAAATATTCCCAGGAATGGCACGCGGCTTTTGTAAAAGCGGGTGGCAGGGCAGAATTCAAGTTGCTGCCAGCATTTGGTAAGGATGGTCATACCCTGTTTACAGGGGGCAGCAAGATTTGGGAACCTTTGGTCAGCGAGTTTCTTGATGCGAATGGCTTCTCCAAAGCAAAGTAAGATCAAAATACGAATTAAGTGGAATTGTTAAAATGGAAAATATCGAGCTGAGCTTTCAGGATTTCGTGGCAACTGTGACATTAAATCGCCCCGATGTGCGCAATGCATTTAATGAAACAACCATAGCTGAAATCACCAGTGCTTTCCGCGATTTGGATACGAATGACAGCATTCGTGCTATTGTGCTGGCCGCGAATGGTCCTGCTTTTTGTGCTGGTGCAGACCTGAACTGGATGAAAAAGATGGCTGACTACACCCATGAGGAAAACCTCGCGGATGCTGGCCAACTGGCAGAAATGCTGCACGCCATCTATACATGCAGCAGGCCAGTAGTTGCCAAAGTGCAAGGAGACTGCTATGCCGGTGGTATGGGCCTGGTAGCGGCTTGCGATATCGCGGTCAGTGTGGATACGGCCAATTTCTGTCTTAGCGAAGTCAAGCTGGGCCTGATACCGGCGACTATTTCGCCCTATGTCATCAAGGCCATGGGTGAAAGCGCGGCGCGCCGTTATTTCATCACTGCCGAGCGTTTTACTGCGGCAGAAGCGCATCGCACGGGTTTTGCTCATGAAGTGGTGACTGCAGAGACACTGGATGCCAAAGTGGCCGAGATCGTCAAGGCGCTGGTTAGTAATAGCCCGAATGCAGTGAAGCAGGCCAAGCGCCTGGTACAGGATGTTGCCAGCCGCGAATTGACGCCAGCACTGATAGCAGGAACGGTAGAAGGCATAGCGCAGATACGGGCATCGGATGAGGGCCGTGAAGGGGTACGTTCTTTCCTGGAAAAACGCAAGCCAGACTGGTTAAGTTGAATCCAGCTTAAATATTAAGCAGATAGCAAGAATAGAATGGAAAGGAGCTGACAAAGATGACAAAGCGTAGACTGGTATTGACAGGCCTGGGCGTCTCTTTGCTGGCCGTAGCGTGCGCTGTGACTTATCGCAAGTCCACAGTCGTTATTACTTCAATCCCAGACATGCAGGCAAAACTTGCCAGTCTGAAATTGAATAAGTTGGCCAGTCAATCAGGCTGGCAGCCATATAAAGTCTTTGTGCACCTGGCGCAAAGCATAGAGTATTCGATGACAGGTTACCCGGAAATGAAACCGGCTGCCTTTCAGAAAACGGCAGGCAGTGCAGCCTTTTATGCTTTTTCAATCGCCGGTGCGATGACGCATAACCTGACTGAACCAATACCAGGTGCGCCAACAATCGCAGAAAGTGGCGATGTGAATGCCGGTATCGATATGCTGATTGCCGCATTACAGAAATTTGAAAACCATGCGGGTGAGATCGAGCCGCATTTTGCTTATGGCAGTTTGAGCAAGGCAGAGTTTGCCCAGGCCCATGTCATGCATATAGAGAATCATTTGAAGCTCATTCAGACTACACAGTCCGTGGCTTGAATCTGGAACTGGAATGAACTTTGACCGTTAATTTGTCTGGAATGAATTTGAATCAAGAAAATGACTGGGTAGCACGCAGCCTGCAACATGTATGGCATCCGTGTACCCAGATGCAGCATCATGAAACCGTACCGCTGATCCCCGTCAGCCATGGCCGCGGTGCATGGCTGTTTGATATGGAAGGCAAGCGTTATCTTGACGCCATCAGTTCCTGGTGGGTCAATCTGTTTGGCCACGCCAATCCCCGCATCAATGCAGAACTGAAAGACCAGCTCGACAAGCTTGAGCATGCAATGCTGGCCGGTTTTACCCATGCGCCTGTGGTTGAATTATCAGAAAAACTGGCGACCCTGACTAATCATGCCCTCGGCCATTGCTTCTATGCGTCTGACGGCGCATCAGCGGTCGAGATTGCTCTGAAGATGAGTTTCCATGCCTGGCGTAATGGTGGCCAGACTGAAAAGCAAGAGTTTATTTGCATACAGGGCAGCTACCATGGTGAAACCGTGGGGGCACTGGCGGTAACCGATGTCAGCCTGTTCCGCGAAGCCTATGGCCCCATGCTGCAGCGTGCGCATGTCGTTGCGTCACCGGATGCGCGTCTGGCTGAGACTGGCGAAACTGCTGCCGATGTGGCTTTGCGCGCCGCTGCCGCACTCGAAGCAAAATTGCAGGAACGCGCAGGCAAGATTGCAGCCGTCATCATAGAACCACTGGTGCAATGTGCGACCGGCATGGCCATGCATGATCCAGTCTATCTGAAGCGCTTGCGCGAATTATGCGACCAGTATCAGGTCCATCTGATTGCTGATGAAATTGCCGTAGGCTGTGGCCGTACCGGTACTTTCTTTGCCTGTGAGTCTGCGAGTATCTGGCCAGATTTTTTATGCCTGTCGAAAGGCATTAGCGGTGGTTATTTACCGCTGTCGCTGGTGATGACGACTGATGCTGTCTACCAGGCATTTTATGATGCCGATGTAAGACGCGGCTTCTTGCATTCGCATTCCTATACCGGTAATCCGCTGGCATGCCGGGCAGCGCTGGCGACACTGGCAATATTTGAAGATGACAAGGTCTTGCAAAAGAACCGCGTCAAGGCAGAATTCTTGAACACGGCTTTTGCCGATTTGAAAAATGATGCGCGCGTGCGCCACTTCCGCCAGCAAGGCATGATACTCGCCTTTGATGCGGTGGTTGATGATGCAGAACGCGCAGCGACATTTTCACGCCGCTTTTTTGCTGCGGCTCTGAAGCAGGAATTATTAATGCGGCCTATAGGCCGCACAGTCTATGTGCTGCCGCCCTACATCCTTGAGCAGGATGAAATGAGCTTGCTGGCGCATAAAACCAGACTGGTATTTGAAGAGGTAATGGCATGACAGATGCTGGTAAAAACAATCCCGCAATAAATAATCCTGGCATAAGAATCGCCACGCAACGTAAATCCCTGATACAGGGTTTGCAGCAAGAGCTGGCCGCGCTGGACCAAAAACATTTATTGCGTCAAAGACGTACAGTAGAAACACCTTCAGCACCAACTATGAAAGTCGATGGCCGTGATCTGCTGGCATTTTGCAGCAATGATTACCTGGGTCTGGCAGCACATCCAAAACTGGCAGAAGCCATGCAGGAAGGTGCTGCGTTGTACGGAGTTGGTAGCGGTGCCTCGCACCTCATTAGCGGCCATAGCCGTGCCCATGCGGTGCTGGAAGAACGCCTGGCCGAGTTTGTCTCGCCACATATCGATAATGCCCGCGCCCTGTATTTTTGCACAGGCTATATGGCCAACCTGGCGGTCATCACCGCACTGGCCATCAACAAAGACACGACAGTATTTTCTGAAGCCCTGAACCATGCTTCCCTCATCGATGGTGCACGCCTATCGCGTGCCACCGTGCAGGTATTCCCGCACCGCGATTACACAGCGCTGGAACGTATGCTGCAACAATGCAAGACCAAGCACAGGGTCGTTGTCACCGACAGCGTCTTCAGCATGGACGGCAATATTGCAGAATTGGGTGCTCTGCTGGCAATTTGCGAACGCTATGATGCCTGGCTTATCGTCGATGATGCTCATGGTTTTGGCGTGCTGGGCCAGCATGGCCGTGGCGTGCTCGAACATTTGCAGATCAAGTCGCCGAATCTGGTTTATATGGGCACACTGGGTAAGGCCGCCGGTGTCGGTGGTGCTTTTGTTGCGGCTGACGCAACGGTGATTGAATGGCTGGTGCAACGTGCCCGTGCCTATATCTATACGACCGCTGCGGCACCGGCATTGGCACACGCACTGCTGACCAGCATAGACATCATTGCTGGTGAAGAAGGCCAGCAAAGACGTGCGCATCTGCAGAAACTGATAGGCTTGTTCCGCGATGGTCTGCATTTGCAAGTCTGGCAGGGCATGCCATCGGATACTGCGATACAACCTGTGCTCATTGGCGACAATGCCGCCATGCTGAGGGTAGCTGGCAATCTCATGGACCAGGGCTTGTGGGTAGGTGCGATACGCCCACCTACCGTGCCTGTCGGTACGGCACGCCTGCGCGTGACCCTGTCTGCGGCGCATACAGAAATCCAGGTCTTGCAACTGGTGCAGGCGATTAATCGTCTGGATCAGATGAGTTATGTGGCCCAGTGTTTTGCCGAGGTGGCCTGATGCAAAAGCGGCAGCATGACTATTTCGTGACTGGCACCGATACCGAGATCGGCAAGACCCTGGTCAGCGCTGCTCTGCTGCATGCGATGCAGGCGCAAGGTTTGCAAAGCGTTGGCATGAAGCCGATAGCCGCTGGGGCAGAAATGCGTGACGGTGTCTTGCACAATGAAGATGTAGACACGCTGGTGGCAGCATCCAGCGTCAAGGCAGAGCTGGCTCTGGTATGCCCTTACCTGATGCAGACACCGGCAGCACCGCATATCGTGGCTGAACTGGAGCATGTAAATATAGCACTGCCGCATATCGTCAACAGCTATCAACAGTTGCGTGAACTGGCAGATGCAGTGATAGTGGAAGGTGTAGGCGGTTTTTGCGTACCCCTGAATGCGCAAGTGACGACGGCAGACATGGCGCAAGCCCTGGATTTGCCAGTGATACTGGTAGTCGGCATGCGCCTGGGTTGCATCAATCATGCATTGCTGACGGTTGAAGCCATCGCCGCGCGAGGCCTGAAGCTGGCAGGCTGGGTTGCCAATACCGTTGATGTCAACATGCTGTACCCGCAAGAAAATATTACCGCCCTGCGTGAGCGCATAGCAGCACCCATGCTGGGGCATATTCCCCGTTTGAATGTTCCTGATCACGAGAAGGCAAAAGTCGCCGCCTCGCATCTGGATTTGAGTCAATTGAAGTAAAAGGAAACAAAGATGCAAGCTACTGATACGACTTTGCAAGCCATGCAATTCCAGCCACCGGTCAAGAAGATAGAAGCCGAGACCTGGCCCGTGGATGAAGTACTGGCCCTGTTTGATTTGCCCTTCAATGACTTGATGTTCCGGGCGCAAACTGCACACCGCGCCAACTTCCCTGACGGTGATGTGGAGCTGGCGACACTCTTGTCCATCAAGACTGGTGGTTGCGAAGAAGATTGTGGCTATTGCCCGCAAGCTGCGCGTTATGACACCGGTGTTGAAGCCAAAAAATTGCTGGATGTACGTGAAGTACTGGACGCTGCCAAAGCCGCCCGCGAAAACGGCGCAACCCGTTTTTGCATGGGTGCAGCATGGCGTTCACCTAAAGACCGCGACATGGAAAAAGTCGAAACCATGGTGCGCGAAGTCAAAGCCATGGGTCTGGAAACATGTGCGACTCTGGGAATGCTCAAGGAAGAACAGGCTCAGCGTCTGAAAGATGCGGGTCTGGATTACTACAACCACAATCTCGATACTGCACCTGAGTTTTACAGCAACGTGATTTCCACCCGCGATTACCAGGACAGGCTGGACACTCTTGGTCATGTACGCAGTGCGGGTCTCAAAGTCTGTTGCGGTGGCATCGTAGGCATGGGTGAATCACGCCGTCAGCGCGCCGGTTTGATCGCACAACTGGCGAACCTTAATCCTTATCCTGAATCCGTGCCTGTCAATCATCTGGTGCAAGTGGAAGGCACGCCTTTGCATGGCCTGGACCCGCTTGATCCGCTGGAATTTGTACGTACTATCGCTGTCGCCCGCATCACCATGCCCAAGGCGCGTGTGCGTCTGTCTGCTGGCCGTCGCCAGATGGGTGAAGCAGTGCAAGCCATGTGCTTTTTGGCTGGCGCGAATTCGATTTTCTACGGCGATAAATTGCTGACTACAGCTAATCCTGAAGCGCAGGATGATCGTGTTTTGCTCGACAAACTGGGCTTGAAGACGCGTGGCAAAGTAGAAGCGAAGGCTGGTAGTTGTGGTTGATTAAAACCGTAAGTCTTCAGCACTTAGCTCATTGAGCACAAAGACAAAAGATGGAGACACAGAGAAAGGCAAAGCCTTTTTCTGATGAAAAATCGTAGTCAATTATCGTAGATACATCCACCCAAAAGGTTAGAGACATGTTTACCAAAATCCTTATCGCCAACCGTGGCGAAATTGCTTGCCGTGTTGCTGCTACCGCACGCCGCATGGGCATCAAGACTGTCGCTGTGTATTCCGAAGCCGATGCTAATGCCAAGCATGTCGCGGTTTGTGATGAGGCAGTATTGATAGGCCCTGCTGCTGCCAAAGAAAGTTATCTGCGTGCCGACAAGATCATACAAGTCGCATTGGCGACGGGGGCGCAGGCGATACATCCGGGTTATGGCTTTTTGTCAGAAAACAGTGAATTTGCTGAAGCCTGCGCCAAAAATGGCATCGCCTTCATAGGCCCGCCAGCATCGGCAATTGAAGCCATGGGCAGCAAATCTGCGGCGAAATCCCTGATGGAGAAAGCCAACGTGCCGCTGGTGCCGGGCTACCATGGTGATAATCAGGATGCCGATTTTTTGCATACCGAGGCTGACCGTATCGGTTACCCGGTCTTGCTCAAAGCCAGTGCCGGTGGTGGTGGCAAGGGCATGCGTGTCATCGAGAAGTCTGCTGACTTCAAGGATGCGCTGGCATCCTGCAAACGTGAAGCCATCAACTCCTTTGGTGACGATAAAGTGCTGGCAGAAAAATACCTGCAAAGACCACGTCATATAGAAATCCAGGTGTTTGCTGATACCCACGGCAATTGCGTCTACCTGTTTGAGCGCGATTGCTCGGTGCAGCGCCGCCATCAAAAAGTGTTGGAAGAAGCACCAGCTCCAGGCATGACAGCAGAACGCCGCGCCGCCATGGGCGAGGCTGCCGTGGCTGCTGCAAAAGCAGTTGGTTATGTTGGTGCCGGTACGGTGGAATTCATCGCCAACCAGGATGGTTCTTTCTACTTCATGGAAATGAATACCCGTCTGCAGGTTGAGCATCCAGTGACAGAAATGATTACCGGTACTGATCTGGTGGAATGGCAATTGCGTGTAGCTGCCGGTGAAAAATTGCCGCTGCAACAAAGCGAATTACAGATCCATGGTCACGCCATAGAAGCACGCGTGTATGCAGAAAATCCTGAAAAAGGATTCCTGCCATCGATAGGTACTTTGCGCCATGCACGTACTCCCGTTGCAGTGAATTTTGAACTTGGTGGCGCGACTGATCCGGCGGCTTTCCGTATCGATAGCGGCGTACGTGAAGGCGACACGATTTCGCCTTTCTATGACCCCATGATCGCCAAGATGATAGTCTGGGGCAAGGACAGGAAAGAAGCATTGGCGCGCATGGCGCAGGCATTGGCGCAATACCAGATCGTTGGCCTGCACAGCAATATCGCCTTCCTGTCGCGTCTGGTGACCAGCACGGCTTTTTCTGGTGCTGATCTGGATACTGGTCTGATAGAACGCAATCAGGCAGAACTATTCCCTGCACCGGTAGCCGCGAACCTGACAACGCTGGCACTGGCGGTTGTCTCTCTGTTGAATTCAGAAAAATCAGCAAGTGGTAGTAGTGACCCTTGGCAATCCAGCCACGGCTGGCGCATGAACGGCCTCATGCAACGCAGCCTGCAATTCACAGAAGAAGAGCAGGCGCATGAAGTGCAAGTGACTTACCTTGCAGATGGCTGGCAAGTGCAGGCCGGTGCAGCGACAGCGCAAGTCAAACTGGCACTGGCCGATGAAAATGATATCGTCATCAAGATTGCAGAACAGACTGTGGCGGCTACCGTAGTGCGTGATGGCGAACATTTCCACGTCTTCAGCCAGGGTAGACACACTGACCTGCATTACATCGATGCGCTGGCACATGCCGGTGAAGCCGAGGCTGAAACTGGCCGCCTGACTGCACCCATGCCAGGCAAGATCGTTGCCGTGCTCGTCAACAAGGCGCAGGAAGTGAAGAAGGGCGATGCCCTGCTGATCATGGAAGCCATGAAGATGGAACATACGATTTCTGCACCGCATGATGGCGTCATTGATGAAGTCTTGTATGCGATTGGCGATCAGGTGACTGAAGGGGCGCAGTTGCTGGCTTTCCAGCAGTAAATTTTTGCCTGAAGCTTGTCCCGTAAAGCCAGCACTGTTGTGCTGGCTTTACTTTTTTTATCACCAGATCATTTAAGTAAAACAGATACGCCAGCAAATCACCCCGCTGTGTTACTTGTACAATTCGACAAGCAAGTCCATGATGAATACCTGAACAGAAAATTGTTCCAGCGATTTTTCATTACCTTGCCCAGACTTTGGAATCACCATGACCGCACTCTCCATCAACATCAACAAAATCGCCCTGCTGCGTAATTCACGTGGCCGTAATTATCCTGATGTGCAAGCCTTTGCTGCCCGCTGCCTGGACTTGGGGGCACGCGGCATTACCCTGCATCCGCGTCAGGATCAAAGGCATGCGCGTTATTCTGATGTGGAAACCCTGGGCGTGTTATGCCAGGCGCGTGGTGTGGAATTGAATGTGGAAGGTTATCCTGCGCCAGACTTCCTGGACGTCGTGAAGCGCAACAAACCTGCGCAATGCACGCTGGTGCCCGATGCGCCTGATCAGCTGACTTCTGACCACGGCTGGGATTTACGCAAGGACGCTGACTTTTTACGCCCTGTGCTGGCTGACCTCAGGGCGCTGGGCATACGCAGCAGTTTGTTTATTGATTACGACAATCAGGACATGCATCTGGCCAAAGAGCTGGGGGCAGACCGTGTCGAGTTATATACCGAACCCTATGCCGAGCATTTTGGCACGGTAAAGGGAGAAGAGATTTTCCAGGGTTTTGTTGCTGCCGCCAAACGCGCCCAGGATGCCGGGCTGGGGGTGAATGCCGGGCATGATCTGAACCTGGATAACCTGGCAAAATTCCTGACCATACCCGACATACTGGAAGTCTCCATAGGCCATGCAGTGATCGTCGAATGCCTGGAGCAGGGTATTGTTGAGGTGCTCGCAAAATACGCAAAAATCTGCCAGTCGTGCTAATTTTTATATTTTTTGCAAGAAAAAATGAAAAGCAAAAAAATGTTAACTTTTTCCTTGTTACTTGCAATTTCATGAACTACATTGGGGTAACGGTGCTTCGCATGAGGCACTGTGGTTGATGTACCGCCCTATGGATGAGGATTCATTCATAGGAATTTTCATCAGCGTTGTTTAAAGGCAAACCACCCGAAAGCGTGGGACGCAAAACTATAGGGCCCTCGCCAAACGCGGCACGGCAGCCAGGTACCGTAATCCGCATAGGCGGTTTTTCGTTAAGAGGTAGGTCGCTCATGAACAGCATTTCTACGGCGCTTCCCGGCGCTTCTAAAAAAATTCTGATTAGTGTATTTGGTTTGTCTGAGTATGAATTGCGTCTGGTACGCAGTGTGCTCAGCTTGACCATGGCTAGCGGACGCAAGCATTCCTATGCGCTGTTCGATGCCGGTCAGGCTGCTGACCCTGATATCGTCATACTCGACCCGGATAATAGCCAGGCCAGAGCGGCTTTGCAGGAACTTATAGCAACACGCAATATTCCTGAACCTGCCACGGTATTCATCTCCAATGCAGGGCAGGCGAAGCCAGGCAAATATCATTTATTGCATCCTCTGGTGCCGACCAAGATGCTGGCCTTGCTGGATCAGGTAGCAGATGAACTGGAAAAAGTTTGGCCAGCGGCATCTCCCGTCAGTACAGCAGTTGCTCAGAAGGCAGAAATGGACAAAGCAGCTATTGTGCAGCCTCTGCTGCAAAAGAATTTCCCGGCATCGGTCTTACAGACCGGTCACCGTGCTTTGATCGTGGATGACAGTCCTACTGCGAGAATCAAGATCGACCTTGAATTGCGCTCCATGAAGATCGCTTCCGACTGTGCAGAAACAGGTGAGCAAGCCCTGCAGATGCTGGAGAAAAAAACTTACGACATCATCTTCCTTGACATCGTCATGCCAGGCGCAGATGGCTATGAGATTTGCAAGATCATACGCCGTCATCCACAAACCAAACGTACTCCTGTCGTCATGTTAACCAGCAAGTCTTCTCCCTTTGATCGCATACGTGGTTCTTTGTCTGGTTGCAGTAGCTACCTGACCAAACCCGTAGAGCACCTGAAGTTCCGCGCAGTGGTGGAAAAGAGTCTCAGTGGCGGTGACGCCAGTCTGGGTCTGGACAAGGGGCATGGTCTGGCCATGGGAACCTGACACGAAGCCAAAGTCTGCATTTTTACCTCAGCCCTGAGGATCAGGGCGTTTCATCTACACATCTCGGGAGTACATCATGGGCATGAAAAAAGCACTCGTTGTTGACGATTCCACCACTGAACTGGCCAACATCAAAAGCATATTGACTGATGCCGGTTATGTGGTGGTCACCGCATCCAGTGGCAAGGATACTCTGGAAAAAGCCAAGGCTGAAAAACCCTCGATTATTTTCCTCGACATCGTCATGCCAGAGATGGACGGTTATGAAGCTTGCCGCAGCCTGACGCAAGACCCGGCAACCAAGGACATCCCCATCATTTTTGTCAGCAGCAAATCACAAAAAGCCGACAAGATCTGGGGTCAGTTGCAAGGTGCCAAAGGTTATGTCGCCAAGCCATATACCGCTGACCAGATTATTGATCAGCTCAAAATAGCTGCCTGATTTTTAATTGAGTCAAACCAAACCAGGGAGCTGTCATGAGCCAGTTCACTTCCAGCGATGCCGGGCAGTCTAAAGATTGGCTGCCACCCAGCGTTGCTCTGGAGCGCTTCACTCCGCCAGGTGATTTGCTGTGGAGCGATGTGGCACCGCTAGTTGAAAGAAAACGCTATGGCTACCGCGTAGGTTCACTGAATTTGCTGATCAGGGCTGAGGTGGGGAGTGAAGTGATACGGCCACAGGCGCTTGCTCCCTTGCCTGGTGCTGCCGCATTTCTGCTGGGCCTGATCAATTTGCGCGGCAACCTGGTTCCCATCTTTGATCTGGGGCTGGTACTCAGTGGCCGCAGGTCTGAAGTCACTGCATCGAAATTGTTTTTGATACTGGACAAGGCAGAAAATGCTGTTGGCATGCTGATAGACAGTTATCCGCAACCGCTGACGGAATTGCGCACCATCACACAAATGCCGCAACTGCCAGCAACACTGGAAGCCCACGTACCAGCGGCCTTCGTCAAGGATGACAAGGTCTGGCTGGACTTCAATCATGAAAGTTTTTTTGAAAAACTCAGCCGTAGTGCTTAAAGCATAGAGCATAAAACTTTAAGCTAAATCTGGTTGAACCCCTTCTGTTGATTTGATCAAGCAGTCTTTGTTGATGTTTTTCTTGTGGAGAGCAAAATGAAATTACGTACTCCGAATATTGGTATCCGGCTCAGTCTGGGATTTACAGCGGTGTTATTGCTGTTGGCGGTAACGGCCTGGCTGGCGATGTCCAACCTCAAGAGCATCAATGATGGTACCCACCGTATTGTGGACGGCAGTTATCCCAAGGTTGTGCTGGCGTACAAGATGCTGGGTAACGTTAATGCCAATGCACGGTCCATGCGTAATATGCTGCTCCTGAATGATCAATCGGCAGTTGAAAAAGAACAGCAATTGATTTTGTCACGCAGACAGAATCAGGAAGAAAATATCGCCAATTTCGAAAAACTGATCGCCAGCGATGAAGAAAAAGGCATCTTCCAGACCGCGACAGAAGCACGTACCAAATACGGTGCATCGCAAAGGGAATTCATGCGACTGGCAACAGAAGGTAAAAAGACGGAAGCGACTGCCTGGCTGCTGGGTAATCTGCAAGCCGATCAGGAAAAATGGTTTTCTTCCATGGATAGCCTGATTGATTACCAAACCAAACTGGTGAACAGGGACGGTTCCGCAGCCGACAGCACTTATCTGAATGCAAAAAATGTGCTGGCCGTAGTGGCTGCGCTTTCCATCTTGCTGGCAGCCGGTGTTGCTTACTGGATGACGCGCAGCATCACCAAACCGGTATCGCATCTGATCGGCGTTATGCAGAAATTGACGCAGGGCGATGCCACCGTCAGGGCGCGTAGTAATCACCCTGATGAAATCGGCAAGCTGTCACGCCAGTTTGACAAGATGGTGGATGAACGTGAAGCCAGCCGCAAATCCATCGAAGATGAAAATGAAAAACTTAATGAATCTGTGCTGGTCTTGTTGCAGGCAGTGGCGCAACTGGCGAGCAGGGATCTGACAGTGAAAGTACCCGTGTCCGCTGATGTGACCGGCGCAGTATCCGACGCCTTGAACATGCTGACCAGTGAAACTGCCAAAGTACTGCGTGATGTAAGTAATATTTCTGCCGACGTGACGGAGGCAACGCTGAAAGTGAAAGCCCAGTCTGACAACGTGATGGCAGCTGCGGCGGAAGAAAGGCTGGAAGTGGAACATACGACTTTGTCACTGTCGAATGCCTCTGAAGAAATGCGTAATATTGCTGACCTGGCTCAAACCTGCAACCGCGCCGCTGATAATGCAATACGCTCGACAAGGCTGGCGATGGATACGGTAAACAGCACAGTGGGTGGTATTAACAGTACCCGCGACATCATACGCGAAACAGAAAAACGGATTAAACGCCTGGGTGAACGTTCGCAAGAAATTTCCGGCGTGGTCGGCCTGATTAATGCGATCGCCGAACGTACTCACATCCTGGCCTTGAATGCGAGTATGCATGCGGCGTCTGCCGGTGAAGCCGGCCGTGGTTTTGCGGTGGTTGCGGATGAGGTGCAAAGGCTGGCAGAAAATGCGCGTCAGGCGACGCTGCAAATTTCTGGCCTGGTCAATAATATTCAACTGGAAACTTCAGATACGGTCAACACCATGAACTCGGCAATTGCTCAGGTGGTAGAAGGCAGTCGCCTGGCAGAACAGGCTGGTCTGCAAATGCAGGCAACCCAGAATGCGACTTCTGAACTGGTGGAATCGGTACAGCAAATTGCCATCAAATCCCACGGCCAGGCCAAGGCCAGTCAGGAGTTGCTGGACAGAGCGATACAGATCAAGAAAACCAATCAGGAAACCAGCTTGCAGCTTGATGAACAATCTGCGCAAACCACCAATCTGGTGGAATATGCAAGGATGCTTTTGTCTACTGTGCGCGTCTTCAAACTGGCGGCCTGACATTACCACTCAAAACCTGCGCAAGGCTTTGCGCAGGTTTCTCTCTTTCCAACTTACCCATCTGAGGCAGTATGGAACAGCTAGAAAACCATGCTACAGATTTCAGCCATGTCGTCCTCGGTGCTCTGGATGAGGTATTCAATGCGCTGGAAACAGACGCCACCCATTCTACTGATGTTGCCGTAGTCACCCGCGCACTGGCTTGTTATATAGAGCAATTGCGTCGTATACGCGCAGCAGCCAGTGCGGCTGACATGCCCGGTTTGCACTGGGTGTGTGCGCTGATAGAACGCAACCTGATCAGCCTGTATAACCAGAACCGCCGCCTCAGTGATGAAGAGTATCACTTGCTCAGTGAATGGCCGGATTTGCTGGCCAGCCATGCCCTCAATCATGGCGATAAAAATATAGAAACCCTGATAGATCATCTATCGACAGCCAGCTGGCCCCTGCCTTTGAGTCCTGGTGATTCTGGAGAATTGCGGCAGTTACTCAATACTGATCCGCTGACACCTGCAACTGAAGTAGAAGAGCCGCCTCCCTTGTTTCTGGTACCTGCCACGTCAGCGGCAATCGAGGATGAAGCAGAGCATCAGGTCGATGTGCAGGCCGAAGATGAACAAAGCCCGTCAGAAGTTACTCAGCAAGAAATACCTCAGGCCCCAGATCAGCAAGCAATCTCAGCATTGCATGAAGTTCTTGATGCCCTGATCATGACGCTGGCAGCAGATGAGCATTTTGGTCAGGGCGGTGCAACAGATGCGCTAACCCTGCAATCTTATGCGGCGCAGCTACTGGCATTCTCCAGTTATGCCACACAGCTCAACATGCATGCCGTGGCTGATGCCTGTCATGCCTTTGCCGATGTGCTCTGCCTGAGATCAGCGAGCGAAGATGTGCTTGCTGAACCCGAGCTGAGCGCATTACAGCGCTTCCCGCTCATGCTGATGGACAGCATAGCTGATGCAGAAAATCCTGAAGCAGCGGCGAACTTGCTGGATGTGGTTTATGACCCAGCATGGAACAGACTGGAACCGGTCAGCGGGGCACACTACACTGAGCTAGAAGAAAACGAGCAAAGTGATCAAATTGATCAAAATGATCAAGCCGGTCAGGAGTCCAGCATAGCCGTGCAAGAAATCAGCAGCGACATGCTGGCACTGTTCGCCAAAGAATTTAGCCTTATGGGCGATATGCTGGCAGAAGACCTGGCAGCAGTCGTGGCAGCGGGTGATGATGAAGAACTGCGCAGTCTTGCGCTGCAAAATTATGTTGAAGCCTTGTTGCGCATTGCCACTACTTCCGAATCCATAGGACTGACTGCGCTGCATAAATTCTTGTCGCTCTTCGCTGGTGTAGTGGCGGCTCAAGCCCAGGCACTGGATGAACAGCAAGCCAGCCTGCTTGGTGAGTTACCAGCCAGGTTAAATACATACCTGAATGCGCCCAAAGAAGAAATCGCTGCGCTGGAACTACTGTCACTGCTGATGGATCCTTGCTGGTCACAGGCAACAGTCATGGATGGCCATGAATCCCTGTTTTCCGAGCTGATCAATATCAACCTGATAGAAGACAGTCATGATGAAGAAGATGTCGCTGTTGCAATCACGCAAAGCGATGTTTCCATACAATTGCCTGATGATCTGAATACCGAATTATTTGACGGACTCTTGCAGGAATTGCCGATACAGGTAGGCAGTTTTACCAGTGCCATAGAAAAATTTTCCAATGGCGCGGGCAGCATGCAGGATGTCGAGCAAGCCAAGCGCGCAGCGCATACGCTCAAAGGTGCCGCCAATACCGTGGGCATAGCTGGTATCGCCAACCTGACCCACCATCTGGAAGACTTGCTGATTGCGCTCAGTAATAAACAAAGCCTGCCAGATCAGGCATTGGCAGCACTGTTGACTGAAGCAGGCGATTGTCTGGAAGCCATGGGTGAAGCCGTAGTCGATGGCGGTACTGCTCCCGCGCAATCACAGCAAGTCTTGCAGCAGGTTTGCGACTATGTCAGGTACATGAACAGTGGAGATTTTGTGGCACATAGTGAGCCGGTGCCAACGGCTTCGCTTACCGCAAATGTATCAGCTACCCCATCTGCCGGCGCGATACTGGACCTGGTTGAACCAGGTTCACATGCTGCTGAGCCTATGTTGCGCGTACCTGCAAAAGTAGTCGATGAATTGCTGCGCCTGGCCGGTGAAAATGTCATCTCGAATGCGCAAATCCAGGAACAATTGAAACAGACCCAGAAACAATCCAAGGCCATACAAAAGCATGACATCCTGTTCCAGAAGCTGATCGCCGACCTGGAAACCCTGGTCGATGTGCGCGGCATGAGCAGCCCACAGAAAAAGGCCAGTATAAGTACTACTGATGGTGATTTTGACCCATTGGAGTTTGAACGCTACAGTGAGCTGCATACCATCACAGCGCAATTGGTGGAAGCACGCACCGATGCCTTTGAAATGTCTAATCACATAGACGAACAATTGCATGGTCTGGCGGAATTGCTGGAAGTGCAGCGCCGCCTGCAAATGGAAAACCAGCATGCCGTCATACGCACACGTCTGGTACCGGTAACGACTATCGTATCGCGCCTGCAGCGCAGTGTACGTCAGACTTGCCGTTTGCTCGACAAGCAGGTCAACCTGAACATCCTGGGTGCAAATACCAATATCGACAGCAATATGCTCAATGATCTGACCGATCCATTAATGCATATCCTGCGCAATGCAGTTGACCACGGTATAGAGACAGCAGCCAGCAGGCTGGCTGCGAGCAAACCAGCAGATGGCCTGATAGAACTGAGCTTTGCCCGTGAAGGCAATTCCATTGTCGTGCGCTGCAAGGATGATGGCGCTGGCCTTGATTATGCGGCGATACGCCGTACGGCCTTGAAACGCAAGATGATCAGTGCCGAACGCATCCTGTCTGAAGAAGAGTTGGCCAGGCTGATCCTGGTGCCGGGTTTTTCTACCCGCGACAGCAGCACCCAGACTTCTGGCCGTGGCATAGGCATGGACATGGTGCATGCACGCATACTGGAAATGAAAGGTTCGCTGAACCTGCGCTCAATCGCAGGCCAGGGCCTGGTGGTGGAATTACGCCTGCCCGCCAGCCTCTTGTCCGAACATACCCTGATGGCGCGCGTGGCTGGCCACATGATGGCAATATCCAGCCGCCGCATCATCGATATCCACTACATCACCGATACACAAATCGATACGCTGGCTGACCAGCCTGTCTATCGTGTTGGCGATGCCGTGCATAAATTGTTGAAGCTCGATAGCTTGCTGGGCATGCAGGACCATCGCAAGGAAGCACGCAGCTATGGCTATCCTGTCCTGCTGGTCAGTACCGATACCGGATCAACCTGTGCAATACAAGTGCAGGAACTGGTCGATGGCCGTGAAGTCGTGGTCAAGAAATTTGGTCGCTATGTACCAAAAATCCAGGGCACGATAGGTGCGGTCATTCTGGGCGACGGCAGTGTTGCGCCGGTCATCGACTTGCCTGAATTATTGCGCGCATCTACCCAGCAGTATGTCAATATGGATGATGCCCATGCTGGCTTGCCAGCGCAGGCAAGTTTGCAGGCAGCACATGTGCGTACCGCACTGGTGGTGGATGATTCCTTGTCCGCCCGCCGCGCTACTGCGCAGATCATGCGTGATGCTGGTTATGAAGTGCGTACCGCCATTGATGGCCTTGATGCAGTTGCCATCCTGGATGAAATAATACCTGATGTGATTCTGGTGGATATGGAAATGCCACGCATGAATGGCCTGGAACTGACCAGCCATGTACGTGCACGCAAACTCGACAAACGTATCCCCATCATCATGATCACTTCACGCTCTACGCAAAAACACAGGCAACAGGGTGATGCTGCGGGGGTTGATGCCTATCTCGTCAAACCCTTCAGTGAAGATGCCTTGCTGCAGCATATTAACCGTCTGACAGGAGCCTGATCATGGGCGCGATGATGCCGGGGATGAAAACAGAAGTGCGTAACCGCCTGTTGCTGCACATCGATGGCATGCAACTCATGTTGCCACAGGGAGATGTCTGCGCAGTGGAATCGGTGGCGGATTTGCAGAGTCAGGATACCGTCGCACCAGCAGTTGGCCGCATTCTTTACCTGGGACAAAGCTGGCCGGTGTTAAGCTTGAATGGTGAATTGCAGACTTTGAACAGCATACCGCCAGCACGCCGAGCCTGTGTCATGCTGGCGACTGGTAAAGGTTTTCTTGGTTTGCTATGTGATGATGTCAGGGTGCTCAATCAACAGTCAGATGCTGACTATGCCTTGCCTGTTGCCATGCGCACGGCCAATACACCCATACAGGCAATCATGCCCTTTGAAAATGGTCTGGCCTGTCTCAGCGATGCCAGGCATTTATTGCAATATGGTGGATTTGCACAAATCACGTCTGTTCACCAGGAGATACAACATGCCTAGCGCAAATGCCTGGTTACTGGATGTTGGCGATGGCAGGCAGGTTGCCATAGGCCAGCGTGAACTGATACAAATCATGGATGCGCAAGACAGCTTTGAAGTACCGTTGGCACCAGCATATATGCGGGAAGTGATTTTCTGGCAAAAACGTGCCGTACCCGTCATGCAATTACCCGTGCGTCTGGGTGGCAAGGCTTGCACCGGCAATATCCTGGCGCTGGTGGCGTTTCATGATACGGTCAGCAACGCTGCTGGCCTGGGTGCCATACACCTGGCAGCACCACCTGTACGTGTGCTGGTCGATGATAATCAGGCCAGCAGTCTCGATGAAGCAGGTTGGGAAGATATGGCGATTTCCTGTTTTGAGCAACAGGGGCAAAGCATACCTGTGCTGGATTTGAGCCGCCTTTTTTCTGCCGCGCATTAGTGCTGAGTAAGCATGCGTTGCTTACTCACGCAAACCATACCTGCGCATCTTGTTCAGCAATCCAACGCGTGAAATACCCAGTTGTTTTGCTGCATGCGTATGGTTGCGCTGGTTGTCATTCAGCGCGCCGATGATGAGGCGCTTTTCCAATGCAGCTACCTGTTCTTCCAGTAAACCGGAATCCACCACAGGTGCATCGCTTGCGACCTCACCGCAAGCCAGTGCCAGGTCATCAACGACGATTTCATTCATCTCACCCGCCAGTGCCATTGCAGTTTGCAGGCAATGCTGCAATTCCCTGACATTACCGGGCCAGGCGTGGGATACCAGCCATTCCTGCGCCGCTGCCGTCAGGCGTTTTGGTGGTGTTGATCTGGCCGCAATCGCCTGGGCTATCAGGGCGATGTCTTCTGCCCTGTCTGCCAGCGCCATGGTGCGCATCTGTATACCCTTGAGACGGTAATACAAATCATCCCTGAAGCTTTTTTCTTCGACCATGACCGCCAGATCACGATTGGTGGCTGCGACTATGCGCACATCGACACGCAACTCTGCGCGTGCGCCTATGGGAAAGAAGCTGCCAGACTGCAAGAAGCGCAGCAGCTTGACTTGCATGGGCAAGGGCATTTCACCTACCTCATCGAGGAATAGCGTGCCGCCATCAGCCGCAGCGATCAGCCCTTTGCGGTCGCGGTCGGCACCAGTGAAGCTGCCTTTGCAGTGACCAAATAATTCACTCTCGAATAATTCTGCGGGTATGGCACCGCAATGCACAGCAATAAAGGCTTTGCCTGCCCGCTTGCCCTGGGCATGCAGGGCGCGTGCTACCAACTCCTTGCCTGTACCACTGGGGCCAGTAATCATGACTGGTACATCGGTAGGCGCAATGCGGCGTATCAAAGAACGTAGTTCCGCCAGCTCGGCACTGATGCCTATCAGGCCCATGCTGTTATCGTCTGGCAGGGCGCGGGCGCGCCATTGTGCGAGTTCACGTTCCAGACGGCTTTTGTTTAGCGCGCGATCTACTACGACGCGCAAGATATCGGGATCAAGTGGCTTGGGTAAAAAGTCCCAGGCCCCCAGGCTGATAGCACGTAGCGCCAGTTCACGGTCTGCATGACCAGTCATGACGACCACGGGTACAGGTGCGAAAGCGGGCAATAGTGCCAGGCCCTCATCGGGTGTGAAGCTTGGCGGCAAAGCCAGGTCCAGCAAGACCAGGTCAAAGCTGCTCTCCGCCAGCAAGACATGTACCTGTTCTGCGGTTGCCGCGACCTTGACGATATAACCCAGGCTGGCCAGCCAGTTGCCACACAGGCGTTGAAAGGCTGGCTCATCATCGACCAGTAAAATAGTTTGCATGCTCATGGTGTCATGGTGATTTGGGTAGATAAAATTCAAAACAACAATTCCAGCCTGTATAGGTGATCAAGGACACACTGCCGCCATGGGCTTCAACCAGTCTGCGCACTATCGCCAGGCCCAGGCCCGTACCACCGGGGCGGCGACTCTTGAAAGCCTGGAACAAATCGGTTTTCTGTTCCGCCGGTATGCCGGGGCCGTTATCGCAGATGCGCAGCCTGAGCATCTGCTTGTCTGTCGTCGCTTCGATGTGGATGCGGGCATCTGGTCTGCCGCGCAACATCGCCAGTGCATTATTGAGCAGATTATTGAGGATTTGCTCAGTGCGCATGCGATCTATCTTGCCGCGTAAATTTTCTTCGATATCGCTGCTGATTTGCACGCTGTTCGCCATGGCAGCAGGACGTAATTGCGCCACGATGTTATCAATCAATTCTGCGACATCCGCAGGCTGACAATTCAGGCGCACTTCACCGGAATAACTGAGCAAATCCTGTATCAGATGATCGGCTCTTTCTATCTGCTCGCGTATGTCATTTCGTACATCAGCGGGGCAAGAGATGGCAGCCATACTGATGATGTTCAGGGGGTTGCGCAATTCATGGGCGACGGTGGCTGCCAAGCCACCCAGTTCCGTCAGATGTGCTTGTTGCAAGCGCTGTTTTTCCTGATCTGCATAACGCAGCAACTGATCCAGGCGCCCGGCTGCTGCAGCCAGCAGGGCACCGAATACTGCGCCGACTCTTTGTACACTGGGGGTCGCTCCCTCCCAGTGGCGCAATTCGTAATGCCATTCTGTATGAGCGGCCTGTGCTTGTTGTCGGTAACAGATGACAGATGGTTGTTCAGCAGCGCTGCTGCCAGGTTCGCCATCACGGAATAGCAAGACAGGCATGGGCTGGCGCAGATGGGTTTCCAGCAATGCAGAGGCAACCGCTTCCAGCTCTTGCCAGCTGGCCGCTGCTTCCAGTTGCAGGCGCCAGTTGCTCAGGACTGCCGCCTCGAGATGTGCACCGGGGAAGATCAGTTTCTCCATAAAGCTGCGCATGGGTCTTTCCAGTATCAGCATCATGAGCAGCATGCCAGTACCCAGGAGCCATAACTGCCACAGTGGCAAGGCCGCCAGTGGGCTAAAGCCGGTTTGTGCCACCAGGCTCAGCACCAGACCCGCAATAGCTACCGTCAACAGACTCAGGGCCAGCCAGGCCAGGAAGCGGTTTGCCCAGAGGTTTACTGCCATCATGTCATAACGCAATATGCCTAGTACCAGCAAGACTGCATAAAAAGGCAGCAGGATGACGCTGTAGGGGAAGACAGGTATGCCAAACGAGGCATTCAAAAACATGAGGGTAGAAGCCGAACCCCAGACCCCGGCCAGGCAAACTGCCAGGATTTGCCCCCGCTTCTTGGGTGCTGCGGCAGGCCATGCCATCAGCAAGAGCAGGTAAGCCCAGGTACTCAGGCCACTGACAAAGATGCCAGGTATCCAGCCCCAGGCTGGAAATATGTAATAGCGTTTGAATGCCAGCCAGGGCAAGAGGCTGCCCATATCGAAAATGGTAATTCCCACCACCACCAGCAAAGCGACTGCATACCAGGCGATGATGCGTGCTGGCCGCAAACGACCCAAGAAGCGCAAGACAAAATGCAGGAAGAACACAGCATTCACCGGGCCGGTATTGACCAGCATCTTGCCCAGTTCACTGGTCTTAGCATCACCCAGATTGATGGCCAGTTGCCCTGTTGCCCACAGGCCTATACCCACGCAAAACAGCGCCAGCGCCTTCATGCCTGGCTGTTGCCCTGCCTTTACCCACAGCCAGATAGCCAGCAAGGGGCTGATGATGCCTTGCAAGGCGAGTGAGAAAAAATAAAGTCCGTAGGCGTTCATCAAGGGTAACTGTCAACAATCTTGATAGTAAATTTCGGTCAACTATATAGCAAGCTTACAGTTTTGCTGAGGCATAAATTGAATTTTCTTAAAAAACAAGGGCTTATGAAAAATTCCTGACTGGCACGCGGCTTGCGAATAAGGAGACAGGCAGTTTTCATACCTGCCACCCAAAAAAAGCCGGAACCAATCAAGCGGAGCAGGAAAAATCATGACCTCAACTACATCAAGCTTCCCACATTTCACTTTGCTGACCAGAGCCAACTGGGTCAGGCTCAACCGGATCCTGGCCTGGGCCATGCTCATCACGCCTGTGCTGCAATTTTTTGTAGAGGCAAACCTTGCTTACGCCTTGTTAGCGGATTTTGGCCTCTTGCTCGCGCATGGGATTTTGTCGCTGATCTTGTTTGGCATCCCCAAAGTCAAACGGCAAAAATTTACATTTTCCATGCATGTGATGGGTTTTCGTTGGCATATCTTAAGTCCGCGCAATGAATTCCTGTTGACTGGCTACCGCATGGCCCAGGCTATCTCTGTGTTGCCATTGTTGTTCATTCCTGGTGCCAGATGGCTGGCATTGCTCTTGTTTTACCCATCACTGAGGATGCCGGTTTCTTTCATACAGCATTTGCACAGAGCTATCAGCTTTGCTTTTCAGCGCTGGAGTATCAAGCATCTCGACGCAAGCCTGGTCGTGTGCATTTACCTGTTCTTTTTCATCGCCAACTTGCTACGCGCCTGATCAGGAGCAGGAGCAGGAACATGAGCCATAGCGTTATCCTGACTGATACGGTATTTCACGTCGCCCGCGGTAGTGCAGTCCTACTCCAGACGCAAATCGCCGTAAGCCCGCTCAACCGCCGTCAAGCTGGTTTGCCGAATCTGAGCAGTCTTGGCCTGGACTTGTTGAATGCCAGTAAATTGCAACACCTGATCTGGCCAGTGCTACCTCTACTGACCCTGGCTGTCTATGCCACGGTTTTTTCCATGCAGTATTACCTCTTGTTGCCGCTGGTTTTCGTCTTGCATTTTTTGGTATCAGTCACTTTTACCCACGATGTATTGCACGGTGCTGCTGGTTTCAAGCCACGCAGCACAGAATGGGTCTTGTTTGCCATGAGTATTTTGTTGCTGGAAAGTGGCCATGCCTTCCGGCAGGCGCATTTGCATCACCATAGCCATTGCCTGGAGCATGATGACTTTGAAGGCAGCCCCGCACACATGAGCTTGCTGGGCGCACTGAAAGCCGGGCCTACCTATCTTGCACGTCATTGGCTGCATGCCTACCGGCTTGCTAAAAGTCCGGTACAAAAGCGCTGGATGCTGACCGAACTGTGCGCTGCCATCCTGGGTATTGTGATTGCCATACTGGTCTTGCCCTGGACTGCTGCGCCGCTGGCTTATTGCGTATTCATGTACATAGGCTCTTGCCTGTATCCGGTCACAACCGCCTGGTTGCCGCACTTCAAGCCTGATAGCCGCATACTGGGACAAGCCAGGAGCTTGCGTGGCAAGATCATACCGGCCTTGTTGTTCAATCTTTCTTATCATCTTGAACATCATCTATACCCGCAAGTGCCCAGCTATAACTTGCCGCAACTGGCAGAGAGACTGGACCCGTATTTCGCCAGACTGGGCGTTGCGGTATTGCATGTGGTTTGAGTTGGTTTTTGGCACAAGTAGAAATACGGGGGAGGTTCAGGCTTTCGCTAGCTTGGAGGTAAAATGATGTTATCGCCTGCCTTTACTGGTGCCCAAGGAAAAACAAAATGAATGCATCACTACCCAAGCAAGTCAAAATCGTCGAAGTAGGTCCGCGTGATGGCTTGCAAAATGAAAAAGAAAGTATCCCTGCCGAAGTCAAGATAGATCTGGTGAACCGCCTGACAGCGGCCGGCTTTGTGAACATAGAAGCAGCTTCTTTTGTGTCGCCCAAGTGGGTGCCGCAAATGGCTACTTCGGCTGAAGTCATGGCCGGTATCACGCGCAAGCCGGGTGTCATTTATTCTGTGCTAACGCCGAATATGAAAGGCTTTGAAGCGGCATTGGCAGCTGGTGCGGATGAAGTAGTGATTTTCAGTTCAGCCTCGGAAGCCTTTGCACAAAAAAACATCAACTGCTCAATTGCAGAGTCAATAGAACGCTTCCGCGAAGTGGCCGAAGCCGCAAAAGCAAACAAGATACGCTTGCGCGGCAGTATCTCTTGCGCTTTCGGTTGCCCTTACCAGGGTGAAGTCGCCGTTGATAGCGTCTCGGATGTAGTGCAGCGTCTGCGTGACCTTGGTTGCGATGAAATCGACATCGCTGACACCATAGGTGTGGGCACCGCGAGGCAAGTGCAAAACGTCATGCAGCGCGTCGCACAGGATTTTCCTGTTGCCGCTTTGTCCGGTCATTTTCATGATACCTATGGGCAAGCACTGGCGAATATCTACGCGAGTCTCGAAGTCGGCATTTCCATCTTCCATTCATCCGTTGCCGGTCTTGGTGGCTGCCCCTATGCCAAAGGCGCGACTGGCAATGTATCGACTGAAGATGTGCTCTTCCTCATGCAGGGGCTGGGTATACAAACTGGCATCGACCTCAATGCTGTGGTTGATGCGGGGCAATTTATTTCTGCACATCTGGGGCGCAAGGCAGTCAGCCGTGCTGGCAATGCACTGGCCGCGAAACGCCTGGCCTGATTGTTGGAAGCGGGCAAGGTGGGAGAAATGGGTGATATGTTTTGACCTTTCGCTCATCTTTGCTATAACTAAGCAGGAGGCTTTGCATCCTGTTCTTGCCTTGCATCTATAATTTCCCCATTGCAGCCTCCTGAGATTTTTTACAGGAGGCCATCATGCGCCGTCGTCTTTATTTCATGCTTCCCACTATTCCTGCTGCCAGAGCCATGCTCGATGAGTTATTGCTGGCACGCATAGAGGAAAGATATATCCATTTCCTGGCAAAAGACAGTTTGCCCAATGATATGCCGGAAGCCAATTTTTTCCAAAAAACCGATCTCATCCATGGCATGGAACTGGGCATGGTGGTTGGTGCTGCCACCGGTTTATTAGCAGGTAGCCTTTTACTGATTTTCCCGCCAGAAGGTCTGGAGATGCGTACCATCGCCTTGCTGGTCGCCGCATTTGGCGGTGCCGTATTTGGCTCCTGGGTATCAGGCATGGCTGCTGCTGCCATACCTAACTCCCGTCTGAAAGCTTTTGAAAGTGAAATTGAAGCCGGGCAAGTTTTACTCATTGTTGATGTACCGCTGAGTAAAGTAAAACAGACCGAAGAGATGATGGCCAGCAAACATCCTGGTTTTCGTTATGGTGGAGTGGAGCCGCATATTCCGGCTTTTCCCTGAGGCAGGCTTGCTGAATTTGTCTTATTGAATCAGTCTTGTCCTGATCTTCAGGGCAAGACTTCTACCCCGCGCCAGAAGGCTATGTAGCCGTTTATTTCTTTTGCGGCGTCCTTGGGCTCAGGGTAATACCAGGCAGCATCGGCATTGACTTCGCCATTGACGACGACATCGTAATAGCTGGCCGTGCCTTTCCAAGGGCAAACGGTGTGCTTGTCACTGTCGCGCAAGTGTTCGGGATTAACGCGGCTCCTGGGGAAATAGATATTGCCTTCGAGCTTCACAATCTCGCCATCACTGGCCTGGGCAATCACTGCATCTTTCCATTTCGCGGTAGGCATAGAACTATTCCTCAATAAGTGAACGGGCCAGACGCAGCCCCGTCAATTGCCAGCGTGCCGTTGCCGGAAAAAAATTCCTGTAAGTGATACGGCTATGGCCTGCTGGAGTGAAGGCAGAAGAGCCGCGCAAGACATATTGGTTGACCATGAATTTACCATTGTATTCACCGACCGCACCTGCTGCCGGAACAAAGCCGGGGTAGGGGCTGTAGCTGCTACTGGTCCATTGCCAGGCGTGATCAAATAACTGGCTCAGCTGGCCTTCCAGTTCATGTTGCTGTGCTGCGTATTCCCATTCAGCTTCTGTGGGCAGGCGTGCCCCAGCCCAAGTCGCAAAGGCGCTGGCTTCGAAGTAAGAGATATGGGCCAGGGTCTGTTGCGGGTTCAGCGGCAACAGGCCATACAGGCCAAATTCCTGCCAGTCCTTCTCGAAATCATAGCGCCAGTACAGTGGGTGCCGCAGGTCTTGCTGCTGGACCCAGTCCCAACCTTCGGCCAGCCACAGGGCGGGGTTTTGATAGCCGCCGTCTTCTATGAATTCCAGGTACTCCGCATTGCTGATCAGACGTGTCGCCAGCTGGTAAGGCTCAAGAAACTGGCGGTGCCGCGGCCCTTCATTATCAAAGGAAAACTTCTTACCCTCATGACCGATGCCACACAGGCAGGCATCATAATTTTGCCAGCTCAGGGTTTGCGATACTGGCAGGGGTTTGAGCACGTCAGTGGCGGGATACATGGCCGGGAACAAAGGGTTGCATGACAGCAGATGCTTGATATCGGTCAGCATCAATTCCTGATGTTGCTGTTCATGTTGCATGCCCAGTTCCAGCAAGGATGCAAAGCGGGTGTCGCTGAGTTTATCCTGGCAGCGCAGCATACGTTCATCCACATTGCGCCTGTAGGCAAGCACTGTGTCCAATGATGGCCGCGTCAGCAAGCCGCGTTGCGGGCGTGGGTGTTTGTCACCGACACCGTTGTAATAGGAATTGAAGAGTACCCTGAAGTCGGTGTGAAAAGCCTGGAAGCCGGTTTCAAACTGTTCAAGTATGAAGGTTTCAAAAAACCATGTCGTATGCGCCAAATGCCATTTGATCGGGCTGGCGTCAGGCATGGATTGGGCCATGCAGTCTTCGGCAGACAAGGGTGCGGCGATAGCAACTGAACGTAGCCGGATTTCTTGCCAGCGTTCAAATATGCCTGCTTCCTGCATGGTTTGCCCTCGTATAGGGTTAAGCAGCTTTGGCATGGATGATGGCGAACCATTCATTTTTGTCAGTCCAGTGACAGCTATGGGAAAAGCCGGCGTCGGCCAGCAAGGCATTAAAGCCCTGCATGCTGTATTTATAACTGTTTTCCGTGTGTATGTGTTCACCCTTGATAAAATTTCTTTGCCCGCCCGGCCAGGTGACCTGGATATCTTCCCTGGCGCGCAAATGCATCTCTATGCGGGATTTTTCTGTATTGAAGAATGCCTCATGTTGCCACTGGCTGACATCAAAATCAGTATGCAGCAAATGATTAATGTGGCGTAACAGATTCAGGTTAAAGGCAGAGGTGACACCCAGGCTGTCGGCATAAGCTGCATCCAGCAAGGACTTGTCCTTGATCAGGTCTACTCCTATCAGTATGCCACCAGTGCGGTCACACGCGGCGCGCAAATGACAGAGAAATGCCAGCGCTTCTTCAGGCTCAAAATTTCCTATCGATGAGCCAGGGTAAAAGAACAAGCGCTGGTCGCGCCTTACTTCTGCGGGCAATTTCCAATCCTGCGCCAGGTCCAGGCCCAGCGCCGTCATTTCTATGTGCGGGAAGCGTTGCTGCAGCCTGCCAACGGCATCCTGTAAATGATGGACAGAAATATCAATGGGCACATACTGGTCAGGGTGCAAGACCGGGAACAGGCGTGCTGCTTTGGCGCAATTGCCAGCCCCCAGGTCTATCAGGCTGCCGCCTGTGCCTATGCTTTGTGCCATGTCCGCCATATGCTGGGTAAAAATTTCTGCTTCAGTGCGGGTGGGATAATATTCTGGCAGTACGCAAATGGCTTCAAACAAGACCGAGCCTACCGCATCATAGAAATACTTGGGTGAGGTATGGGCGGCGTTGGCGAGCAAGCCGTTTTCCAGCTCGCGGATGATGTGGGGTGGCGTGGTGCGCAGGCTATTGGCAGCGTTGCTCAAGCTATTGGATTCGGACATGATGTTGGGGCTAAGAAATTCAATCGGCAGGCCAGTATGGTTCTGGTCTGTTCTTGATACTCAATACGGCCTTTCCTTCAGCCCGCCTTTATGCGGAGCTTGTCTTGGAGTCTTGTTGTGGACTCTGGTGTGGCACAGTGTACAACTTATTGTTTAAAAAATCTTGCAGCAGGATTTGCTCGGGTGGTTTTCCTACAAATTGCGGTAATCTTAGTAACGTAATTTTGTTTGGCAGCAGTCCACTAGGCTGGCGCATGAGCTCGATTTTTCTAGAAGTTAGTCGAGCTGTGAGTCTTCGATTATCTAAACCGTTAGTAACGTCATTCCAGCGTGGGGTAGGCTGGAATCCAGCGGCGTTCTTGGCATGTCGTGAAATTTATTAACTTGCGCTTCTTATTGATCTACCTATTTGATTTTTAAATGCCTGCACACGTCATTCACGATTGCCGGTCGGGGGTAGCCCGACAGCTACATACCTTTCTTGCGTCGCCAAGAAAGGTATGCCAAAGAAGGCGACCCAGGCGTCGTCGCCCCCTGAAGGGGGTTCCCGTTTGTGCAGTACAAAAAATGGGAAGGTCCGAAACTCGCCTGCGGCTCAAACAGCGGCCCTTCTTTTTCCATTTTATGTACCGCACAAACGGCGTCGACACATGGGAACTGCGAAGGTCAAAAACAACAGCAACACCAAGATCAAAAGCAACGTCAACACGACACAGGTTCATATTGCTCGAATACGACTCATCGAGAGGTAATTTTTTAATAAATCTTTCAAACATCCATCAATTCAAAATGAAACACCTTACTCACAATCTGCCACCTGCCATCCAGTTTCACCAACGTTAAAAAATCAGTGAAAAATTTGTTGGCAATCGCGCATTCCACGCGGGCGAAAGCGGTTACCGGGCCGGCCATTTCCAGGGAGACAATGCGGTCGCGGCGTGTTTCATTTTTGCTGGCGGGGGAAGGGCGTTTGTCAACCACCGGGAAATATTGCTGCATGTCCAGGTGCAGTAAATGACCTTCGGTCGCGCAGTAGTAATGGGCTTCGGGGTGAAATACCTGGGCGAGTATGCTGGTGTTACTGTGATACAGACCGTCGAAATACCGGTTCAGCGTGGCGATGACGTCGGGGTATTCGGTTTCCATTGTTGCCTTTCTTGAGATGTATGCAGCAGCGATGAACTGCTGCATTATTTAGTGTTGCTAAGCTTGCTGCTTTTGACGCAATTGCGTGACTGGTATACCGCCAACTCCCCAATTATCTGTATCCACTTCTTCTATGACGACAAAAGTCGTGGCAGGGTCTTTATTGAGTACGCGCACCAGCAAATTAGTGGCACCGGTGATCAGTTCAGCTTTTTGTTTAGCGCTGACATTTTCGCGGGTGACCTGTATGTGTACATAGGGCATGGCTTGCTCTTTTTGTTGATAATATCAGGAGGGCAGGCCTTCTGCTTTCAGTGCGGCTTGCACATGTGGCCTGGCCTTGACGCTGGCGAGGAAGTTTTGCAGGTGGGCAAAATCACTGATGTCCAGGTTCACATATTTGCTCCAGTTGCTGACGGTGAACAAATAAGCATCAGCCACGGTGAAGGTATCACCAGTGAGGAAGGTTTTGCCTTCCAGTCGACTATTAACCCAGCCAAATTTCTTGCGCAAGAGCTCTGCTGTGCGCGCTTTGCCCTCGACAGGCATGTCCGCATCAAAAAGTGGGGCGAAGGATTTGTGCAATTCCGAGGTGATGTAGTTTTGCCATTCGAGTACGCGGTAGCGTGCCATGCCAGATGCGGGCAACAGCGTTCGGTTTTCTGCACGCTCGACGATGTACTGGGCAATGATGGAGCCCTCGGTCAGTATCTCGCCATTATCTAGTTCTACAGTAGGCACCTGGCCTTTTGGGTTGATGCTGTAAAAGTCCAGGCCATCTGCAGTTTTGTGAATAGTGGTATCGACTTTTTGCAGGGTGAAATCGAGACCGGCTTCACGCAGGATGATGTGCGGGGATAAGGAGCAGGCACCAGGGGAGAAATAAAGTTTCATGGTTTTGGGCTTTCGATAAAGGTTGACTGGCTGAACTGCCATGATGAGCAGGGCGTGACGGCATACTATGCCAAACGAAATAGTTGATAAACTAGATAAAAGTTACTTTATAAATTACATGGTGTAATGTGAATCGACAATTTGCGGATGTATTACTGGGCAGCATAGAATTGTTTTGTATGGCAGCCGAGCTGGAAAGTTTCAAGGATGCAGCCAATGCAGCAGGACTGACGCCAGCAGCGGTCAGCCGTTCGATAGCCCGGCTGGAGGAGCGCATAGGCGTGCGCCTGTTTGTATGCACCACGCGGCAGTTACGCCTGACCGAAGCAGGACGCGCCTATTTCGTACAATGCCGTCAGGCGCTGAACCAGTTGGTGGAAGCTGAGCGTGAGGTATCTGGCCAGCAGATGCAACCAGCGGGTCTGGTACGCATCAGCATGCCTACACCTTATGGGCATTACCGGGTGTTGCCCTTGCTGGCAAAATTCCGCCAGATGTATCCGCTGGTCAGGCTGGATTTACAACTCAGTAACCGCAATGTTGATCTGACTGCCGATGGCTTTGACCTGGTGATACGTGGCCGTAACCCACCGGATTCAGGCATGATTGCGCGCCGACTCGAAGATACCGAGATTGTAGTCTGTGCCACACCAGAATATCTGCAGCGTTTTGGCGTGCCAACCACGCTGGAAGACCTGGACAGGCATGAGTGCCTGCAATTTGTCTTGCCCAGTGCCGGACAAAATATAGTCTGGATATTCAGACGCGATGGTGAGGACATAGACTGGCCTACCAGAGGTGGGCTCACCTGCTCAGAAGATTTGCTGGGCATCATCACCCTCGCAAAAAATGGCGCAGGATTGATGCAATCTTCGCGCTTCATGGTCGAAGAGGACTTGCGTTCGGGCCGCATGGTCGAGGTGCTGCAGGAATTCAAAGGGCGTACGCGGCCATTCTCATTACTCTACCCGCGTGACCGTCACCTGCCGTTGCGCGTCAGGGTCTTGATCGATTTTCTGATTGCAGAACTGGCGCAGAATTAGTGTCCACCTGCCAGTTCAATACTTGCTCTATCACCCAGCCCGCATCATCCAGCGGCAGATCATGGCCTGCCGCTGGATGCAGGTGTAGCCGGCAATCCCACAGCCCTGCCAGTTTGCGTGAACAGTCTGCATTGACCAGTTTGTCATGTTCACCCGCCAGCAAGAGTAACGGGACTTTGCCCGTATAAGACGGCGCACGAAAGCGCATGGCGGCCAGCAATTGCCGCAGGATATTGTCAGCACTGATAGGGTATTCCTGCGCATACGCAGTCCAGCGCGTGATGATTTCTTTCGCTTGCTCCGCCATTTGCAAATTGCTGGTGATACGCAAAATCAATTGTTCACGCTGCGTACTTGAGCCAAATAACATGGTGGTAACCAGGGCAGGATAATTTACCGGTCTCAGCCTGTGATAAAAAGGATTATGCGGCGCCACGCTGGTGTTAATCAGCACCATGCGCTGCATATCACCAGGGTATTTATCAGCCCAGGCCAGTGCCACCATCGCCCCCAGTGAAACCGCCAGCACATGCACAGGTTCTGCTACGCCATGTACCTGCAATTGTTGATGACAATGCTCTGCCATTGCTGCTACCGTAGTCAGGCTATGCTCAGCATGCAATTGCCCATTGCCAGGAAAGTCCAGGCACAGCACGCGCTCAGCCCCCGTTGCTTGCTGGAAGCGTGCGGGAAAATCTCCCCAGTGTCTGCTCTCACGCATGAGGCCACGCAATAATACCCAGGTTGTCATGGCCTGTACCAGCGTGCCACGGCGCGTTCTTGCAGACGCAGGCGGGTAGGGCCTTGCGCCAGCCATTGTGCATGACCACATGTTGCCCGCATCAGGAAATCCAGCCAGGAGTTATGTCTGCGCAAGACGCGGTGCAAGCGGTGTTCTGCCACCGGGTTGAACATGCCATGCCGTGAGAATAGCTGGCGCGGATTTTTCTTGACCCATAACCAGGAACCCATTTCCAGCGTCAACGGCAGAAAGGTTTTGCTACGATCTTGCTTAGCCTGCAGGTAAAGATAATCCCAGATATCACCATGGGTACGGTATTGCAGGCTTTGTGGCTCAAACAGATAAGAATGATTGGGATGGGTTTGCTGGAACAATTCTTCCAGCGCCAGTATGTCGGCCAGATGATCGATAGGATGCACGCTGTGCGCATGCGGGAACCAGACGCGGTCACGCAAGCCAAAACCGGAATGGCAATCTATCGCCATGCTGAATGGGCGTGACAATAACTCTTGCTGCACGGTACGGCACAGCGCCTGATTCTCCGCTTCCATTTCGGCACCGGCCACACCGCGGTACCAGGGCAGACGTGGGCTATAGCGGTGGCCACCAAGCAGGAAGGGGACTTTGTCATTCGCTTCTATTGGTGCATTGCGCATCAGATCGACGCCACTGGGATTACAGCGTGTCGCCTGCCACATGCCACCGGGATTAATGAGTGGCATGAACACCAGACGCACATCCTGCAGCATATGCTGCAGGCTCTTGTCCCATGACAGTCGTGTCAGCAGGCCGCGCATGAAAGTCAGCAAGACTTGCGTGCCTATGCGTTCCAGCCCATGTATGCCACCAAAAAAACCTATGGCCGGCAGGCTGGTATCGGGATTGCCGAGTGCCAGTTTATACACCGGAAATTGCTTGTGCTTGACGGCGACTTGACACAGCACCTCCACCTCCAGCTGTCCGCGGCCAAGGGCGATGATGCGTTCCAGTTCATTCAGTTCAGGCAGTGCAGACATGGCGCGTGCTTAAAAGTTAACCATGCCATGCTAGAGGAGCTATACGCAGAATGCAAGAAGCACGCAGCTTCTGGCGCGAATTGCTCATTTATGACCAACAGATGACAGATTTTCCTGGCAATGCTCAAGCTTCCAGCATCAGATCATTGTCCACCGTATTTTTCCTTGCCGCCCCCGGAGAGATACCGAGCACACGCTTGAACGCCCGGCTGAATGCTGCCTCGGAATCATAGCCTAGCTGGCTTGCCAGCACGGCGACCGGGACTCTGGATTCACGCAGCTGCGTCAAGGCTGTCTGCATTTTCCAGCGCATGGCGTATTGCATGACTGGTTCACCGACCAGTTGCGTGAAGCGCGCAGAAAAAGCCGAGCGTGACATCGCCACGGCGCTGGCCAGGTCGGCCACTGTCCAGCTACGTCCCGGTTCGCGATGTATCATGACTATTGCCTGGCCAATCTGTTTGTCGCGCAGTGCGCCCAGCCACCCGGTTTGTGCTGCCGGATCGCGTGCAATCCAGGCTCGTATGGTTTGAATGACGAGGATATCGGCCAGCCGCGTGATCACTGTTTCGCCGCCCGGGTTCAATTGCTGCGCTTCGGCAGCAATGAAGCGTAGCGTGCTTTGTATCCACTCCATCTCGGATGATTTCCAGGTGTCGATGTGAATAAGTTTTGGTAATAGCCGTATGAGTTGCTGCGCTGCCGGATGATCGAAATGCACCAGTGCGCAAATCATACTGGTGGTCGCTCCACCTTCACCATGACTGATCGTTTCGTAGGAATTACTGATAGCCCGGCGCGGCATATCGAACAGCTTGGTGGCAGGCACACCTGGTTCACTGGTGAGTATGTGCCCGGCACCATGTGGCACCAGGGCAAGGTCACCAGGTTTGAGCAGACAAGCATCACTGCCGTCTACTTCCAGAAAACACTGACCTGCCGTGACGACATGAAACATCAGACTATCCTTGAAGGCAGGCAGTTCCATCGCCCAGGGCGCAGTGAATTCAGAACGGCAATAAAAGGTTCCACTCATGCGCAAGAAATGCAGCGCTTCGCCGACAGGGTCATCCCTGGGCAGGAGACTGATCATGGTTTTCATGTAAGGCAAGCAAAAGCACTTTGTTTATTCAACTGGACAAATGAGCATGAAAGCGAGACGTTCAGACATAGTCTGTATTGCATACCCGCCGGATAATAGCACCATCGTCACCAGCCAGTGTGACACCAACTTAAAGGAGCGACAGATGTCCACTCAAACCATACTCGTCATCGGCAGCACCGGCAAAACAGGACAGCGGGTAGCAGCGCGTCTGGCTGAACGCAATCTGCCGCTGCGTCTGGGTTCGCGGTCCGGTGCAACGCCATTTGACTGGACTGACCGCCGCACATGGACAACAGCACTTCAGGGTGTCGGGGCAGCATATGTCAGCTTCTATCCTGATCTGGCCGTTCCGGGGGCGCCAGAAGCGATACAGGCATTTACTGATCTGGCAGCCAGCCTGGGCGTGCGTCGTCTGGTCTTGCTGTCGGGTCGCGGTGAACCAGAGGCAAAACAGTGCGAAGACATAGTGCGCAATTCGGGTCTTGAATGGACAGTGCTGCGCGCCAGCTGGTTCGCACAGAATTTTAGCGAAGGACACTTTCTGGAGCCGATACTTGCAGGCGAAGTGGCTTTACCTGTTGCTGATATTGGTGAGCCATTCATTGATGTTGATGACATTGCCGATATTGCCGTCGCCGCGCTGACCGAAGACAGTCACATCGGGCAACTCTACGAATTGACCGGGCCACGTTTATGGACCTTCAAGGAGGCAATCGCCGAGATCGCACGTTCTACCGGGCGGACGATAGATTTCATGCCGGTTTCCAGCACCGACTACACCAGTGCGCTCGAACAGGCACAGCTTGATGGCGATACGATCAAGCTCATCAACTATCTTTTCTCCGAGGTGCTTGATGGCCGTAATGAGTCAGTGACAGATGGCGTGAGCCGCGCACTGGGGCGGTCACCGCGTGACTTTGGCGAGTATGTGCGCACCACCGCGCTGAGTGGTGTCTGGAACGAAAACTCGCAAGCATGAAATGAACAGCATGTGTAATTCCCTGGCGTTCATCCTGGCCCTTGGTTGCGGGCTTATGAGAGGCTTCTTCTTTGCCTTTTCCATCCTGGTGATGAAATGAGTTCTAGTTATCAATCCCTGATTCATGACACTGTTTCTCGATATGGCACTGTTAAGCGGGGTTTTGATCACCATGGTAATCTTTCGGCGCAGCGCTGGCCAGCCCGTCATCTTGACGACAGCTTTGCTGAAGAGATGCTGATATTTGAATTATGCAAGATCCAGAACACACACTTGGAGAAAACATGATCGTTGAATACATACGCTACAAACTCACCGAAAGCCCGGCACAATCAGGGGAAAATATTGCGGCTGATTTCGAGGCTGCCTATCAAACCGCCGCCTCATCGCTCAACGCTTCACCAAACTGTCTGGGCTATGAACTCTCGCGCTGCGCTGAAGAGCAAGACCGCTACATCCTGCGCATAGAGTGGGATTCGATTGATGGTCATTTGACGGGTTTCCGGCGCGGGCCTGAGTTCGCCAGTTTTCTTGCTGCTATCAAACCATACATCAATCAAATTGAGGAAATGCAGCACTATGCGCTGACCTCAGTCGTCTTATCAAAGGACAAGCGAGGCATTGCATGACAACTCAAAATACTCCCAGCTTATACGACTGGCTCGGTGGCATTGAGGCGCTGAACCGGCTGACCACTCGTTTCTATTTGCACGTCAAGGCCGATGAATTGCTTGGCCCGGTCTTCGCGCATATGGGAGCAGATCATCCAGCGCACGTTGCCGTATTCCTTGGCGAAGTGCTCGGTGGTCCAGCGGCTTACTCAGAGCGGTACGGCGGCCATCCGCATATGGTCAAGCAACATCTCAATCGTCACCTGACACAAGAACAGCGGCGACGCTGGGTAGGCTTGTTGCTGGAGACGGCTGATGAACTGGGCATGCCTGATGATCCAGAATTCCGCTCCGCTCTGGTTGCTTATCTGGAGTGGGGTTCGCGGCTGGCAGTCATCAATTCTCAAGCGGGTGCCACGGTGGATGAAAACGCTGCCATGCCAAAGTGGGGCTGGGGTGAAGTTAAGGGCCCCTACATATTACCCAAGGAGTAATGCATGATGCATGCAATTCAATGCAAGTGCGGCACGCTGCGCGGCCAGCTTGAAGGGACAGGAGTTCACAATCGACTCATCTGCTATTGCAAGGACTGTCGTGCTTTTGCGCATTTTCTTGGCAAAGCTGATGAAGTGCTCGATGAGCAAGGCGGGACTGAGATTGTGCAAGTGGCGCAGCCACGCCTGCGCTTTTCGCAAGGCGTAGACAAGCTTGCTGCTATGCGTCTTAGCGAAACAGGCATGATCCGCTGGTATGCCTCATGCTGCAACAGTCCAATAGGTAACACCATGGCTAATCACAAGGTGTCGTTCATAGGCCTGATTCATGTAGCTCTTGATCAAGCCAGGATTGCTCAAGATTTTGGAACAAAGATCGCGCTTTTGAGCACGGACTCAGCGTTGGGTGATCCAAAGCCAGCGCAGCGTGGCCTCATAGGTGTGATTGCCCGTTTTATCTGGATTCTTGTCACTACACGCATCAGTGGTCGCTACAAAAATTCTCAGCTATTTAATGCGACGGGTGAGCCACGGGTAGTTCCATTGATACTTGATAGCAGCAAAAAATGCATTGATATGCGCAGCAACGCCGATTCACTATGAATAAGCAAAATCCCGATATGATGAATACCTATCTCAAGACTTCGTATACGTACTCAGGTACGTCACGCAATATTGCCTTGGCTATGGCTTTTACGCTTGCTTTGTTGGGCTGTGGTGGGGGAGAAGAAAGCAGAGCGCCAGCAGCGGCACCAGCCGCTATGACCGTACCCCCGGCGCCCCACGGCTTGGCGGTCTTGCCTGCCAGTGGCACGATCACTCACGGCATGCAATTGACCACCGATATGGTCGGGCCAGCCGGGATTGCCATCAGCAGTTTTGCAGAGGTACCCGGCGGCACTTTCTCCGGCACACCGCTCAATGGCTGGGGTGATCATGCCCGCATCGTCGGCCCTGGTGCCGAGGTGATTGATGGTTATAGTTTCCCGGCCGGTACGGTGGTGCTGCAGGGTGTGAATCTGCTTGGTGAAGTGGTAGTGAATTCCGGCTGGCTGGTACTGCGCGGCAGCAAGGGCAGCCTGTTGCTGAACCATCCTAAAGGCAGCACTGGAGGCGGTGCCGCCTTGTACAGCGAGCTCAGCGCCTTCAACACCGTCGGTGCCAAGGATGGCCGGCAGCCCGCATTGAGCATCTGCCACCGTTGCTATTTTCCGCATAGCGGGCTGGAGAATGTCTACAGCAACAATGTCATCATCACCGAGTCCTGGATCGCGGTTGACCCAGGCAATACGGGTGATCATGTGGATGGCATCCAGACCTGGGGCGGGCAATCCGGGCTCACCATCGCCCGCAATCACCTGCAATGGAATGGTGAGCATAACGACACCCAGTCTGGCCTGATCGCCATGTATTCCGATGGTGCACAGAATGGCTCCACTGGCTACAACAAGGTTTTGATCGAGAACAACTATATCGTTATAGGTAAGGGTGGTGGCATAGGCCTGCATGCGCCCATGAATGTACCCACCACAAACATGAAGGTCACTGGCAACCGCTGGTCATGGGTAGACGGGTCTGATCCCGATTATTCTCCGGCCATTTATCGCGGCCCCAAATTTGCGAATTACCGCAAGAACGGCAACTGCTGGTCGGATAATCGCTGGAGCGATGGCGAATACGCCAACAAGTTCCTGCTGCCGGATAACAGCACCAGTGTTACCGACAAATTCAATGCAGGTTGCTGAGCTGTTCCAGGAACTTTTGATCTCTACACATATCTCTACATAAAGCCCGTATGTCAATGAAGGTATATCATTCGTTAATATGCTTACTGTGCACTGATCAAAAGGAGTTTTGTTTTGTCTAATAATTTGCATCACATTGCAGCAGATGACGAAGTCTACTGGTCAGAAATTCGTGATCAATACAGCGTCTCATCAGATTTCATCAATCTGGAAAACGGCTATTTCGGAGTGCAGGCGCGGCCTGTGTTTGAGGCTTTCCAACGCTATCAGGCGCAGGTGAATGCCGAGACTTCGTATTTCCTGCGGGTGCGTTACGCGCCTCTGTTTGTACAAATCATGCAGGCACTGAAGGATTTTTGTGGAGTTGATGAAGGCGAACTGGTACTGACCCGCAATCTCATCGAGGGCATGAATATCCTGCTGCAAGGTTATCCTCTGCAAGCAGGTGATGAAGTCATCCTTGCTACCCATGATTACGATCTCGTCATCGATACCCTGCTGATGCTGGAACAACGCAAGCAGATACAACTGCGACATTTGCAATTGCCACTTGACCCTGTCAGTGATGAAGACATTGTGGCCCGGTATGAGCAGGTGATCACACCTAAAACCAAACTGATACTGGTCACTCACATCGTACACAGGACGGGGCAGATCATGCCGGTCGCCAAGATTACTGCCATGGCCAGGCGTCATGGTGTGGATGTCATGGTTGACGCTGCGCATTCCTTTGCTCATCTGAACTACCGCATGACTGAGCTGGGGGCAGACTTTGTCGCGGTGAACTTGCACAAATGGCTGGGTGTGCCACTGGGTGTGGGCATGCTGTATATACGCAAGAACCGGGTGGCTGATATTGCACCACTGTTTGGCAATGCCAAGTTTGCCGACAATGAGATTTTCAAATTCACGCAAGTCGGCACGGTACCACCAGCGAATATCCTGACCGTATTGGATGCACTAAAGTTTCATGAATCCATAGGTTCAGCCAACAAGGAAGCGCGCTTGCGTTACCTGACGCAATACTGGGTCAATCAGGTGCGCGACTTGCCCGATGTACGCATCATGACCCCGACTGATCCGCAACGCTCCTGCGCGATCGCCGGCTTTGGCATTGCTGGCAACTCAGGTCATGCGATTGTCGACTACCTCATGCGCGAGCACAAGATATTCACTGTGACGCGCGACCTGGATGGGCAGGACATCGTCAGGGTGACACCGCATTTGTATACCAGTCTGGATGACCTGGACAAGCTGGTGGCGGCTATCAGGCAACTGACGCGAGCCTGAGGTTTTACCAGGTGTAGACGAGGCAATAGAAATAATTCCAGTTTACAGGATTTAAATATCCTATATAATGGAAATTATGGATATCAATTCGATTATTGCCCGCCGGGTGCGCGAGCTGCGCGATCAACAAAAGCTGTCGCTGGATGCACTGGCCAAGCGCAGTGGCGTCAGTCGTTCGAACATTTCCCTCATAGAGAGAGGTGAGAGCAGCCCCACTGCTGCTGCGCTCGACAAGCTGGCCGTGGGCTTGGGGGTGACGCTGGCTTCACTGTTTGAAGACAGTACGCCTGCTGTGGTGGCTTCACCAGTCTCGCGTCTGGCCGGGCAGGTATGCTGGACTGATCCTGCCTCTGGCTATATGCGCCGCAATCTATCCCCTGGCCTGCCCTCTCCCTTGCAACTCGTGGAAGTTGAATTCCCGGCGGGGCAAACCGTGCGCTATGACAGTTTCCATCGTGATGTTGATATACAGCAGCAAGTCTGGATACTGGCGGGCGAGATGCGCCTGCATGTGGGTGAGCAAGCCTGGGATTTGCACACTGGCGATTGTCTTGCGATGGCACTGGATAAGCCGATTGCTTTCCATAATCCTGGAAAAGTCACGGCGCGCTACCTTGTTGCGCTTTGCAAATAACATTCTCAGTCTAATTTTACGCAGGGAGTAAATCATGTCCGGGCAAGTGCAAATCCAGATTCTCGATACAGCAGAAGCGCAGGCCAGTGTAGCCGCATTGGCCGATGTATTGACAGACTGCGTCGCTGGCGGTGCATCCGTCAGTTTCATGTGGCCTTTGCCACGTGAGCGTGCGCTGCAATTCTGGCAGGGTGTCGCTGACAGCGTCGCGCGCAAGGAGCGCATTTTGCTGGTCGCCAGGGATGACAACGGCGAAATCATAGGCACGGTACAATTGATTACTGCCATGCCAGACAATCAGCCGCACCGCGCCGATGTGGCCAAGATGTTGGTGCACAGGAAGGGTCGCCGCCGTGGCATCGCACAAGCCTTGATGGCGGCAGTTGAAAAAGCTGCCGTGTCTGCGGGCAAGACTGTGTTGGTATTGGATACCGTCACTGGTGGCGATGCCGAACGCCTGTACGAACGAGCTGGCTGGCAGAAGGTAGGTGTTGTACCCAACTACGCCCTGATGCCTGATGGTGAATTTTGTGGGACTACTTTCTTTCACAAGCAGATATAGCGGAGTAAGCAGCCATGCGCATTGCAGTGATTTCAGACATCCACGGTAATTTGGCCGCACTGGAGGCAGTGACAGCCGACCTGCGACAGCGTGGTGTAGATCAGGTAGTCAATCTGGGCGACAGCCTGTCCGGTCCCTTATTGCCAAAAGAGACGGCGGATTTTTTGATGGCGCAAGCTGGCTGGATACATCTGGCCGGTAATCACGAGCGCCAGATTCTGGAATTGAATGAGCGCTCGGGTTCTGGCGATACTTATGCACACCAGCAAATCACCGCAGAACAAAAGGCATGGATCGCCAGCCTGAAACCAGTGCTGCGACTGAATGAAGAAGTCTTGCTGTGTCACGGCACACCCGGCAGCGACACGACGACCTTGCTGCAAGTGGCAGACAGGAATGCTACGGCGCCAGAAATCAAAGAAAGGCTGGGGCAGCAAACTGCCGCTGTGATAGCTTGTGGTCATAGTCATGTCGCACGCAGTGTACGTACCGCTGAGGGCCAGCTTATCGTCAATCCTGGCAGCGTCGGTCACCCGGCCTACGAGTATGATTACCCTTACCCGCACAAGATTGAATCGGGTGCGCCGGATGCGCGTTATGCCATCATAGAAAAGACGCAGCAAGGCTGGGCTGCCAGCCTGATTAATGTCCCTTACGCATATCAGCACATGGCAGAACTTGCAGCTGCGCGAGGGCGTGAAGACTGGGTCATGGCCTTACGTAGTGGATACATGAACGGATAAATATGCAAAAACAAGACACGGCACTCATCATCATTGACATGCAACGCGGCATGGCTGATCCCAAATCCGGACGCAGGAATAATCCGGGTGCAGAAGAGAATATACGCCAGTTGCTGCTCGCATGGCGCGCGGCAGGCAGACCGATTGTGCATGTCCGGCATATGTCGCGCTCACCCACTTCGGTATTCTGGCCGGGCCAGCCAGGCAATGAATTTCAAGAAAATTTGCTGCCACTGGCCAGCGAGCATGTCGTCGAAAAAAATGTGACGGATGCCTTTGTCAATACGGGGCTGGAACGCTGGTTGCATGTGCGTGGCATCAAAGAGCTGGTGATTGTTGGTGTCAGCACCAATATGTCTGTCGAGGCAACAGTCCGCAGTGCAGGCAATCTGGGTTTTACTACCACGGTGGTGGCAGACGCCTGCTTCAGTTTCGACAGGCTGGATTTGCATGGCAAGCCGCAGACTGCAGAAGAAGTCCACGTACACGCGCTCAGCAATCTGCAGGGTGAATATGCAAAGCTGCTTGATACGGTGGACTTGCTGGGCTAAAAATATCTGCAATCATTGCCAGTATTATGCAGCGGTAATTTCTTTTAAAAATTACCGCGTTCACCATCTACCCTAAAACCAAAAAATTTCATAGAATGCCCAACAAACCGCATGGGTTTGCGGACCACTTTTACTGTATGGGAAATTGACCATGGCGATGGATGTCATAGATTATGAAATTTTTGGCGACGATATGCAATTCGTCGAAGTCGAACTCGACCCGGGCGAGGCAGCCATCGGTGAAGCCGGTACCATGTTTTACATGGAAGACGACATACAGATGGAAACCATCTTTGGCGATGGTTCTGCCGGACAAACAGGTATCTTTGGCAAATTACTGGGTGCTGGCAAACGTCTGGTGACAGGTGAGTCCCTGTTCACCACGGTCTTCATGAACGGTGGTGTGGGCAAGCGAAAAGTCGCCTTTGGTGCGGCATACCCAGGCAAAATCATCCCTATGCATTTGAATCAGCTGGGCGGTACGCTGCTGTGTCAGAAAGATGCCTTTCTCTGCGCAGCCAAAGGCGTGTCGCTGGGTATCGCTTTTCAAAAACGACTGGGTGCCGGTTTCTTCGGTGGCGAAGGCTTTATCCTGCAAAAACTGGAAGGTGATGGTCTGGCCTTTGTCCATGCTGGTGGTGCGATCATAGAAAAGACCTTGAATCCCGGACAAACCCTGCGCGTCGATAGCGGTTGCGTGGTGGCTTTCACTCAGGAAGTGGATTTTGACATCAAGTTCGTTGGTGGTGTCAAAACTGCCTTGTTTGGCGGTGAGGGCATGTTCTTCGCGCATTTGCGCGGCCCAGGCAAAGTCTGGCTGCAATCCCTGCCATTGGCACGCCTGGCCAACCGTATCGTTGGAGCTTCGAAAATCGGTGGCGGCAAGGGGGGTGAGCAAGGCTCTGTACTCGGTGGCCTTGGCAATTTGTTTGAAGAAGAATAAACCGTTTTCTTTATGAAACCTGACCCGCTTGTGCCCTGCATAAGCGGGTTTTGTGTTTTTGGTGGAGTAAATAAACTTCGTTGGAACTAAATTCGGCTTACGCCTGTCTATCTTGCAGCTTATAGCGTATTACTACTTTGATTCAATAAATTTACCCAAGTTGCCATGTTTAAAAAACTACTCGCCCTGTCCTTCATTCTTTCCAGCCAACTGGCCATGAGCGGTTGTGCCGTCGTCTATGACCTGGGGCAAGACTCCAACCAGCGCCAATGTGAAAAACTCCAGGACTGGAACGAACGCAAGACTTGCCTGCAACAAAACAAGACGACTTACGAGCAATACGAAAAGCAGCGTGAAGACTTGCGTACCAAGGGTACGGAAAAGAAATAAAGCTTCAGGCCTTGTCAAGTCTTGTCAGGCTTTGATGGCACGCCAGATCAATACGCCACCAAGCACGGCGCAGGCGGCTGCGGTGGTGATGCCTGCGACCAACGCTGCCGGTATCGCCGTCAGGCTGAAAATGCCACAGGCATACAGATTATGCTTGTGGGCTGAACGCACGGCGTCAGCACTGACGTCTTCATGGATGAGTTTGCGTTTGATGGCGAGGTAGAAATACAGCGCCTGAGACAGCAGTATCAATCCAACCACGGGCAGATACACGATCAGGACTGTCGGTGTATAAAATACATAGCGCCCAAACAAGGCTGCAGCAAAAGGAAAGAAGCAGATCAGCGACAAAAAGGCCAGGCTGCATAACACCAGGCTGCCATCAATTTCCTTGACCTTGGTGGCCAGTCTGTGGTGCCAGACCCAGAACAGGCCCAGCATGGCAAAACTGAGGAAATACGCAATGATGATATACAGGTGATGCTGCAAGGCATGTAACAAGGCAGCACCATCACGTGGATTTTCCAGCTCAGGTACTTTAACTTCCAGTACCAGTATCGTCATGGCAATCGCAAATACGCCATCGATCAGTGCTTCCATCCTGTGCTTGTGGATACCAAATTGCATACTCATCTTTTGTCTACCTTAAGAATTTTATGCAAGTATCCACTTTCTTGGCGCTTTCTGGAATAGCCTGGCCCGGATTTAAGCCTGAATAACCACATCCTGTCCCAGCATGTTACTGGCATACACGTCGCAACAGATTTCACTGGATGTGCGTGAGCCGTAATGTGCGATAAATTCATCAAAGCTGCCGCTTTGCGCGCTTTCCATCTCGGCCTGTTCTGCCAGGGATTTTTCTGCCATTTTTGTATACAGGGCCAACTGGTCTGGTGCTGGCGGGCGGGCGCGGAATTCTTCAGCCAGCAGCGTGCTTTGCTGCAAGGCGAACTGGGTGAAGGAATTATTCGCTGCGCGTATCGCATCCAGTACTTTGGCTGATGGCGTCAGTTCAGGATGTTGCAGTTTTTCAGTTTGCACTTGCATGGCCTGTGCATGGCTGCCATCACCACGTTGTGCATCCAGCAGTGCGGCTACCGGTGCGATTCTTTCCAATAATTCCTTGCCCCAGTCGTGCAGTGAAATTGGCTCGCCATGGCGCGACAGCATCAGGCCAGGACGGCGCCCTTGTTTGACGGTGAGGGCAAAATTCTCGACATTTTCATCACCTTCGGTCTGATTCGTCAAAGGACTTTCTTCCAGTGCGCAGAACAGCAGGAAGGCGTCCAGGAAACGTGAAGTCTCCAGGCTGATGCCGAGCGGGTCGAAAGGATTGACGTCCATGCAGCGTACTTCTATATATTGCACACCGCGTGCACACAAGGCTTCGACAGGGCGCTCGCCCGTCTTGATGACACGTTTGGGCCGTATCGTGGCATAAAACTCGTTTTCAATTTGCAGCACATTGGTATTGATCTGTACCCACTCACCATTTTGCCGTGTGCCTATTTTTTCATAGGCTGGGTAGGGCTGGCGCACTGCCAGCGACAGGCTGCGCATATATTCCAGCAGCGTGTTATATGGTGGCACCAGGCCAGATTGGGCATTGTTCTGGTAACCAAGATCACTCATGCGCAGGCTGGTGGCATAGGGCAGGTACAGAGTATCGTCGGACAGGGTTTCCAGTTGATGCGGGCGGCCACGCAAGAAAGGTGTGGACAGGGCAGGCGAGGCACCGAACAGATACATCAGCAGCCAGCTATAACGATGGAAATTGCGTATCAGGGAGATATAATTTTCAGACTGCACATGCATGGCACTGCCGCTGGTATGTTCTGCCTGCTGCAAGACTTTCCATAAATCTTCGGACAGCGAATAGTTGTAATGGATGCCGGCGATGCATTGCATGCTCTTGCCATAACGCAGGGCCAGTCCACGGCGATACACGTGCTTGATCATGCCTATATGTGAATTGCCATACCAGGCGATAGGGATATCTTTTTCTTCCGGCAGGCTGCAGGGCATGGATTGATGCCACAGCATTTCATTACCCATGACGGTATAGGCAAAGCGGTGAATATTGTCGAGTTCTTCCAATGCTGTAGCGATATCAGGCTCTGCGGGCGTGATGAATTCCAGCAGGGATTCAGAATAATCAGTCGTGATCTGTGGATTGGTCAGCGCTGAACCCAGGGCAGGTGAGTGTGGCGTCAAAGCCAGTTTTCCATCAGCGTGCACACGCAGGGTTTCCCTCTCTATGCCGCGCAGACCACGTGCCAGCAAAGGGCGGTTTGCATCACTATCGAGTAGCGCCAGACGTTGGTTTAACAGAGTGCTCACGGTGTCTTCCTTCAAAATTCAGTTGTCTTTGCAATCACATTTGCAAAAAATATCGAGCAAGCATAGCCGAAAAATGAAAACGGCATACGAGGCTGCTCAAATTTCATATATGAAAACTTTTTTAGTTTATATCAGTCTCATGACCAGCCGGTTTCAAGGCCAATGAAGACCAATAAGTCCCGCACTGCAGCAATGCATAAAATATTTCTTGTTTTGTTGGCATCGACTTAGAATGCCATATTCATTTTTCATACAGGAGTTGAAGTGTCCATCAAAAAAATGTCTGTACTCATGTCAGCCAGTGTACTTGGCCTCGCAAGTTCTGGCCTGGTGCTGGCTGCTGAGCCTACTCCACCGGTGGCCGCCAAAGTCAAATGGCAAGAAACCCGTCATGGCGAAGTCGTTACGGATGATTATCGCTGGTTGCAGAAAAAAGAAAATTCTGAGGTCATCTCTTATCTTAATGCAGAGAATGCCTATACCGAAGCCCTGACGGCAGACATCAAACCCCTGTCTGACAAGTTGTATGCAGAAATCAAGGGCAGGATGAAAGAGGTGGACCTGTCCGTGCCTGTACGTCGCGGCAATTACTATTATTATTCGCGTACTGAAGCTGGCAAGCAATATCAGCTGTATTGTCGCCGTCGCGCCAATGCCGGGATGGCCTACGACGACAAGGCCGCAGAAGAAATTTTGCTGGACCAGAATGAAATGGCCAAGGGGCAAAAATTCTTTGCTGTTGGCGGCAGTTCCGTCAGCCCGGACGAGCAATTCCTGGCTTATACCACTGACACTGTCGGTTATCGTCAATATCAATTGCAAATCAAAAATTTGCGGACCGGTGAATTGCTCAGCGACAGCCAGCCACGGGTAACATCAATGGCCTGGGCGGCAGATAACAAAACCCTGTTCTTTGTGCAAGAAGATCCGACCACCAAACGCTCTGATCGTCTGTTCCGCATGGAGACAGGCAAGCCGCCGGTAGAAATCATGCATGAGGCGGTCGAACAGTTTGGCCTGCAAGTCAGCACGACCCGCGACAGGCAATTCATTGTCGTCAATAGCCATGCCACCGATACCAGTGAAGTCATGTTGCTGGCTGCAGACAAGCCACAAGGGAAATTCCAGAGCGTGCTGGGACGTGAAAAAGGCCATCGCTATAATCTGGAACACCGCAATGGCGAGTTGTATATCGTTACCAACAAGGATGCCAAAAACTTCCGCGTTGTGCGTGCGCCGCTGGCAACACCTGACAGCAAACACTGGCAGGAAGTGGTCAGGCATGACCCTGAAGTATTGGTCTTTGGTGCCGATCTGTTCAAGGACTACATGGTCATCACTGAAAAGACCCAGGCCCTGAATCGTGTCCGTATCTATGACTTCAACAGCAAGCAATGGAAGACGGTCAAGTTCGATGACCCGGTTTATCTTGCGACTGGTGCTGGCACACCGGAATTTTCTTCTACCCGTTTCCGCATGTCTTACCAGTCACCAGTAACGCCAGTGACCACGCTGGATGTGGATATGGCAACTGGCCAGCGCTACGTGCTCAAGCAGCAGGAAATTGTTGGCGGTTACGATGCCAGTAAATATGAAAGCCGCCGTCTGTGGATGACAGCCAGGGATGGCGTCAAAGTACCACTGTGGGCAGTGTATAAAAAAGGCGTGAAACTGGATGGCTCTGCCCCCTTGCTGTTGTACTCTTACGGCAGCTATGGTTATTCAACCGAAGCGACCTTTGCCATCAGTCGTCTCAGCATGCTGGACCGTGGCGTCATCTATGTGCAGTCACATATCCGTGGTGGCCGTGACATGGGTGAACACTGGCATGAGGATGGCATGCTGATGAAAAAGAAAAATACTTTTTATGATTTCATCGACAGTGCCGACTATCTCATCAAACAAAAATGGACCAGCCCTGACAAGCTGATTATCCAGGGTGGCAGTGCCGGTGGTTTGTTGATGGGCGCCGTCGTGAATATGCGTCCTGACTTGTTCCGCGCCGTTCATGCTGCCGTACCGTTTGTCGATGTCATGAACACCATGATGGACGCCAGCCTGCCTTTGACGACAGGTGAATATCTGGAATGGGGTAATCCAAATGAAAAGCCCGCCTATGACTATATGCGCAGCTATTCACCCTATGACAACATAGCCCGCAAGGCTTATCCGGCGATGCTGGTAACGACAGGCTTGAACGATAGCCAGGTCATGTATTGGGAACCTGCCAAATACGTGGCCAAATTGCGAGATTTTAAAACCGATAAAAATCCCTTGCTGCTGAAAACCAATATGGCCGCTGGTCATGGTGGCGCATCTGGCCGCTACGACGCCTTGCGTGAAGGCGCTTTCAATATGGCCTGGATGTTCTCGCAATGGGGTATTAAAGAATAATTGATTTGATGCTCACTGTCCTCTTCTGATGACGAGGACAGCTTGACCTGCTAAAAAATGAAAGAATGAATCATGAATTTTGCTTACACCATTATCTACGTCCCTGACGTTGCCGCATCGCTGGCCTTCTTTGAAAAGGCTTTCGGATTTGCTACCCGTTTCCTGCATGAATCAGGTATGTATGGAGAACTCGATACCGGTGCCACGACCCTGGCTTTTGCTGCGCACGCCATGGGGGATATGAATTATTCCAGCGGCCATGTGGCGGCTCACAGTTCAGAAAAACCGCTGGGGATGGAAGTCGCATTTACCACGGCAGATGTGGCTGCCGCACATGCCAAGGCTGTTGCTGCTGGAGCACAGGAACTGACTGCGCCAGCTGAAAAACCCTGGGGACAGGTGGTATCTTATCTGCGTTGTCCTGATGGCAGCCTGGTGGAGTTGTGCACGCCCATGGGAGGATGAGCAGCCATCAATGCCACTATTGAAAGCCTCGCTTTGCAAAAAAAGCGAGGTCTTTATTCCCAGGAAAAATATTTTCTACGCAGCTTCTGTACCGTGCCATCTTTTTGCAAAACTTCATAAGCTTTGCGCCAGGCGCGTTCTTCATCTTCACTGACATTCATGGAACTGGCCATGTATAGTTCGGCACTGCCCATGTTGAGCCCGGTGGTGAAGTCTTCAAGGCGAAAGCCATATTCTTCTATCGCCGATATCATGATGGAATAGCCTGAATAAACCGCATCCAGGCCACCCAGTTGCAATAGCTTGAGCAGGCTCTGGTAATCTTTTTCATACTGGATATGACGAAAATTTTGAGCGTGTAAATCTTTTTCCAGCGAAGATCCACGCACTATACCTACACGTAGGCCGCGCAATTGCTCTAGCGAGGCACTTTCTATATTGACACTGCCAGATCGCTTGCCAAAAAAGCGGTTTGGGGCTGTGCCCAGATGTATCAGCCATTTAAAGCTGGTTTCACGGTCCGCAGTCCTGTCCAGTGGAAAGACACCGTAATTCTGCCCATCTCTGGCCATCTTGACTGCCCTGGCCCATGGGTAAATACTCAGGTCGGGTTTGCGTCCCAATTGTGCAGACATGGCTGCAATCAATTCATAGCCATAACCTTGCGGTACATTATGTTGTAGCCAGAGATAGGGGGGCAATTCTGCCGTGACCCATTTGATTTGCCCATCAGCAGCCTGCTGTGCCTGACCTGGCAGACTGAACAGTAAAGTGAGCAGGCAAATGAATTTTTTCATCTCAGTCCCATGCTGCAAATGCAGCCCAATGTAGCTCGATGTAGCCATTTGTTGGCCGATTTAGCCAGCCTGTAAGGCTGAACAAAAATCATGTTCCCAGAGAAATTCTAGTATTCAGGCTAAGAATGGACAGGTCAAGTGAATTTTTATCAAATCCTGCGATTTATGCTTATGAATAAGTGCCTGATTCAAGAGTAATTTGCCATTTGTATTTTGCCTGGAATTGTCTATAACAAAGATTAAGGCAGTTGCGCATCCTGTCGGTTTTTTTAAGGGGTTGTTGCAAAATCAAGATGGGCCAGTCATATCAACGCAGCAAGGCCAGCTTGATTTTGAAGCAAACTCTGCAGGGAATCCGATGCTTGCTGTCTTGTCCCCTGACCATTGTGGTCACCGCGATATCATCGCAACTGCCTCAGTGCTTTCTTACCTCTATGGAGATAGTCATGAGACGCAGACTGTATTTCATGTTGCCTGACCTGGGTAGTGCCAGGGCTATGCTGGATGAACTTTTACTTGCACGTATTGATGAGCGACACATGCATTTTTGTGCAAAAGAAGGCATGCTGCCCGCCGATATGCCGGAGGCCAATTCCTTTCAAAAAACTGACCTTATCCATGGTGCCGAAGTTGGCATGCTGATCGGCGGTATTGCTGGTCTGCTGGCGGGTGGTTTATGGCTGATTTTTCCTCCGGAAGGGATGGAAATGCGCATACTGGCGGTATTGGTATCCGCCATCGGTGGTTCCCTTTTTGGTTCCTGGGCCTCGGCCAAGGCCGCCAAGGCCATACCCAGTTCCAGCCTGAAACCCTTCGAGCAAGATATAGAAAACGGCAAAGTCTTGCTGATGGTGGATGTGCCTTTTAAACGGATAACAGAGATTCAGCAACTCGTCAGTAACCGTCATCCAGAGATACGCTTTGGTGGCGTTGATCCGCATGTGCCGGTATTCAGTTAGCCCTCGTTGATCATTGCATGCACCTTACCCTTTGCGGGTGTGGTGCAGCACACTCTTGAAATTCCCTCGCTTTAAAACGACCTGATTACATAGCGCAAATTCGGCATACAATGGCTAGTTTTTAAACAACATTGCCGAAAATGACCGCTACTGCTCTGGAGTTGCACGCGCTTTGCAAGAACTTTGGTAGGCCTGCCGTAGAGAACCTGACTCTTACCGTACGCCGTGGTGAGTTATATGCCTTGCTGGGCCCAAATGGCGCGGGCAAAACTACCACTTTGCGCATGGTGGCGGGCCTTATCTCACCGGATAGTGGCAGCATACGCATACTGGGGCAGGAACTGGCAGCTGATCCTGCGCTGGCCAAGAGCAAGCTGGCCTATCTGCCTGACGATCCCATGCTGTATAACAAACTCAAGCCTTTTGAATATCTGGAATTTGTCGCCGGCCTGTGGGGCGTGCCTGCTGAAATTGCCGAAACTAAAGCGCGTGAATTGCTGGAATGGCTGGATTTGCTCAAACATGCGGATGAGCTGACTGAAGGTTTCTCGCGTGGCATGAAGCAAAAGCTTGCACTGGCCGGGGCACTGATACATCAGCCTGAACTCATCATTCTCGATGAACCCTTGACGGGTCTGGATGCAGCCGCTGCCAGGCAAGTCAAGGATGTCTTGCTGACCCATGTCAGGCAGGGGGGCACCGTCATCCTGACTACCCATATACTTGATGTGGCAGAACGCCTGGCTGAACGCATAGGTATCATACAAAACGGCAAACTCATCGCCGAAGGTACGCTGGAAGAATTGCGTAGCCAGACCAGCCAGACTGCGGGGACGCTGGAAGAAGTATTTCTGCAATTGACGGAGCCTGCATAATGGCAGTTTGGCCGCGATTAAAGCCGGGCAGCGCCGCCTGGTTGCTGGCGCATGAATGCCGTCTGGCTTTTTATGATATGGGCGAGAGCAAGCCCGGTCATGCAGCAGCGCGTGGCATGTCGGTATTTGGCATGTGGCTGATAGGTCTGATGTATGCCTTTGCGCATCTGGGTGTCTGGCTGATCATGCGCAAAATGCCGCCCTTGCAAGAGGCTGTGCCAGCTCCCTTGCTGATGGGGGCGGGCATTGCCATGCTGGCGGTCTTCAGTTTCATGCTGTCACTGGGTTTGACGCGCAGCGTGCGGGCTTTATTTGAGCGTGGCGACCTGGATTTGCTGCTGTCTTCACCCTTGCCATCAAAAACCATTTTCAAGGTCAGGCTGACAGGTATTATTTTTTCTGTCGGCGTCTGGTTCTTTGCCTTGCTGACGCCGGTGGCGAATACAGGTTTGATACTGGGGCAATGGCGTTGGCTGGGTATTTATCCAAGCTTGCTAGCCATGACCGTATTGGCGGCAGCACTGGCCATGCTGCTGACCCTGGCCCTGGTAAAAAGCCTGGGTGTGCGCAAGACCAAGACAGTCGCGCAAATACTTGGCGCACTTACCGGTGCGGGCATGTTCATCATCAGCCAGCTATTTGGCAATCTGGGCAAGGAAACCCGTGAGGGTGTACTGCAACATATCATGCCCTGGTTCCAGCCCGGTGGCGTGCTGGAGGCAGATAGCCTGGTGTGGGCACCAGCCCGGGCGTTGTTCGGTTCACCAATGGCAATCGCAGGTTTCCTGCTCTTCAGTGCTTTGATTTACTGGCTGACGGCACAATCCACCCATCGCTTTTTTATCACTGGAGTGCAGCAAGCCGTGGGGCAAGTTCGCAAGGCAACGCCGGCGATAGAAGGTAGCTCACAGCATGCCACCCGCTTTGGCCGCAGCTTGCGGGCCACCATCATTATCAAAGAATGGCGCTTGATTGCGCGTGACCCAAATCTGATTTCACAAGTCCTGTTGCAACTGCTATACATCGCACCTTTATTCTTTTTGATTTTCAAGTCCAAGGCACTCTTGCCTGGCGTGGCATCAGGGCTGGTTTTTCTGGCGGCTTCGCTGTCTGGTTCACTGATCTGGATCATCATCGCTGCTGAAGATGCCCCTGACTTGTTGCGGGCAGCGCCAGTCCAGGGCAATCTTATCCTGACCAGCAAGCTGCTGGCGGCAGTCTTGCCGATATTGATGCTGATTTTGCCAGCGCTGCTGTGGCTGCTGATACAACAATTTTTGCTGGGGCTGGCCGTCATCGCCTGTACTCTGGCGGCGATTGTGAGTTCGGCGGTGATTCATTTGTGGCAATCCAAGCCTTCCAGCCGGGCCCAGTTCAACAAACGCGGGCAGACGCAATTAATGGCGAATTTGCTGGAGGCTGCCACCAGTTTTTCCTGGGCTGCCTGCATCGTGGTCGGTATGTTATATGGTGCCTGGGTTGCCGTGCCCTTATCGACGGCCGTGCTGGCTCTGGGCATAGCCTGGTTTTCACGTATTGAACGAAATCTGTAATGATCAGTCTATTAGTGGTCTATTTTTGACCTCTTTCTGTTTCATTGCTGCTTACCTAACAACCTGGGAAATTTCTTACCATGCCTGTGTTCACGAAGAAACGCGTTTTTGTAGCCATTGCTCTTTTACTCGTCGCTGGTGTAGCAGCCACCTATTATCAGAGAGAAAACAGCAAGGCCAGGGAAGAAGAACCCAAGTACAAAACCGCCGTGGTGGACAAAGGCAATATCACCCAGACTGTCACCGCCAGCGGCACACTCAATCCCGTGGCACTGATCAATGTCGGCTCGCAGGTATCCGGCACCGTAGTGGAGTTGAAGGCAGACTTCAACGACCGCGTCAAGCAAGGCCAGGTCTTGCTCAAGCTTGACCCTACCATCTTCAATGCCCAGATCAAGCAAAGCGAAGCCAGCCTGGCATCTGCCGAAGCATCAAAACGCCTGGCGCAAGCCAACCTCGACCGTAACCAGAAACTGGTCACGCAAAACTATATTTCCGGCACGGCCATGGACCAGGCCAAACGCGAAGTCGAAGTGGCTGACGCGAATATCAAGCTGGCGCGGGCGCAACTGGACAGGGTCAAGGCTGACCTGAATAACAGCGTCATTCGTTCGCCCATAGATGGTGTCATCATCAAGCGCACCATCGACATGGGGCAGACTGTGGCCGCCTCTTTCCAGACGCCCAACCTGTTCCAGATTGCGCGTGACCTGACCAAGATGCAGATCGATACCAGCGTCTCGGAAGCCGATGTCGGTTCTTTGAAAGATGGCTTGCCTGCGCGCTTTGTCGTCGATGCCTACCCTGACCGTGAATTTGAAGCCAAGCTGCGGCAGTTCCGCCTGGCGGCAAACGTGCAGCAGAATGTGGTGACGTATAACGTTGTGCTTGATGTCGACAACAAGGATGAATTGCTGAAGCCGGGTATGACTGCGCAGGTGCGCCTTGTTGTAGGCAGCCGCGAAAACGTGGTGCGCATCCCTACCGCAGCCCTGCGTTACAAGCCCAGTGAGGAAGAGCAGGCCAAGGAAGCCAAGGCGCTCAAGGATAAGGAAAAAAATGCCAGCGGATCAGCTGCAAGCACATCTTCAGCCAGTGCCAATCTGCCTGCACCTGAGGTCGATGATGACGTGGCTTTCCGTACCAAAAAAGACCTGACTCGCACGTTCAAGCTCTATAAACTCGAAGACAAGAACCAGGCAAAAACTGTTGATGTCAAAATCGGTTTGTCCAACTTCAAATATACCGAAGTCATTTCCGGTGATTTGAAACCCGGTGACAAAGTCATTACCCGTGCATTGGACAAAGCCGGAGCACGCTGATGAGCGATACCCTGATAGCCATACGCCAGGTCAGCAAGAGTTATTTCTCTGGTGGCGTAGAGACCAAAGTCTTGCACGGCATTGATGTGCAGGTGCCGCGTGGCGACTTTCTTGCTGTCATGGGCCAGTCCGGTTCTGGTAAATCGACGCTGATGAATATACTCGGTTGCCTGGACCAGGCGACCAGTGGTTCTTATTTGCTCAATGGTGTTGATACACTGAGCCTGTCACGTGCCGAACTGGCCACCATACGCAACCGCACCATAGGTTTTGTCTTCCAGAGCTTTAACCTCATCAAGCGCATGAGTGTGGCTGAAAATGTCGCCCTGCCTTTGATCTATGCAGGTGTTGGACGTGACAAGGCGCACAAGAAGGCATTGATTGAACTGGAAAGAGTGGGTCTGAAAGAGTACGCCAAACGCTTGCCAAATCAATTGTCTGGTGGACAACAGCAGCGCGTCGCCATCGCGCGTGCCCTGGTGGCCGATCCGCCACTGATTTTGGCAGATGAACCCACCGGTAACCTTGATACACAGACCAGTGAAGACATCATGCGCTCCTTGCAGCAATTGAATGCTGACCGTGGCATCACCATTTTGCTGGTGACGCATGAGCCGGATATTGCGGCCTACAGCAAACGCCTGGTGCGCCTCAAGGACGGTCATGTCTTATATGATGGTCCGGCGGCAGAAGGCTTGCGCCAACTGGCAGCCTCGCATGCCGAATATTCAGAAGCACAGGGGGAGATGAAATGAATTTCCTCCAGGTTTTTATAGAAGCATTCCGTTCCATGAATGCCAACCGGCTACGTACGGCGCTGACCATGCTGGGCATTATCATCGGCATTACCTCGGTCGTCATGATGTTGGCCGTCGGTGAAAGCGCCAGGAAATTCATCGCCAAGGAGCTGGAAGTATTGGGCAGTAATCTGATGATTATTTCGCCAGGCGCCAATCGTACCCAGGGTGTGCGGGCACGCACCGGTACTGCACCTTCGCTGTCGGTAGAAGATGCATTGGCATTGAATGAATTAAGCAGTTTGAATGGTGCTGCACCTGCCTTGCAGGGTTTCTTCCAACTGACGGTAGGCAATGATAATTCGAATAATGCCGTGCTGGGCATCACGCCAGAAATGTTCAAGGTGCGCAACTGGAAAGTGGACCAGGGCAATGAATTCAGCGATTCTGACATTCGTGGTGCGGCACGCATGGTCATCATAGGCAAGAAGCTGGCAGACCAGTTTTTTTACAAGGACAACCCCATAGGTCAGTTCGTGCGCATAGACAATGTGCCTTTCCAGGTGGTTGGTGTCTTGCAGGGTGAAGGCCGCATGTTTGATGGCGGTGATCTGGGTGAAATGGTGCTGATCCCGATTACCTCAGCCCGGGCCACGCTGATGCGCAGCCCTTTCCCGCGCAATGTGCATTATGTGGTGGTGCAGGGTAAGAGCGACAAGCAGTTGAAGGATGCCGAAGAAGATATCAAGGACATGCTGCGCGACCGCCACCATATCAAGGCCGGACAGGAAGATGATTTTCGCATCGATAACCTGGCTTCCATCGCTGAGACTGGTGCCAAGATCAGTGCCGGGTTGGCCGCCATGCTGGGTGCCATCGGAGCTATCTCTTTGATTGTGGGTGGCATAGGCATCATGAACATTATGCTGGTATCGGTGACTGAACGCACCCGCGAGATAGGCATACGCATGGCGATTGGTGCCAAGCCGCGGGATGTGTTGTTGCAGTTCCTGACCGAGGCCGTAGTGATTTGCCTGGTTGGTGGCATCATAGGGATCTTGTTGGCGATGGCGGGCGCAGCGGCGATTACTTCCACTGGTAAGCTGGAAGTCGTCATTGGTTTGCAAGCCATGGTGGTGGCCTGCGGCTTTGCCAGCTTTGTTGGTATCTTCTTTGGTTTTTATCCGGCGCGCCGTGCTTCGCGTTTATTGCCTGTCGATTGCTTGCGTTATGAGTGAAGGCCGGACATATCTTCGATTTATCTCGCTATCTGAATTTTTTGCCAATAAAATGTCTGGCTTCAATAAATTAGAAAAATAAGGAGAAGTAGCGATGAGTTTATTAGGCAATATCCTGTGGTTGATTTTGGGTGGCTTCGTCACCGGACTGGCGTGGTGGTTTGCGGGCCTGGTCGCGTTTATCAGCATCATAGGCATACCATGGGGCAGGGCTTGTTTTGTCATAGGGCAACTGAGTTTCATGCCTTTTGGTAAAGAAGTCGTGAACCGGGCTGATGTCAGCGGACAAGAAGACATAGGTACCGGGGCACTGGGCATGATAGGCAATATCATCTGGTTCATCTTTGCCGGTCTCTGGCTGGCATTGGCACATTTGATGTCTGCATTGTTTTGCTTTGTCACCATCATAGGCATACCTTTTGGTATCCAGCACCTGAAGCTGGCAGCGATAGCTGTGGCACCGATAGGCAAGACTGTCATTGATAAGTAAAACCAGCGGGTAAAAAAAGCAAAAAAGCTCAGGATTAAAAGTCCTGAGCTTTTTTTGTTTTGCTTGTAGCTAATTTATTTCTTGCTCTTCGCCATCAAGCTTTCCAGCACTTGCATGGTAGCTACGCCCAGCTGTTCGCGTGGAATATTCGGATTTGCCCCACCTATCATGGAAGGATTGGTCAGGAAGCGGCCATCCACGATAAAGGTTGGTGTACTGTCTACCTGATAGCTGGCAACCAGCTTGCCCAGGCTTTTCAGCTTGCCCATGACCGAGAATGAATTATAAAAACTCAGGAACTTGGCTTTATCGATGCCGTTCTTGACGGCCCATGCTGTATTGTCATCATCACTGGTCAGGCGACTTCTTTCTACATGCCAGGTTGCCAGTACTTTGGCATGCAGGCTGGCTTCCAGATTCATCGCTTCCAGAGTCAGGAACAGATGCGCTTCGGGATCTTTTTCACCCGTCAGTGGCAAATGGATGCGGCGGAAAACGATATTGTCACCCTGTTTTTTTACCCATTCATTGATGGTGGGCTCCAACGCGTTACAGGCCGGGCAGTGATACATGAAGAATTCTATGACTTCAATTTTCTTACCCGTGGCCTGCGTGGTTTGCGGGTTTTTCAGGCTGATGAAATCGGCACCTTCTTTTAGTGCAGCAGGCGAGGCGAGCGCTGTCGCAGAGACAAAGCCCAGGGTAATAAGCAGTAAGCGTAAGAAGCGCATAGGTTCCTTTTTTAGCATGTACAAAACAAGTCGCTGAGCTTACCAGTATTTTTATCATTTGGCAGCGCATCAGCAGGTGAGGTCTGCTGTTCGACATGCGCCTGGGCCAAATGTTCACGAATATTCATATATCCAGGCTATAAATTGCGACATATTCATGAAATATCTTTAAATACAGGTACGAACCTCCAAAATTTTATGCAAAAACTTGCATGAGGCGGATATTCGTAGAAAAATGAAGTCGCACGGATAGTAAAACCTTGAGTCCTTGAGCCTGACCAGACTATCCCCGTTTTGCGATGCGTCAGGATATTTACCCAGTTTTATCCAGCATCACTCACCGTCACCCAGCGGAGTACATGCAATGATGACCGTGCCTATCGTGATTGACTTCGAAGCCTCAGGCTTTGGCAAAGGTAGCTACCCTATCGAGGTAGGCTACTCGCGTCGTCATGGCGAAGGCTGGTGCACGCTTATCAGGCCAGAGTCTGACTGGCAGCACTGGGATATACATGCCGCCCGCATCCACCGCATCCCGCGGGAGATACTGGTGGAAAGAGGCAAGTCAGCCAGTCTGGTGACTGAGCAACTCAATACCCAACTGGCAGGCATGACGGTGTATACCGATGGCTGGACGCAGGACTACGTCTGGATGGCACTCTTATATGATGCCGCTGACAGGGTGCCGAGTTTTCGTCTGGCGGACTTGCGCGAAATCATCAGTCCACAGCAAGAAAGCCTGTGGCATGCGACCAAGGATCAGGTAGAGGAAGATCTGCATATTTCCCGCCACCGGGCCAGCAATGATGCCCGGATTTTGCAAATGACCTGGCTGCGTACTTATGATGCCGTACGTTGCCACGGTTGAGTTCTAGTTTGTTTTTGTCTGCCTCCTTGCAACATCCCTCTAAAATAAATATCAAAATATTATTCAGGCAGTGCAAAATACAGGCTTGCCTGGATTTCCCTGTGGGAAGTCTTGTCGCGCTGTCCTGAACTGCAAGGAGATGAGTGTTGAAAAAATGGATCATACGCCTGCTATTGCTGATACTTGCCCTGGTGGCGATCCTGGCCGCCTACCTCTTGCTGGCACCTGTGCCCATCAATCCAGTTGCCTGGCAGGCGACACCTTTTGCAGGTTATTCGCCACCGCATGCACGCAATGAAAAGCTGGCAGCCCTGAAAACCATAGAGATAGGTGAAGAAACCGGACCTGAGCATATCGCCATAGGCCCGGATGGCAAGCTGTATGCCGCCGTCACATCCGGTGCGATTCTGCGCATGCAGGCCGATGGCAGCCAGCGCGAAGTCTGGGTGAATACTGGCGGGCGGGTATTGGGTTTCATGTTTGATGCTGCAGGCAATATGATTGCCGCAGATGCCTTCCGCGGCATACTCTTGATTTCCCCTGACAAGCAAATCACTGTCCTTACCGACAAAATCGGCGACAGCCCTATCTTGTACGCTGATGCCGTGGTGGTTGCCAAGACTGGCAAGATTTATTTCACCGATGCCAGCCAGCGCTTTGGTGCCAAAGAATCCGGCGGCACCTTCCATGCCAGCGTACTCGACATTCTTGAACATTCTTCTACCGGACGGGTATTGGAATATGATCCCGCCACTAAACAGACGCACGTCATTGCCGATGGCCTGTGTTTCGCCAATGGTCTGGCACTCAGCGCCGATGAACAAAACCTCATCGTGGCTGAAACCGGTGAATACCGTATCTGGAAAATTTCCATCAACGCTCAGGAGTTGCATCTGAAGAGCAAGCCAGATAAAAAACTGGCCAGCATTTTGCTGCGCGATTTGCCAGGCTACCCGGACAATCTCATGCGTGGCCGTGATGGACGTATCTGGCTGGGGCTGGCCAAACCGCGTGGCGCGGCGATTGATAACATGGCAGAAAAACCCTGGCTGCGCAGCATTACGCTGCGTTTGCCGCGTGTACTATGGCCCGTGCCACCCGCCTATGGCCATGTGCTGGCTTTCAATGAAGCTGGCAAAATCGTTGCAGATTTACAAGACCCGACCGGACACTACCCGGAAACTACAGGTGTTACCGAAACCGAGGACCGCTTGTATATCCAAAGCCTGCACGCGCATGGTATAGGCTGGTTACCGAATCATCTGGTCAAAAAATGAAGAGTCAAGCCGCCATGCCAGAAGTCGATGTACTCGTCATCGGCGGTGGCATCAATGGCGCTGGCATAGCGCGCGATGCTGCCGGGCGTGGCCTGAGCGTACTCTTGTGTGAAAAAGATGATCTGGCCTCACATACTTCATCAGCATCGACCAAGCTCATCCATGGCGGTTTGCGTTACCTTGAATATTATGAATTTGGCCTGGTGCGCAAGGCTTTGCAAGAGCGCGAGGTACTCATGCGATCTGCGCCGCATATCATCAGTCCTTTGCGTTTTGTCATGCCACATGACAAAGGACAGCGCCCGGCCTGGATGATCAGGGCAGGCTTGTTCTTATATGATCATCTGGCAAAGCGCGAATTGCTGCCGGGTGCTGAGTCCATCAATTTGCAACAACATATTGCCGGGCAACCCTTGCTGGCTGACTTTCGCCGTGGTTTTGCCTATTCCGATGGCTGGGTCAATGATGCCCGCCTGGTTGTGCTGAATGCCATGCAGGCTGCAGAAAAAGGCGCCACCATCATGACGCGCACCCGTTGCGTCTCGGCCAGACGGCAAGATGAGCACTGGTTGGTGCAATTGCAAAAGGCTGATGGCAGCATGATGATGGTACAAAGCCGTAGTCTGGTGAATGCCAGTGGCCCCTGGGCAGTCAACACTCTGCAGCAAGTCTTGCATCAGGGGGCGGCAAAGACCCTGAGGCTGATCAAGGGCAGCCATATTGTTGTGCGGCGCCTGTTTCATCATCCTTATGCCTATATCTTCCAGCATCCTGATGGCCGTATCGTGTTTGCCATACCCTATGAGCAAGACTTTACCTTGATAGGTACGACAGATCTGGATTACCAGGGCTCGCTGGATGAGGTCGCGATCAGTGCGGATGAGATTGCCTATCTGTGTGGGCTGGCTAGCCATTATTTTACACAGTCCGTCAGCCCTGCCGATGTGCTGTGGTCATATTCCGGCGTGCGCCCGCTGGTGGAAGAAGCCGTCGGGGCGGGCAAGGAAAAAGCGGCCGCCCTGACCCGCGACTACAGTCTGGAGCTCGATACCGCCGGTGCGCCAGTGCTGAACGTGTTTGGCGGCAAGATCACTACTTACCGCAAACTGGCAGAAGAAGCCCTGTCCATGCTGGCCCCCCTGCTCAACAATGCCAACTCCGCCTGGACTGAGCATGCCTGCCTGCCCGGTGGCGATATCTATGGTGCATCCCCGGAAAACCGCGCTGTCAGCGAATTTCACTTGTTCATACAACAATGCCAGCAGCAATATGCCTGGTTGCCACCCCATCTGGCAGAGCGCTACGCTCACGCCTATGGCAGCCGCATCCATGTCTTATTGAAAGATAAATATTCGCTGGCTGATATGGGCGAGATGCTGGTGCCTGGCTTATATACTGCCGAAGCAGCCTATCTGGTCAGCCACGAATGGGCGCGCACGGTAGAAGATATACTCTGGCGTCGCAGCCGCCTGGGCCTGCATTTGCTGGGCGAAGATACCATTCATTTGCAGGAATGGCTGGATAATAATGCAACACCAGTCCCATACCCTGTCTGCTAGCTGGCAAGTGTCTGACATGTGGTTGACGTGTGGCAGACATGCACATGTCATAGCAAACTACTATTATCTCCTTCTTTTGCTGTAGCAGATGGCCGCGGACTATCCCCGGGTTTCGCAGTTTATCCCCAGAAATTTGCGCACTGTCGCATGTCGGTGGCTGCCTCGCTTTGCTTTGCTTATTCTGAGCATACCAAATTCAAGAACGGGAGACGGCAATGAACAAGACTGCATATATGAACGCGCTGCGTCAGGCCCTGGATGGCTTGCCCGCCAGTATTATTGAAGACACCATGTGGGAATATGAGCGCAAGTTTGTTGATGCCATGGTTGCCGGCAAGTCGGAAGAAGAAATTGCTGCCGGCCTGCCCAAACCTGAATTGCTGGCGGCGCAAAAGAGAGCCAGCACACGTTATGAAGCATTAAAAACAAATTTCAGTCTGGGTAATGTCGCCGGTTTGCTGGTTGCCCTGATCGGCCTGATGATCTTCAATCTGTTCATGCTGATACCTGCCGTGGCCTACTTCAGCCTCTTGTGCTCTGCTTATATAGTTGCACTGGTGATGTATGTGGCAGGCATAGGTATTACTGCCGCCAGCATCTCCGGGGTAGAACAGTTCAGCGTTGATATACCTGCTGGCAGGCACTATGTGCACAATCGCAATGATAATCATCGCATGCATAAACATAATGTCAGGGTTGATGTGACTGAAACAGGTATCCTGATTGACGGCGAAAAGCAGGATGACAATGACCAGGCAGCTGCCGTAGTTGCGTCATCTCCTGCATCATCTGTTGCTTCATCTGCAGCGTCCGCATCTGCAGTCACACGTACAGTAAGGACAGAAACCCAGACAGAAAAATTGCATATAGAGGTTGGCAATCACTTTTCCGGCACCAAATTATTCACAGGACTGGGTTTGTTGCTGGGCTCCATCGTTTTGATGATGTTGAGCATGTTCATGACCAAATATACCTTCATCGGCTTTAAACACTATTTACGCTGGAACTTGTCGCAACTGCAGCTTGGTCATGCAGCCTGATAGGCCAGCACACAGCAAATTTACTTTTTTTAGTTTCACTCAGTTTTTTTGGTTTCATTTAGCTTCAGGAGAAAAAAATGAAAAACATCATTCGCACAGGTATAGGCATGTTGGGTCTGGCCGTGGTTTTGACAGCATCCAGCGTGGTCTTTATCAGGGCCCATGCCAGCAATGTCGTCAGCACCGGTTCTGCTGCCAGTGAAGTTCGCCCCGTCACTGCATCCATCGTTAATATTGTACTCAGTGGCCCGATCGATCTGGCGCTGAAACAGGCAGCAACGCCAGAGTTGCTGGTCAAGGGTGATGCCAAACTGGTGTCACGGGTGACCACCAGGCTGGAAGGCAATACTCTTTACGTAGGCACACGCGGGATTTATATCTCGGTAGGAAAAACCGAGCAAAGCAGGATAGAGCTGAGTTTGCCTAATCTGGAAAAACTGCAGACTTCTGGCAGTGGCGATGCCGTCATCAAAGGTTTTAAAGGCAACAAGCTCGAAGTAAGCTTGCACGGCTCTGGCAATATCAATCTGGATGGCGAGTATCAGCAGGTATTTGCCAGCCTGAATGGCAGTGGCGACCTGAATCTGGGTGTGGGTAACAGCGATTTGCTGGAACTTACTTCCAACGGCTCTGGCGACAGCATCGTCAAAGGCCAGGTTAAAAACTTCAATGTCAAAATATCGGGCTCAGGCGATTTGAAAGCGGCGGCATTGAAAAGTGCGGTAGTCAATCTGAATTCCACCGGTTCATCCAGCAGCAAAGTATTTGCCAGCCAGGAGATCAAGCTCAAGGTCACAGGTAGTGGCGATGTCCATGTCATGGGCAACCCGGCAAAAAGGAATGTAGAACGCATGGGTTCGGCAGATGTACATTGGGAGTAAGCAGCCCGATATATGGTATTCAAGCGATGTTCAAGCAGTATTCAAACGGAACTTACGTGATATTCATACGAAAATCACACAATAAGCAGTGATTTGAACCCGGATGAACCCAAATTGGTGCAGCTTGAACTGTTGTTAATTGGTTCGTCATAGTAGGTGTTGTTAAAAAGAATGAAATTTTCCACAGGAAATTTTTACTTGTGGAAAATTTTATTCTTTATATCAATCGTTTTAATGCTTAATATTCGACGCTGGCCCCTTGGTACGGAAACTCTATTTACTTGACGCTTTTTTCTGCAATAATCATTGCGCAGTTGTAAGTATTTGTTTCAATCGAAAAAATTAAAGTTTGTGTGTGCGCTACGTGCGTATGCAGATTTTCGTTACCAACCTGACCTGCCAAGAATCATGACTGCTACCAAAAGTAAGTGCTTGACCGCGTTATTTGTTGTGTTCAGCTTTATTAGTGCCGCTGCCGCACAAGAAAATCCCATGCAATTTCTCAGCCGCGCCAACGCCAAAGTGGCCAGAGCTGCGTCTCTCAAGAATCGCTGGGAAGGCCCGGTTGATGGACCTGCACTGCAAAAGAAAAAGAAAATCATCTTTATTGCTGCAGACATGAGTGATGCAGGCGTCAGTGGTGTCTTCAACAGTGTGCGAGAAGCCAGCGCCAGTGCCGGCTGGGAAGTCTTGCCCATCAATTGTCGTGGCCGTTGCAATCAGGGGGCACTGATTATCAGCCAGGCGCTGGATATGAAAGCCGATGGCATCATACTGGCAGGTGTGGACGTCACAAGTCAAAGCAAGGGTATGGCTGCAGCAGCCAAGGCCAAGGTTCCCGTGGTTGGCTGGCATGCGTCGGTCAAGAATGGTCCGACCGATGGCTTGTTTACCAATATCGGCACCAATCCCAAAGAAGTCGGGCAACTGGCAGCCTTGTATACCGTGGTCGATTCCAATAATAAAGCTGGCATCGTGGTATTTACCGACTCTTCGAATCCCTACCTGCTGGCCAAATCCACCGCCATCGTTGAAACCATACGCCAGTGTGAAGGCTGTAAATTACTGAGTCTGGAAGACGTACCTCTGGCAGAAGCACATATCAAGATGAAGGCCGTAGCCGAAAGTCTGGTCAAGCGTCATGGTGCCAAGTGGACGCATGTCATCGGTGTCAATGATTTCTATTTTGACTTGCTGGAAGTGCCAACCACAGCAAGCCTGGTGGCAAGTAACAAGCTGGTTGCTGTTTCCGCTGGTGACGGTTCACCTACCGCCTACAAGCGCATACGCGCCAATAGCCTGCAAACTGCGACTGTGCCTGAACCTTTGTCCATGCATGCCTGGCAAATCGTGGATGAAATGAATCGCGCTTTTTCTGCTGCCGAGCATAGCAACTATGTGAGTGCCTTGCATTTGGTGACAGCGCAGAATATTGCGTATGACGGTGGACAAAAGAATATGTTTGAGCCGGCAAACGATTTCCGCACGCACTATCAAAAGTTCTGGTCAAAATAGGCCAGATTAAGCTACTGCGCGGCGCGATTTTGGGTCTGCTGATTCGCAAATTCGTCATCGTACTAAAGTACGATTGCGCTTCTTAACCCAAACTCACGTCGCTCGCTACGCTTACTCAGACCTATTAAAAAATTGCTGAGTGTTTAAAGCCGGATGTCCGGCTTTTGTTTTTTAAGCTCTTTGCGTTATCGCAGCGAGTATGCTTTCTGGCACTGACTTGTCGATGTACATGCGTTGGTCGGCGGTTTGCATTAGTTTGTCGGCGCTGCGGCCGTCGGTGGGGAAGAGGGCGCTGCCCAAGGCGGCTTCGACTTCTACACTGTGGCCTTGTATGGTGCAGGGGCCTTCCAGGATTTTTTTCAGGCGCAGCAGCGTGCTGTCCAGCTGGGATGCCTGGTTGATGCCAAAGGTCAGGGCAACGAATTCATCGCCGCCTATGCGGCCAACGAAGTCGGCGTGGCGGCAGAAGCTTTTAAGGCGTCTGGCGACTTCTTTGAGTAACAAATCACCAGCCTGATGACCAAAGCGGTCATTGACTGACTTGAAATGATTCAGATCGATCAGGATAAAGCCAAAGCCTTGCTGGTTGCGGCCACTCTGGGCGATGGCTTTGTCCAGCATCTCATCAACATGACGGCGGTTTGGCAAGCCAGTCAGGGCATCTTCCCTGGCCATTTCCAGTATGCTTTTCTGGGCGCGCAGATTGCAGCAGACGCTGACGCCATAAGTCCAGCCCAGCAGGCACAACACCACGATCAGATAGATGAAGTTCAGTAATGGATGTTTGGCCAGTTCTGCATTGTTGTTAGAAATAAAAGCCAGATGCCAGCGCATGATGAAACCGGCTGCCATGATGATGAGGGAAATCGCCCCTATGCAGGCTGCCAGCAAGTCCAGGTCGCGGGTTTTCCAGATTAATATAAAAGCCGTGCTCAGCATCAGGCTGGCTGCGATAACATCGTGGAACAGATATCGGCGTATCATGTCGTCCCGGTTGAGGAATGCCAGCAAGACAAACGCCGGGATCAATACCAGACCCCAGCGCCAGCGTATCTGGGACGGATAACCGCGAAAACGCAGGGTGCCTTCCAGCATCAGGAGGGTGGTGGTCAGGGTCAGGGAATTATTAAAGGCGACGATCAAAGACATCGGGATGTCGATGACATTGATCAGGCGTATCAGTAAAAAGGCCGGTGCGATCATGGATGCAGCTGCAGCCCAGACGCCAGTGCCGGGTATGTCACGGTTGATATGCCAAACCGCCAGCATGACCAGCATGGAAATCACGCTGATGCAAGCAACCACTAAGTCTAGCGTAGCACGATCCAGATTGACCATAGGGGGACCTGGTTGTAACTTCTGGTGAATTCAGTCAGAAACCAATCCGCTTTGCTTGCATGTAAGGCGGCAGCGAAGCAGAACATGCAAAACCATATTATGACGCAAACTTATGCAAACATACGTGACTAAAACACATCACCGGCAGCCTGATAATGTTGCCATTATTGGCGGTGGGCCAGCCGGTTTGATGGCGGCAGAAACCCTGGCTCTGCGAGGTATAGCTGTCGATGTCTATGATGCCATGCCTTCGGTAGGGCGCAAGTTTTTAATGGCAGGCAAGGGGGGGATGAACCTTACACATTCTGAAAATTCTGTCTCTTTCATGACACGGTATGCCGAACGCGAGGCACAACTGGCACCCATGGTAGGGCAGTTTGATGCCACGGCCTTGCGTGCATGGGTCAAAGGCTTGGGTATCGAGACCTATGTCGGCAGTTCAGGCCGCGTGTTCCCAGTTGATATGAAGGCCGCCCCTTTATTGCGTGCCTGGCTCCATCGCCTGCGCCAGCAAGGTGTGCGTTTCCATATGCGGCATCGCTGGCTGGGTTGGGATGAGCAAGGTCAATTGCGCTTTGCCACGCCAGATGGCGAAATCTGCCTGCCCGCACGGGCTCAGGTATTTGCGCTTGGTGGCGGTAGTTGGGCCAGGTTGGGTTCGGACGGCGCATGGGTGAACTTGCTCAGGCAGCAGGGACTGGATGTTGCAGACTTGCAGCCAGCCAATTGTGGCTTTGATCTGGACTGGAGCACATTTTTCAAAAACAAGTTTGCCGGTCAGCCAATATTGACAGTTGCTGCCAGGGTGCAGGGTGGTAACCAGCCTATGCGCAAGGGGCAGTTTGTTATTACCGCAACTGGCGTCGAAGGCAGTCTGATTTACGCACTGTCTGCTGCACTGCGTCAGCAATTGCAAAGTCAGGGCAAGGCAGTACTGGAGCTGGATTTGCTGCCGGATACGCCCATGGAAAAAGTACTGGCTGAACTGGAACATCCGCGGGGTTCACGCTCATTGTCCAGTCATCTGAAAACCCGCCTGGGTCTGGATGCATTAAAAACTGCCTTGTTGCATGAATGTCTGGACAAAACGGACTTTGCCCAAGCCAAGCTATTGGCGCAGGCTATCAAGGCTTTGCCTGTGGTGCTGCAGGCGACCAGACCCATAGATGAAGCCATCAGCAGTGCTGGCGGCCTGCGCTTTGAAGCACTGGATGAAAACCTGATGGCGGTGCAGCATCCCGGCCTGTTTTTTGCAGGTGAAATGCTGGACTGGGAAGCACCGACGGGTGGCTATTTGTTGACAGCCTGTTTCGCTACCGCCAGGGTTGCGGCAGCGGGCGTCGCTAACTGGCTGGCACAGAATGCAAAGGAGTTGAAAATGAGTTGAAATAGTTTCTGCTGGCAAGCGCAGAAATCGGTACAATAATAGTTTCCGCGCCGCATCATTTTATTCTGTCCATGAATTTGCATTTCAGGTATTTGTCCGTATGAGTGATTCCCGCAACGCTGCGCGCGCCAACGTTACGTGGCGCGGTGCTATACAGGTGCTTCCTGGTCAGATCGTGCCAGCCAAGATAGTCAACTTTACTTCAGGCAGCATACAAATGCAGTGCAGCGCTGTCCTCAAAGAAAAGCAGACTTACCAGATGATGATGGAAGTCCCCAAGCCCGGTGACGCTTCACAACGCACCCAGGTAGTCTGCAAGGCAACCTGCATTTATTCCATACTGAGCGGCAATGAGTATCGCGCTGCCATGAAATATTTTGAAGTGCCAGCACAGCATGCAGCCTTACTTGCTGAATGGCACGGTTAGAACTCACCAGCTAAATAGACACACTGAGCACACGGACTTTGCTTGTGATATAAACAGGTTTTGTTTTATTTTGCCTGCGCATCATGTCTAAAGATACTGCCTTACCTGAAACCGCCCAGCGCGTTGCCCAATTGCTGCATAGCCTGGGGCACGATCAAACTGTCGTCATGTTGCCGGAAACCGGCAAAACTTCTGCCGAGGCCGCTGCCGGTCTGGGTTGCCAGGTGGCAGAAATCGCCAAATCCATCGTCTTCCGTCGCTTGCTTGATGATGCTGCCGTCATGGTCGTTGCCAGCGGTATCAACCGTGTTGATGAGAGCAAGGTAGCGGCTATCGTCGGCCCCTTGGGCAAGGCGGATGCCCGCTTCGTCAAGGAAAAAATCGGTTATGCCATAGGTGGGGTTTGCCCTATCGGCCATCTGGAAAAAACTGTCATGCTGATAGACGAAGATTTGCTGCAATATGCGCATGTCTGGGCAGCTGCCGGTCACCCTCACGCGGTATTCAAACTGACGCCTGCGCAATTGAAAACAATGACCGGCGCGCCCGTCGCTGATGTGGCTTTGCGCGCATGAATATCCTGTATGAATTTGACCCTGCCCAGTTTGTCATGAAACCCGGGGCGACCGTACCTTCACCCTGCGTCAATATTTGCCGTATGGATGACAAGACCGGCCTGTGCACGGGCTGTTATCGCAACATCGATGAAATCATCTGCTGGAGCAAGGCCGACAATCACAAGAAACTGGAAATCTGGGATCTGGTACAGCAAAGAATGCTGCCTTGAGTGTTTGAGGAAGAAAGGGTAATTAATGAAACAACTGGACTGGTATTTCGATTTTATTTCTCCCTTTGCTTATTTGCAGAGTGAAATGCTGGGGCGTTTGCAAGGCGTAGAGCAGATCAGTTACCGCCCAGTTTTATTCGCTGGCCTGCTCAATCATTGGGACAACAAAGGCCCGGCAGAGATTGCACCCAAGCGCCAGTGGACTTTTGAGCATTGCGCCTGGCTGGCACACAAACATGGCATTCCTTTGCGCATGCTGCCCGAGCATCCTTTCAATCCCCTGCCTTTATTGCGCCTGTGTCTGGCTCTGGATAGTACCGAGGCCGTCGTACAGAGACTGTTCCGCTTCGTCTGGCGTGACGGTCATATACCGGCACAGGCAGAACACTGGCAAGCCTTGCTGGACGAGTTGCAGGTGACGCCTGCCATGCTCGATGATGTCGCTGTCAAAGATGCGCTAAAACGTAATGGCGAACTCGCCATTGCCGCCCGCGTGTTTGGCGTGCCAACTGCGGTAGTCGATGGCCGCTGCTTCTGGGGCTTCGATAGCACAGACATGCTGCAAGCTTATCTGCAAGGTGATGCTTTCTTCGCATCAGCAGAATTGGCTGCTGCGCAAACCATGCCCTATGGTCAGCAACGCAAAGTAGCAGGCAAGGCATGATGCAACTGCCTGCCAGCATGCAAGTCTTTGAGCGGGGCTGGCTGTCCTCGAACAATATCCTGTTCATTGATGAACAACAGACAGCTCTGGTGGATAGCGGTTATCTGAGCCACGCACCGCAGACTGTGGCATTGATGCAGCAAGCTCTGGATGGTCGCAAACTCGATTTGCTGGTGAACACTCATCTGCATTCTGATCATTGCGGTGGTAATGCCAGCTTGCAGCGCCTGTATGGCTGCCGTACCCTGATCCCCGTGGCCGACACAGCTGCAGTTGCAGTCTGGGATGAAGAGGCTTTGACTTATGCCGCCACTGGTCAACGTTGCGAGCGCTTCAGCTTTGACGCGGCGATACAGCATGGCGATGAGTTGCAACTGGGTGGCATGCAATGGCAGGTATTGTCTGCACCTGGCCATGATCCACATTCCATGATCCTGTATTGTGCACAGGAAGGCATACTGATCTCTGCCGATGCCCTGTGGGAAAATGGCTTTGGCATTATTTTCCCCGAGCTTGAAGGTGAGTCCGGTTTTGCTGAACAAGCTGCCATCCTGCAAGTCATACGCGAACTCCAGCCGCGTATTGTCATCCCCGGCCATGGTCCGGCGTTCGGCAATGTAGAGGCGGCTTTGGCACGTGCCGAGTCCCGCCTCGCTTATTTGCAGGCAGACCCGCGACGTAATGCCCGCAATGCCGTCAAAGTAATGCTGGCTTTTATCTTGCTGGAATTGCGCCAGCTCAGCCTGGACCAGGCCCTGAATCAGCTAGGCAAGACCCGCTGTTTTATTTCTTCGGCACGTGTGCTTGAATTGAGTGCTGATGTCCTGATACCGCAAATTGCGGCAGAGCTGGTTGCTGCAGGTGCTGCTACGCTGGAAGCGGATGTGCTGACCAGTAGCCGTTAGGCACAAGCAGTCATGCCTGTACATACAGCAGAAAAGAAACTCAGGGGCATACCCCGCCGCTTGCGTGCCCTGCATAAATGGTCGGACTCTTTCCAGGATAATTTTCCTGCAGCCGCAGAACTGGCAGAAAATACATGCTACTGGAATTGGAAAATCCCTGCCGATTGGGCCATGCTGGAAGGCAGGCAAAGTACACAGTCGACGAAGCGCGAAATTGCCCTCCTGTTATTGCAAGCCTGCGAACACTTGATCAGTGCCAAACCAGCCTGGGCCAGTTCTTACCGGGTGACTTGCCTGATCTGCCTGCCACAGATGTTTGCCAGCGAAATTTGTATCTACCTGGATGAGGCTTACTTTCAGAGCAAAATTTCAGTGTCTGCTGCAGATACGAAGTTAAGCGCAAAGCGCATCCACGACACCAGCCTTAGTCAGATATGGCAATTACCACTTTCAGGAAACATGAACGAAATCGGCATGCAGTTCTGTCATGCTGAGGATGACTTTGCTGATGTCAGCCAGTACTGGATGTTTGGCGAATTGAGTTGAATACGACAGCTTGTCGATACGCTTTTTAATGTTATTTGAAACAGGAATAAAATTTTATGTTGCACCACATTTCTTTGGGCGTACGCGATCTGACCTTGGCAGGTGCATTTTATGATGCTGCCCTCGGTGCCTTGGGTTACAGGCGCGTGTTTGAGGACGATACCGCCCTGGGTTATGGCTTGCATGACGATGAAGATATCTTATGCCTGAAATTAAGACCGGATGCCAGCCCACCGGGCCCAGGTTTTCATCTGGCCTTTACCGCAGTGACGCGCACAGCAGTTGACCAGTTTCATCAGGCGGCGCTAGCCATAGGTGGCAGCGATAATGGCGCACCGGGTTTGCGTCCTGACTATGGACCTTATTACTACGCTGCATTTTTAGTTGATCCTGATGGTCATCACATCGAAGCGGTGACCAAAACTACAGAATGAAATATGAGTATAGCTGTACAGATACGGCCTGCCACGCAAGAGGATGCGCTTTGCCTGAGCATACTGGCGACACAGGTTTTTCTTGATACCTATGCGACGACAGGTATACGTCCGGCTATAGCCAGGGAAGTGCTGCATTCATTTTCGGTATCCGCTATCACCAGTTTGCTGGATCAGAAAGGCACTTTCTTTCATGTTGCAGAGCATGACGGCCATCTGTTGGGATTTTCTCAGGTCACAATCGGAGCCAGACAGGGACTAATTATTGCCACACATCCTGCCGAACTCGACCGGCTGTATGTGCAGGAACCCTTTACCCGCATGGGGCTAGGTAGCCTGCTTTTACATGCATCTGAAACCGGCGCGATACAGCGTGGTGCCGACCTGATGTGGCTGACACCCTGGGTGCATAATGCCAGGGCATTGCAATTTTATGCCCGACAGGGATATGCAGACATTGGCAGCACAAGTTTTTTCATGGATGGCGAAGCACACGAAAATCGTGTGCTGTGCAAGCAATTGAGCTGATACATCAAGATATTTTCAGGATAAACCAGAAATTTCTTTGCGACCTTTTCCTGCAAATCCGTCTATACCTGTGTAACACCACACACATTGTTTTTATAGACAGGAGTAAGAAATGAAACGCTTTCATGTACATATCGCCGTAGATCACCTGGACCACAGCATTGCTTTTTACACGCAACTGTTTGGGCAGGTACCAGCAAAGCAGCAGACAGATTATGCGAAATGGATGCTTGATGATCCTCGCATCAACTTTGCCATTTCCACACGCGGCCATGTACCTGGCCTGAATCATTTTGGCATGCAGGCTGATACGGCTGAAGAGCTGGCGCAATTGAAGATACTGGCTGATGCTGCTTCGGGCGCGCAGACCCTGGACCAGGAAGCCGCGACTTGTTGCTATGCAAATAGTAAAAAACACTGGATAGTTGACCCCCAGGGTTTGCCGTGGGAACATTTCCTCACTATGTCAGACGCTGAGGTATTTGGTGAAGACACTGCAACGCAAAACGGCGCTTGCTGCATTCCCTTGCATAAGGAGAATGGTGAAAATGCTATAGAAACTGCTGCCTGTTGCGTCCCCAGGGCAGCCAATGCCGGTAAGGAATCATGCTGCAACTGACACAAAATAGCGAGGATTTGGCGAAAGCATTTGGTGACTTGCAAGCCAGCTTGCGCACTTACCTGCGCAGGCGTATTGCCGATACCAGCCTGGCAGACGATATCTTGCAGGATATCTTTGTCAAGGCCCTGCTGAACAAACGCCAGATTGAAAACCTGACAGGCTGGTTGTATGCAGCTGCCCGCACCACGCTGGTCGATTATTACCGCAGTCAGGGTGTGAGCTTGGAAGAACTCGATGAGAACATGCCTGAACAGCAGGCCGACGACCTGCAACTGCATGCCAGCTTGGCAAGCTGCTTGCAGGTCTTCATCCAGCAACTGCCGGATAAATATCGTGATACCCTGATGGCGACTGAATTACAGGGCCGCAGCTTGCGTCATCTGGCCGACCAGACAGGGCTAAGCTTGTCTGCCATTAAAAGCCGGGCAGCGCGTGGCCGTAGCATGCTGAAGGGCAAAGTACTGGATTGCTGTCATGTAGAAATTCAAGATGGCTTGGTGACGGATTACCATCGCCATGCCGCCACCAGGTGCGGGAAAAAATGCGACTAACTTATTTCCGCGCCACGCTCAGTTAACAACTGTCTGAGTATGGAACGATGGCAGCGGCTCTCATCTTCGCAATAACAACCCACAGAAAAATTCGTCGTCTTTGACATTGCCGCCAGCAAATCCAATACCTTGCTGGCATCTGCCTCATTCATTTCTGCCTTGAAGCTGCGGGTGAAGCTGGCCCACTCGGCAGGCGTGCTGACCGCTTTGCCTTTGGCCATCAAATTTGCACTCGGTGACAAATTAGGTAACCAGACATCGTAATAATTGCGGCTGGCAAATTCTGCTTTGGGTACCCCCCGAGGTGGCCGCCTTACCGTGCCTATGCGCAGACCTTCATCTGCTGCGCGTGCTGTACCCAGCTGGACTATGCGTATGCTCATGTTGTTCCCTTCAATTGGTTGATGAACTATCTGGCAGAACCACAAAGTCTTCGGCATGGGTAGTTTGCCGCATCGCTTCCAATAATTTATCGGGTGGCGTAACCAGTTTGCGCGCATTCAGGTCCAGCCAGCCTGCCAGCGAAGTGACACGTGCCGCCAGTTTGCCCTTGTTGAAAAATTCATTGCGTATCTTGAACCGCCTGCCATCTTCTGACAAACCCGCCAGGCTCAGCGTGACGGTGACTTCGTCAAGCAAGTGAAATTCACGAAAGTATTCGACCTCATCTTTCATGACGACCGGACCTATGCGCAAGCGCATGAACTCGGCCATGGGGAAACCGCAGTCAGCAAAATACATCATGCGTACATCGGCAGATTTATCGAGATACGCTGTGTTACGCATATGGGAATTAAAGTCCATATCGCCCCAGCCTGCTATCAAGGTTTTTTCGTACATGCGGTTTCTCCTTCTATTCCGGTATAGAGATTGTTGCAAAGTTAAACTGGCTCGGCGCCCCCGGCTAGGCGCGTCATCGCAGACAGTACTTTAGTACGGCAAGAGGACGCAACAACGCCAGATTAACTTTGCGGCGATCTCTGCTTATCTTGCCAGATTTTTTAAGCCCAACACCTCGATTTTTTCTATGCTGGGTGGACCGGTAAACAATTCCTCAGACTTCGCCATCAATGCCTGGGCGATAGGTCCTTGCAAATGTGCCTGCCGGCCTGCTTCATTCTCAAACGCATCGAAAACACCAAATACGTTGTCAGATAATTGCAGGGCAAACCAGATAGGTGTGGTGCTTTCCTGGTTAGCCAGGGCCAGGCCCATTTCCAGAAAGGCGGCAACATCGGCGGCTTTGCCGGGTTTGGCTTCAAAACGGGCGAACAGGGCATGCTTGATCATGATTTATCTCCATGTGCTTGAATCTATGTTTGCATCGCAGGATTGCGATGAAGAGAGACTTTACAGATCAAAGGACTTGCCTGATACTGGCGCGATTGACATCTTTGGTATGAATCGTGCCAATGAGTTTGTCATAAGCGTGCCATGCGTTTTCCATGACCCTTCTCCATGAACTAGCCATGAACATCAACATCCTCGCCCTTGATGGCGTTTTCGATACCGGCCTGTCCATCGTCCTTGATGCACTGACGACGGCGAATGAATTGTCGGGCATGCAGGCCAACCCGGCACCGCCCTTTAAGATTTCATTGGTGGGTATGCGGCGGCGTGTACAAACCGCGCAAGGCATGAGTGTAACCGTGGCGCGGGCGGATGACGTGTCAGCACCTGATCTGGTCATCGTTCCTGCGCTGGGTTACAAGATGCCGGATACCTTGATGCAGGCCCTGGCACGCCCTGATGTCAAGGACGCGAGCGCCGCCTTGCGCCGCTGGGCTGATGATGGTGTACGGATTGCCGCAGCCTGCATAGGCACTTTCGTACTGGCAGAAAGCGGAGTGCTCGACGAGCGGGATGCGACTACCACCTGGTGGCTCAATCCCCTGTTCCGCCAGCGTTATCCAACAGTACGTCTGAACACCAGCCACATGATAGTGCAGTCCGGCCAGTTTCTGACTGCTGGCGCAGCCTTCAGCCATATGGATATGATGCTGTGGCTGATACGGCAGAGCAACCCTGAACTGGCAAATCTGGTCGCCAGCTACCTGGTGGTTGATAGCCGGCCTTCACAGACGGCCTATATCATTTCCGATCATCTGTCGCATGCTGATCCCATGGTGGAGCGCTTCGACCGCTGGGCGCGCAGCCATCTTGACCAGGGTTTTAATCTGGATGATGCAGCCGATGCACTGGCGACCAGCAAGCGTACGCTGGCACGGCGTATTCATGAAGTATTGGGCAAGACACCGGTGTCGTATGTGCAGGATTTGCGCATAGAAAAAGCGGTGCATTTGTTGAAGACATCCAATCACAGTGTGGAGCAGATTGCGGGGCTGGTGGGGTATGCGGATGGGGTGACGTTGCGGACTTTGTTGAGACGGAAGTTGGGGAAGGGGGTTAGGGAGATCAGGGTAGGGTGATGAGCTTATGATTATGAGTCTATCATACTTGCTTAACCGAGCTAAGGACTCTTTGATTTACGGACAATCTAATTTACGTCATTCCAGCGTGCTTTTGGCTGGAATCCAGCGGCGTTCTTAACATACCGTAAAATGCGTTACACATCAGAATTGCGCACTGCTAAGAACTTGATTTTCAAATGATTTCGTACGTTATTTAAGATTGCGGGCCGGGGGTAGCCCGGCAGCTACTCCCTTTTCTTGTCTCGCTGTAGTGGTCTGTAGTGGTCTAATTTGCCAGGACAGTGAAATAAGAGGAAACTCAATCACAAAGAGGCCTCAACATGATGAAGAAA